>JANQPZ010000071.1 GCA_028285215.1 Rhodovibrionaceae bacterium | reverse complement strand
GGCGCGCGGCCGGCCGGTCGTTCTGGTCGACGACCTGGTCTCGACGGGCGGCACTCTGGTCGCCTGCGCCAAGCAACTGACGGCGGCCGGCGCCGCGCGCATCGAGGCCCTGGCGATCCATATGCTCTGCGGCCCCGAAGAGGCGGCCCAGCTGCGGGCGGCCGGTGTCTTCCGGCTGCGCTCGACCGACAGCGTGCCCCACCCCAGCAATGCAATTCATCTCGCACCGCTCCTGGCCGCGGTGCTGCAAGAGGACATGACATGACTGTGGATCTGGTTTTCTGCGGCGCGGCCGGCACGGTCACCGGCTCCTGCTACTGGATCACGCACCCGCGCGGCCAGTTCCTGGTGGACTGCGGACTGTTCCAGGGGTCGAAGACGATCAGGGAGCTCAACTACGGCGCCTTTCCCTTCGATCCGGCGCAGATCGACTTCGTGCTTCTGACCCACGCGCATATCGATCACTCCGGCCTGCTGCCGAAGCTGGTCAAGCAGGGATTCCGCGGGCCGATCTTCTGCACCGCCGGCACCCGCGATCTGCTGACCTACATGCTGCCCGACAGCGGTCATATCCAGGAGACCGAGGTGGCGCGTCTCAATCGCCGAAACGCCCAGCGGGGCCGTCCCCCTGTGACGCCCATCTACAGCGGCAGCGATGCCGAGACCTGCCTGACGCAGATTCGCCCGGTCGACTACGATCAATGGGAGGATGTCGGCGCGGGCCTGCGCGCGCGCTACTGGAATGCCGGGCACATCCTCGGGTCGGCCTCCATCGAACTGGAGATTGCGACCGGCGATCGCGAACAGCGCGTGCTGCGCCTGCTGTTTTCCGGCGACATCGGGCCCGACCACAAGCTGTTTCTCCCGCAGCCGGAAGCGCCCGAGAACCTGGACTACGTGTTCTGCGAAGCCACCTACGGCGACCGGCCGCGGCCGCGGGTGACCCTGCAGCAGCGCCGCGAGGTTCTGGCCGAAGAGGTCAAGGGAGCGTTGCGGCGCGGCGGCAACCTGCTGATCCCCTCCTTCGCTATCGAACGGACTCAGGAGCTGCTGCTCGACCTCTCGGCGCTCATGCGCGAGGGCAAGGTTCCGGAGGCACCGATCTTCCTGGACTCGCCGCTCGCGATCCGCGCCACGAACGTCTTCACGGCCCATTTGAGGGATCTGGAGGACGTGCCGGACGACGGCAATCCTTTCCAGAGCCGCAACATCCGCTTCACCGCGACCGTCGAGGAGAGCAAGGCGATCGCCCGCTTCAGTTCCGGCGCCATCATCATGGCGGGAAGCGGGATGTGCGACGCCGGACGCATCCGCCATCATCTCAAACGCCATCTCTGGCAGCGGGACTCGACTCTCCTCCTCACGGGGTATCAGGCACCGGGCACCCTGGGCAATCTGCTGGTACAGGGGAAAAAGAGCGTCAGAATCCATGGCGAGGAAGTCGCTGTGCGTGCCGATGTCCGGAAGCTCGACGTCTACTCGGGGCACGCGGACCAGGGAGAGCTTGTCACCTGGGTCAAGCGGCGGCTGCCGGTGCGCAGGGGGTTGTTCCTGACCCATGGCGAAGACGGCGCGCGCGCCGCGCTGCGCGACCTCCTGGCCGGCGACGGCCTGTCGCGGCGGCGCATTCACCTGCCTCAGCTGGACGACGCCGTCGATCTCCTCGGCGACCGGGGGCCGCGCAAGCGGCCGGGTCCGCACCGCCTCCCCCCCAACGTCGTCGGACGAACCGACTGGCACAACGACTATGCCCAGTTTCTGCTCGACCTGCGCGGGGCCCTGAGCCAAGCGGCCGACGACAAGACACGCGCCGCCCTGCTGCGCCGCCTGCGAAAATCTCTTAGGGCTTAGAGGAGACGGCCCGGGGCAGGAGCGGCGAGACCGAAGGCGATTCCGGATCATGGCGCAAGACAGGCTGGATACCTCCTGCACGCACCGCCTCCTGACCGGGCCGCTGGGCTGGCTGCTCACCACCGGTTGGGCCGATCGCCTGAAGATGGCAATGCTGCCCGCAGAGTTCCGGCTCGCGCGGGCGCGCGCCCTCGCCTTCGCCAATCCAGATCCGGAAGGCTTCCTCGATGCCCTTGAGGTCGACGACGCGACTCGCCAACGTCTGAGGCAAAGGGCGCTCCGCGCCCTGCCTGAGCTCGACAGGCGGCGACAGAGTCTCGATCAGGTACAGGATCAGTGGGACACTGTCTTCTGGCGCGGCGCAGCGGCGGACAGCGCCGCTCGCGTGGCGCTCGAGCGGCGGCGTCGCCGGCTCTCGCAAGAGGCGCTCAAGCCGGACCGTCTCTTCCGCTTCCTGTCCGCCGAGCATGCCTTCGCTCCGGTGGCCTTTCAGATCCCCGGCCCGGAAGAGACCATGACAGCCATGTCCAGATGGCTCAGCGATCCTGCCTCGGCCTACGCCGCGTCGGCCGCCGATCTACCAGCCCCGGAGAGAAGCGCTCCGATTCCCGGGCCGGCCGGTCCGGAGTCTCTGCTCCGCTTTTCCTCGCCGTCGACCTTTCAGCAAGGCGTCAGGGTGACGGCACGCGTCTACGAACCGGCGCGCTGTACCGGCGCCACGGGGACTTTCATCTACGGCAGCGGCCTCGGCATGCTCTACGACCTGATCCGCTATTGGCCGGAGGAGGACTACATGGCGCGGCGTCTCGCGGCGCGAGGGGTCCGTGTCATCCTGCCGGAGTCCCCATGGCACGGCCGGCGGGAGCTGCCCGGGCGCTACAGCGGGGAGCCCTATCTGGCGCGCGCTCCGCTGTCGGTCTTCGAGCTTTTCTCGACACAGGTGCAGGAGACCGCCCGGCTCATCGGCTGGGCGCGCAGTCTGGGATCGCCCCTGGTCGGGGTCGGGGGAGTCAGCCTCGGCGGACTGGTCGCCCAACTGATCGCCGGGCACTGCCGGACCTGGCCGGCCGAGCTGCGCCCGGATATGGTCTTCGTCGGGGCCGGCACCAGCCAAGTCGATCGAGCCTTGGCGTCCGGCGCGCTATCGCGCCTGCTGGGCTTGAGCTGCGCGCTGGCAGATGCGGGATGGACGCAAGACGCGCTGGCGGCACTGCGCCCGCTGCTCGATCCGCCGCGGGCGCCGGGAATCGATCCCAGCAGGATTCTGGCATGCCTCGGCACGCGCGACAGCTCCACACCCTATGCCACAGCGCTGGCGCTGCTCGACCGCTGGGAGGTGCCGCCGGACAACCGGATCGTCTACGACGCCGGGCACATCGCGCTCTACGCCCGTCTGATCCGCAGCGACACGGCGGTCGGGCGGATCGCCCGTCTCCTGCGGCGACCGCCCTAGGACCCGTGTCGTACGGGACCGCTTCGGTCCCGCACGACACCGACCGCTGCGGCTCTGTCGGAGAGGCCCGAGGTTACTGGGCGCCGACCGTCACTCCGGCCGGCGGCGAGGCTTCCAGGCTCGCGTCGGCAAGGCTGCGGATCAGCGGCCAGTTGTTCTCCGCACCGCGGATGAAGCCGGGCACGTCTTCCTGCCAACGGGCCTGAACGTCCTTGTTGAGATTCAGATAGAGCTTGTCGTCGACGATGGCCCAGGCGCTCGGGTCGCCGTCGAACTTGCGGCCCATGGCGGCGCCGAAGGCGCAGTAGCCGCCGTACTGCGGTGCGTAGGCCGCCGGATCGGCGGTGAAGAGGTCGCGATGCTCGGCGCTGGAGAAGCGATAGGTGGCGCCGTCATGCTCCGCGGTGAAGCGGTCGTCGCCGTCCACCGGCTTGCCTTTGGTGAAATAGGCGACGACGTCGTAGCCGTGCACGGCGTAGCCTTCCACGATGTTGACCTCCGCCTCCGCCACGGCGACCTGTGTCGTCGCGGGCAGGAAGGCCATGGCCAGGCCGATGGACAGGAGCGCCCCGCGAAACGCATTGGTGACAATCGACATTGCAGTTTTCTCCACAAGGGTTCATTGACGGGAGGATCGGCAAGCTGCGGCAGGCTGCTGCGCTCCGACCCCTTCGAAAAGGCTAAGCCCCCAGGTCCGATCGTTTGTCCGAAGAAGCACGCCGTCCGTCCGAAGATCCCGCCCTCTTCTCCTGGCTGAACCGCCGCAGCCTCAGCGCCAGCGTGTTCTTTTCCGGGTCCCTCTGCGGACGCTCGGACTTCGACGAAGGGGATGCGCCGGGGACCAGGCGAAGCGGGCATCTGCATCTGCTGCGCCGCGGAACACTCTCTCTCCAGACCGCCGACGGCGGAGTCAGGCGCATCGAGCGGCCGAGCCTGATCCTTTTCGCAGGCGCTCAGGGACACCGCCTGGAAACGGAAGAACAGGCGACCGCCGAACTGGTCTGCGCCCACCTCAGTTTCACCGGCCCCGAAGCCGAACTGCTGCTGCGCGGCCTGCCCACCCTGCTGGTCATTCCGCTCGACAGTCTGACCGGCCTCGGTCCGGTGCTCGAGCGTCTGTTCGACGAAGCCTTCACGCCCGCTTTCGGCCAGAGCGTAGCCGTCGACCTGATCGTCGAGCTTCTGCTGGTCATGCTGCTGCGGCACTGCATTGCCGAGGGCCTGACGGAAAGCGGCCTGCTGGCCGGTCTGGCGGACCCCAGGCTGGCCCGCGTGCTCGCCGCCATGCACGACCGGCCGACGGCGGCGCTGAACATCGAAGAGCTGGCGGCGATCGCCGGCATGTCCCGCTCCAGCTTCGCCGCGGCCTTCAAGCAGCGGATCGGCATCTCGCCCGGCGACTATCTCACGACCCTGCGCCTGGCGCTGGCCAAGCAGGCCCTGCTGCAGGGCCGCCCGCTGAAGGCCGTGGCCCCGCTGGCCGGCTACCGGAGCGCCACCGCCTTGGCGCGGGCCTTTCAGCGGCAGTTCGGCTGCGGGCCGCGGGAGTGGCTGGCCGGCCAGCGGCAGGATACGGCTTAGGGAGCCGTGCCGCCGTCCTTCACCGTGTAGCGGGCCTCCAGCCCATCGAGCAGCGGCTTGCCGACCAGGCGCTGCCGTTCGGCGAAGCTGGCGACGAGACCGTCGGCCTCGGTCATCCGGCCCTCGGCCTGCAGAGCCGAGAGCGCCTGCTGCATTCCGGCAATGGCGCCCTGCAGCGCCGCGTTGGCGTAGAGCACCAGGCCGACGCCGAGAGCCTGCAGAGCCGCCTGCGGGATCGGCGGTGTCTTGCCGCCGATCACCATGTTTACGAGCTGCGGCACCGGCAGCCGCCGGACGATCTCCGCGACCTCTTCCCGGCGCCGGGGCGCCTCCACGAAGGTGACGTCGGCGCCGGCGTCGATATAGCGCTGCGCTCGGGCCAGGGCAGCCTCCAGCCCCTCGGTGGCATAGGCGTCGGTGCGCGCGACGACGAGCAGGTCGCCGCTCGAACGGGCCTCGCAGGCGGCGCGCACCTTTTCGGCCATTTCCGCCGCCTCGACCACCGACTTGCCCTCGAAGTGCCCGCAGCGCTTGGGGGCCGCCTGGTCCTCGAGCTGGATGGCGTCGGCCCCCGCCCGCTCCAGCCGCCGGACGCTGTGCCAGACGTTGACCGCATTGCCGAAGCCGGTGTCGGCGTCGACGATCAGCGGCAGCTCGGTCACCTCCCGGATCGCCGCGACATGGCCGGCGAGGTCGGTCAGGCCGAGGAAGGCCGCATCGGGCAGCCCCAGATAGGCATTGGTGACCCCCGCCCCGGTGACGTAGAGCGCCTCGAAACCGAGATCCTCGGCCACCCGGGCGGCCAGGGCGTTCATCACGCCGGGCACCAGGAGCGCCCGGCGCGCCTCGACCGATCGGCGCAAACGGGCCCCGGAGGTCTCGGGAGTCTTCGACATGCTCACTCGTCCTCCTTGGTCAGCGGCAGGGCGGCCGAGCGGCCCTTGGCGAAACGCTTCATCAGCAAGGGGCTGAGCGCCACGACCGCCGCACCGATCCAGAAGACAATCCCGGTCGGCGTGCTGATCAGGATCGACCAGTCGCCGTCGCTGATCGACAGGGCGCGGCGCAGGTTGGTTTCCAACAGGGCGCCCAGGACCAGCCCCAGGATCACCGGCGCCAGGGTGAAGTTCATCTTGCGAAGCAGGTAGCCGAAGAAGCCCAGCAGGATCATCAGGAAGAGATCGAAGGTCGCGCCGAAGAGCGAGAAGACGCCGATGAAGGTCAGCACCACCATCAGGGGCACCAGGTAGGCGCGCGGGACCGACAGCAGCCGAGCGAACAGGCCCACCAGCGGCAGGTTCAGAACCAGCAGCGCGACGTTCCCCAGATACATCGACGCGATCAGGCCCCAGGCGATCTCGGGCCGCTGCTCGAACATCAGCGGTCCGGGGGTCACGTTGAACAGCAGCAAGGCCCCCAGCAGGATCGCCGTGGTGCCGCTGCCCGGAATGCCCAGGGTCAGCATCGGCACCATCGCCCCGGCGGCGGCGGCGTTGTTCGCCCCTTCCGGCGCGACGAGCCCCCGCGGATCGCCCTTGCCGAACTGCGCGTCGTCTCCCTGGGCCAGGCGCTTCTCCACCCCGTAGGCGACGGCCGAGGCGATGGAGGCGCCGGTGCCGGGCAGCACGCCGATGAAGAAGCCCAGAACCGAAGCCCGCAGCAGCAGC
>JANQPZ010000066.1 GCA_028285215.1 Rhodovibrionaceae bacterium | reverse complement strand
TGATATCGCAACAGGGACTGGAGAACATCGGGCTGAAAGAGATCGCCGCGCATCTCGATATGACGCACCCGGCGCTCTACTACTATTTCAAGTCTAAGGCCGCGCTACTGGACCTTCGCTGAAGGCTATCCGCGCACCCCATCCAACAAGGTTGCGCAAGCAGCAACTGCGCGATCAGATCAGGGGGCAGCAGGCCTACGACCTGGCCGCAAAACAGCTGGTCACACTATAAGCGGGCGGCCCGATAGCCCACGGCACAGCCGTCCTGACGAGACGATGATCTGCTCGACCGCTGCCCGGATGTCGTCGCCGGTCGGCGCCCAAGCTCTTAGGGTCAAGTCATGCCATAGCCGACCGGTGAAGGAGATTGCGGTCGCGTCAATCTGTGTCGACTCAATAGCGCGCACCCGAAGTCGCTGGTCAGACCTTGGCGCGTTCTTCCACGAGGCCTCCGGGCGGGGTTCGGCGCAGCAGGTAGATGTCCATGATCCAGCCGTGCCGGGCGCGGGCGGCGGCGCGGGCCGCGACGATCTTCGGCCCGACCTCGGCAAGCGGACCGCTGAACAGGCGTTCCTCGGGCATGCCCAGGTAGGCGCCCCACCAGATTGTTACATTCTCTTCGCGCAGAACCTGGAAAGCGCAGTCGCCGTCGAGCATGACGACCAGCGTGTCGACCTCCCCGGGCCAGCCGGACTCGCGCAACCGCCGCCCCGTGGTCACGAGAAACGGCGCCCCGATCTCGTTGAGCGGAATCCTATGGGCTGCGGTCAAGGCTTGAATCGCCGTGATCCCGGGGATCATCCGAAGACGCGGCGGCGGCTCCAGCCGCGCCGCGATGCGAAGCGCGCTGTCGTAGAGCGAGGGATCGCCCCAGATCAGCAGAACGACATGGTCGGGCGTCGGAGTCCGGGTGGCGACGGCCTCGGTCCAGGCTGCCGCGATCGCCTCGTGCCAAGCCTCTACGCCGGCGCAGTAGTTCGGGTTCGTCGCATCGCGTCGCGGCAGGTCGAACTCGGCGATCTCTGTGGAGCGGTTGGTCAGCACCCGGTCGCAGATCTGCCGACGCAGATCGGCCAGGTCCGCCTTGTCGCTGCCCTTGCGCGGGATGAGAATCAGGTCGGCCGAATTGATGGCGGCCGCTCCCTGATAGGTCAGGTGATCGGGATTGCCGGTTCCGATGCCGATCAGGGTCAGCTCACGCATCGTGGTCGTCCGGCCCGGTCTCGGCCAGCGGTCCGTACAGGATGAGAGCCGGCTGGCTGCCGGGATCGGCCGCCAGCCGTTCGGCCAGCGCCGCCACTGTGGTGCGGTGCAGCCGCTGCTCGGGTCTGCTCACCGACTCGGCCAGCAGCGCAGGGGTCGACGGCGGCAGGCCGAGCGCGATCAGCGCCTCGGCCAGCTTGGGAAAGGTCCTGCGGCCCATGAAGACCACGGTGGTTGCCGCGGGATCGGCCAGGGGCGCCAGGTCGAGATCGCCGGGCAGGGTGCCGCTGCTGTCGTGCCCGGTCACGAACTGGACGCGCCGCGCGGTCAGCCGCCGCGAGAGAGGGATGCCGGCGGCAGCGGCGGCGGCGCAGGCCGAGGGGACGCCGGGAATGATTTCATGCGCGATCCCCGCCGTTCGCAGGGCGGTCAGTTCCTCCTCCAGGCGCCCGAAGATACCGGCATCGCCCGACTTGAGGCGCACGACCCGGGCGCCCCCGATGGCATAGTCGACGAGAAGGCGGCTGACGTGACTCTGTTTCGGAGAGGGCCGCCCGGCGCGCTTGCCGACCCCGACGAGATCGGCGCCGCCGCGTGCATGGGACAGGATCGGCCCAGCCGAAAGGTCGTCGAACAAAACCGCGTCCGCCGCCTGCAAGCGTTTGATCGCTTTGAGTGTCAGAAGCTCCGGGTCTCCGGGGCCGGAACCGATGAAGCTGACGAACCCTGTCATCCGCCGGCCTCGGCGATCAGGTGAAAGAAGCTTCCGGTGACTCTGCCCCGGTGCGATCCGGTCTCGGCCACCGCAGCGCCGTCGGCATCGGCCACTTCGGCCAAGGGAGCGTCGGGTTGTTCGAGGATCGTGGAGTAGTGAAACTCGTGCCCCCGCAGACGCGCCCCGACCCCGAAGCCGGGGATGGGTGCGGTCAGGCGCGCTTGTCGGTACCCCAGGTGGAGTTTGCGTTTCTCATAGCTCGTCACAAGACCGAGCAGGCCGGCCATGGGATGGGACTGTCCATCCTTGTCCACCAGGGCTTGACCGAGTGCCATGTACCCCCCGCACTCTCCATGTACGGGGCGGGTCTCGGCGTGGGCGCGCAAGCCCTCGTGAAAGCGGCCCACCGCCGCCAGCCGGCCCGCATGCAGCTCGGGATAGCCGCCCGGCAGCCAGACGATGTCCGCGGTCGGGTCCGGGGCTTCGTCGCTCAGGGGAGAGAAGGGCAGGATCTCCGCGCCGGCGACGCGCCAGCTTTCCAGAAGGTGGGGATAGACGAAGGAGAAGGCTTCGTCCTGTGCCAGCGCGATGCGTTGCGCAGGTGGCGGCGGTAAGGCGCTGGGGCTTCGGGAGACGTCGGCTTTTGCGGCAGCGGTGCGGATTGCGGCCAGGTCGCTGTGGGCGCGCAGGAAGGCCGCGTAGGCGGCGATGGCTTCGTCCAGGTCGGGATGCTCCACTGCCTGGATCAGTCCGAGATGGCGCTCCGGCAAGGTCAGGTCGCCTTGCCGCGGCAGGGCGCCCAACACCGGCAGGCCCACCCGTTCCATGCCCAGCCGGGTCAGGCGCTCGTGGCGGGGACTCGCGACTCGATTGAGGATAACGCCGGCGAAGGGCAGATCGTCACGGTAGCGGGCAAAGCCCAGGGCGGTGGCTGCGGCGGACTGGGCCTGCCCGCCCACATCCAGAACCAGCAGGACCGGCCAACCCAGGAGTGCGGCGGTCTCGGCGCTCGAGCCCCAGCCGCTCTCGCCCTGGGTGGCGACCCCGTCGTAGAGCCCCATCGAGCCCTCGGCGACGATCAGATCGGCGCCTTCGGCGCGCGCCGCTATCGTCGCCAGCAGGCCGCGGTGCATCGCCCAGGTATCCAGATTGAAGGAGCCGCGGCCGGCAGCGGCGCGGTGAAAGGCCGGGTCGATGTAGTCGGGACCGCTCTTGAAGGGTTGGACGGTCAATCCGTCCTCGGCGAAGGCGCGCAGCAGGCCGAGCATCACGGTGGTCTTGCCGCTGCCCGAGCTGGGGGCCGACACCAGCAGGCCTGGAGGACTAGTCATCGCTATCGCCCTCCACCGACTTGGGCCGAAAGCGGCGATCGTAGTCGGCGGCGTAAAGGCGGCTCTCCTGAAAAGCTTCGGCGGCCAGCGCCGGGCCAACGAGGATCAGCGCGGTGCGCTCGATCGCGTGCTTTTCCCGCTGCAAGGTGACTTCGAGGTCTGCCAGCGTGGCGCGGAGGATTCGCTCGTCCGGCCAGCTCGCACGATAGACGATGGCTGCCGGGCAGTCGGGTCCGTAGGCGGGCGTCAGGGTCTGCACGACCTCCGCAAGCTTGTGAATCGACAGGTGGATGGCCAGCGTGGTGCCGGTCTTCGCAAAGTTCGCCAGGCTTTCGCCGCGCGGCATGGCAGAGGCACGGCCGGGCGTGCGGGTCAGCACGAGAGACTGGGCGAGGCCGGGCAGCGTCAACTCCGCCTGCAGCGCCGCGGCCGCAGCCGCGAAAGCAGGCACCCCAGGCGTGACGCTGACCGGGATGCCTTCCGCGCGCAGACGGCGCAGCTGTTCGCCCATGGCTGACCAGATCGAGAGATCCCCGGAGTGCAGCCGCGCCACGTCCAGCCCCTCGGCGTGGGCGCGCCGGCATTCGGCCAGGATCGCCTCCAGGTCCAGCGGCGCGGTGTTGATCACCCTTGCATCCGGCGGGCAGTGCGTCAGCACCGCCTCCGGGATCAGCGATCCGGCATAGAGGCAGACGGGGGAGGCCGCAATCAGGTCCCGGCCGCGCAAGGTCAGAAGGTCCGGGGCGCCGGGACCGGCCCCGATGAAGTGCACGGTCACCGCAATCCTCCCAGGGCGAGGGCGCAGGTGGCGCGACCGTCGGCTGAAATGCAGCGCGTCGACAGCAGCTTGGCGCCTGCCCCCGCGCCGACGAGGGCGCTGGCTTCCGCCACGCTGCCGGTGCCGTAACGCTGCAGCGCCGGGGGGCTTCGGGTCGGCGTTTCGCAGCGGGCCAGAGCCTGAGCGGAGATCGCCCGCACCGGCAGCCCAAGCAGGCCGGCGAGGCCATGAAGGCAGGCGGCCTGCGCCTTGTCCTCGGGTGCGCAGAGCGCCGCGACCTCATGGCTGCCGGCCGCGCGGGCGAGCGCGTCGCGCAGGCTCTCCGTCGTCGCGATGCTGCGAAAGCCGAAGCCGGCAACGATCATAGCGTTACGCTCCACTGCACCAGCGGATAGGCAGCATGCCAGCTGCGCTTGCTGCCCAGCGGCCCGGCTTCCGACAGGTCGATGCGCAGGAGGCTGCCGCCCTTGCGCGCCTGCCAGGCGGTCAGGAGCGATTCGGATTCCAGGGTGACCGCGTTCGAAACCAGGCGCGTGCCCGCTGGCAAACGTGACCAAAGGTCGGTCAACAGGGCGTCCGAGAGGCCGCCGCCGATGAAGACCGCATCCGGGACTGGGAGGGTTTCCAGAGCCTCCGGTGCCTGTCCCTCAATCACCTCCAGCCGGTCGACCCCAAGCGTCTCCGCGTTGCTGCGGATGCGCGCGGCTCTGTCGGGTCGGGTCTCGATCGCCGTCGCCCTGTTGGCCGGGTGGCACAGCAGCCACTCGATCCCGACCGAGCCAGCGCCGGCGCCGATGTCCCAAAGATGAGCGCCCGCGACCGGCGCCAAGGCCGAGAGGGTCAGCGCACGCAGGGGGCGCTTGGTGATCTGCCCGTCGTGATCGAAGAAATCGTCGGGCCGCCCGGAGGCCGTGGGGATCGCTCGGCCGTCGCCCGCGATCTGCAGCCCGACGCAGACCGGATGGTGGATATCGGCGAGAGTCATCGTTTCGGCCGTCGCCCGGCGTAGCCGTTCGCGCGGGCCGCCCAGAGCCTCCATGACCCAGAGTTCGGTCGGCCCGAATCCCCGCTCCGCGAGCCAGGCGGCCAGCTGCCCCACCGCGGTGCCGTCGCGCAGCAGCACCAGAAGCTTTGCCCCGGACGCCAGGTGCGGGCGCAAACGTGCAAAGGGGGCTGCATGCAGGGCGAGACAGGGCGTTCGCTCCAGCGGCCAGCCGAGCCGCGCGGCCGCCAGCGAAAGGCTGGAGGGGGCCGGCAGGGCGCGCCACTCGCCGGCCTCCAGCTGTTCGGCCAATATGGTGCCGGCACCGAACCAGAAGGGATCGCCCGAGGCCAGCATGACGACCCGCCGGCCGCGCAGGTTCAGCAGCTTGGGAATCCCCTCTGCGAAGGGGACCGGCCAGGCCTTTGTCTCGGCGGTCAATGCCGGCAGAAGTGCGAGAAGCCGGCTCGCGCCCATGACCACCTCGGCCTCGTCCAAGGCTTGCCGGCTTGCCGGCGACAGGCCCTCGGGTCCATCCTCCCCGAGTCCGATGATGGTCAGCCAGGGAACCTCAGCCATAGCTTGCAACCTGCTTATTCTCGGCGGGACCTCCGAAGCCAGTGCTCTGGCCCAAGCGGTGGCGGCGCGCGGGCTGCCTGCGACCCTGTCCTACGCGGGCCGTGTCGCGCGGCCCAAAGCGCAACCGATACCCCAGCGCGTTGGCGGTTTCGGTGGCGTCGCGGGCCTGGCGGGGTATCTGCGCGACGAGCGCGTAACGCATCTGATCGACGCAACCCACCCCTTCGCGGCGCAGATCAGTCGCAACGCTGTCGAGGCTTGCAGGCAGGCTAAGGTGCCGCTGGTTGCCTTGACGCGCCCGCCTTGGCGCCCGCAGGAGGGAGATCGTTGGCTGGAGGTGCCGGATATCCCGGCGGCGGTGGCGTCGCTGGCGGGACCGCCGCGGCGTGTTATGCTGGCGCTGGGGCGTTTGCAGCTTGCTGCCTTCGCGGGGCAGCCTCAGCACCGCTACCTGCTTCGGGTCGTGGACGTACCGGCGACGCCGCCACCGCTGCCGGACCACAGCCTGGTGGTTTCGCGCGGCCCCTTCACCCCGGCAGAGGACGAGGCGCTGATGCGGCAGCATCGAATTGAGACTCTGGTTTGCAAAAACGCCGGAGGTAGCGGTGCCCACGCCAAGCTCGAGGCTGCCCGTGTGCTCGGCTTGCCCGTGGTGATGATTGCCCGCCCCACCATGCCTGCGCGCCGGGAGGTCACATCGCTGGAGGCTCTGTTCGACTGGCTGTCTCATTCGGATGCCGACCTCGGCGTATAGACCAAAGGACGGCCGTCGCGCTCTATCAGGCGCGTTAGGCTGGAGCCGACGATCACCAGAGTACGCATGTCGGCCATTTCCGGCTTTGCCTCGCCCAGCGGCACGATGAGCAGCGCCTCCTCTTCCGTCGAGACGGCGCGGGCGAAGATCACCGGGCGGTTTTCGGTACAGAGGTCTTTCAGCAAGGTCAGAACACGGGTGAAACCGTCCGGCCGGGCCTGTGAGCGCGGGTTGTAGAAGGCCATGGCGAAGTCTGCCTCGACGGCGAGGCGCAACCGCCGCTCGATCAGCGACCAAGGCTTGAGGTTGTCCGAGAGATTGAGGACACAGAAGTCGTGACCCAAGGGCGCACCGGCGCGCGCCGCCGCGGCCAGCATCGCGGTGACACCCGGCAAGACCCGGATGTCCAGCGACCGCCAATCCGGCGGACCTGCTTCCAGTGCCTCGAAGACCGCGGAGGCCATCGCGAAGACGCCCGGGTCGCCCGAGGAGACGACCACCACACGCTGCCCGGCCGCAGCCAGGGTCAAGGCGTGGCGGGCCCGCTCCATCTCGACCCGATTGTCCGAGGCATGCAGGGTCAGGCCGTCGCGGGGGGCGATGCGCGCAACGTAGGAGGCGTAGCCCACCACATCGGTGGCCTCGGACAGCGCCCGCTGCACCTCCGGCGTGATCAAGTCGTCTGCGCCGGGACCGAGCCCGGCGATGCAGAGCCGGCCGCTCATGGCCGCCGTCCTTGACCGTGAACGAGGACAATCGAGAAGTAGGAGGGGACGTAGCCTTCGACGTCGTTCAGCTTGACCGCCTTCTCGTCCGCCATGGTGGCGTACTCGACCAGCCAGGCGGTCTCCAAACGGCCGGTCGCCTGGAGGGCACGCCGCACTCGCTCGATGTTGCGGCCGACCTTCATGACGACCAGCGCATCGCTCTCGGCGATGTGGCGGGTCAAGTCCGCCTCGGGCAGCGTCCCCATCAGGACGGTGAGCACGTCGTCCCCCCAGGTCATCGGCTGTCCGGTGGCCGTCCAAGCTCCGGACATGCCGGTGATCGCGGGAACGACCTGCAGAGGCACCAGACCCTCGAGACGGGTGTAGAGGTGCATGAAGGAGCCGTAGAAGAAGGGATCGCCTTCGCAGAGCACGACGACGTCCTCTCCCGCCTCCGCCAACTGTCGCAGCCTTGCGGTCCAGTCGGCGTAGAAACCCGAGAGGATCTGGTTGTAGCGCGGATCCGTGACGGGGATCTCCGTCGTCACCGGATACTCCATCGGCAGTTCCAAGACACCCTGCGGCAGCAGACCTTCGACGATGCCCCGAGCCTGACCCGGACGCCCCGCCTTGCGAAAGAAGGCCACGTTGCGGGCCTGGCGCAGCAGACGGTCGGCCCTGACGCTCATGAGCTCGGGGTCGCCGGGTCCAAGCCCAACGCCATAGATTGTCCCCGGAGTCATTCGGCGCGACTCGCGACGGCGTTGATCGCGGCCACTGTCACGGCGCTGCCGCCCAGGCGTCCCTCAACGATGCAGCAGGGCGTGGGCCGATCAGCCCAGAGCGCCGCCTTGGACTCCGCCGCGCCGACGAAGCCCACCGGGCAGCCGATGATGGCTGCGGGTCGGGGACAAGCGGGATCTTCCAACAGGTTGAGCAGATGAAACAACGCCGTCGGCGCGTTCCCGATGGCGACCAGGGCACCCTGCAAAGAGGATTTCCAGAGCTCCAACGCCGCCGCCGAGCGTGTGGTGCCGAGAGTCGCGGCGATGCCCGGGACACGCTCATCCTGCAGCGTGCAGATCACCGGATTGGCCGCCGGCAGGCGGGCGCGGGTGACACCTTCGCTGACCATGCGCGTATCGCAAAGGATCGCCGCGCCTTGTTCGAGAGCCGTGCGCGCGGCTGACACGAAGCCGGGTGACAGACGGATCGATGCTGCCAGCTCGACGAGGCCAAGCGCGTGGATCATCCGGACGGCAATCTGCTCCTCCTCGGCAGTGAAGCGCGAGAGATCCGCTTCCGCCCGGATCGTTGCGAAGGACTGGGCGTAGATCGCCGCGCCGTCGGTTTCGTATTGGTGCGGCATTACAGGCACTCGGTTCCGCCCACCAGCGCCGCCGGCAGCAGACCGCTTCGCTCCGGCGCGTCCCAAGCGCAGCCCCCGCGGACCAGGTCGAAGCGTCCCTCGCGGCCGACAAGCGTGGTCTCCGCGGCATGGGGGCGGGCGCAGCCCTTGGCGCATCCGGAGACGTGCAGCCTGCCCTTGACGCGGCCGGCCAGCGCGCGCGCCACCGCTCGGGTGTCGACGGTGGCGCTGGCGCAGGCAGGCGCACCGGGACAGGCGTCGACCGCCAAGAGCGGATCGTCGGGTGCGGTGACGAAGGGCGCGACGTCGACGGCCCGCGCTCCCTCAAGCAGAAAGAGGCGCCAGGGCGTGACGCGCAGGGCGTGGGCGCCGCTGCGGTCCATCAACGCCGTCAGGCGCGCTGCGGGAATTCGTCCGAACTGCACGCCGTAGACGGCAGCGGCGTCAAAGGCATCGCAGACAAGCGGGCCGGGGATCAGCGCGTCGGCACTCTGCGCCGGGTGTTCCTGCTGCATCTCCAGCGGCAAACGCCTGTGGTGGAGGTGGCGGGCCATGCGACCCTTCACCAAGCCGCCTGTCCGGACAAACCACTCGGCCAGAGCGATCGCGGCAGAGATTGCGCTCTCAGCCGTGACCGCTTGACCACGCTCTGCACCCTCGGCGCGCAGGATCAGGCCGCCGTTCTTTCCGCGCTCGATCCGAATGTCTGCGGAGGCATTCACGAGGCTGCGCTGCCGGCCGGCGTCGACCGCGAAGCCGAACTTGGCGGGCAACTCCGGCAGCTCGCTCAGCCGCTGTGTCAGCTCCTCGGCCAGGCAAGCCGTCTCGTCGCCGTCACGCCACAAGGGTGCGCACAGGATATTGCGGCGCGCCTCGACGGCGGGGTCGGCATCCAGCAGCCCAAGCTGATGCAAATCCTGCAAGAGCGGTTCATGCCTGGCAGGGGTGATGCCGCGAAGCTGCAGGTTGGAGCGGCTGGTCAGATCGATCAGCCCGCTGCCATGGCGCAAGGCAGCCTCGCAGAGTCTCAGCACCTGCTCTGCGGTCAGACGGCCGAGATGCGGTCGTACCCGCACCAGCAGGCCGTCGCCCGACGGCATCGGGCGATGGGCGCCGGGGCACCAGCCTTTTGCGGCCGGCCGCGTCACGGCCCTGCCTCGAGGGCGGCCAGGATCGAATTGCGTCGGGTCTGCCAGAGACCCGCCGCGCGCAGGGCGGCGAACCTTTCCTGCATGGCCGCCAGCGCTCCCGGATTCTCTCGCGCCATGAAGGCGCGCAAGGAGTCATCGCCGAGCGTGGCCTCGTAGTAGAGATCGAAGAGGTGCGGATCGACGACTCGCGCAAGGTGGGCGAAGGCCGCCAGGTGATCCAGCGTCGCAGCGATCTCGGCGGCACCGCGAAATCCGTGTCTGCGCATCCCCGCAATCCAGCCGGGGTTGGCGGCGCGCGCCCGAACCACCCGGCCGATCTCCTCGCGCAGGCTGCGGGCGCGCGGCGCCGCCGGGTCTCTGTTGTCCAGATGATACAGCGCGGCTTGCCCGCCGGTGACCGCCTGTGCGGCCGCGAAACCCGCCTGATGACCGGCATAGTCCGCCGCGAGCAAGAGATCGGTTTCCGGCAGATCCTGGAGGTGAACGAAGCCGTCGGCCTGGGACACGCGCGCCGCGATCCCTTCCGGATCGCGCGTGGCGCGCTCGCCGTCCAGCGCCCAGGCGCTGGCGGCCAGCCAGGCCGTGCCCACCGCCTGGCGTCCTGCCTGCGAGTAGTCCTCCACGGCATCGCCAAGGCCGAGGCCATAGCTGCCCGGGGCCGGGCCATAGACGCGCGCGCCCGGCTCTCGACCGGCATAGGGGTTCCAGTCCGGTGCCTCGTCTCGTGCAGCCAGCGTTCTCACCGCCTGGGCGAAGAGCGTGGAGAGTGTGGGAAAGACGTCGCGGAACAGGCCGGAGACCCGCAGGGTGACATCGATGCGGGGGCGATCGAGCAGCGCCAGCGGCAGAATCTCGCTGCCCGAGACCCGTTCCGAACCCTCGTCCCAAACGGGCTTCACCCCCAGAAGGTGCAGCGCCATGGCGAACTCCTCGCCCGCGGTGCGCATTGTGGCCGAACCCCAGAGGTCGACGATCACATCGCGCGGCCAGTCGCCTTCATCTTGAAGATGCCGCCGCACCAGTTCCTCGGCCAGCTTGACTCCCTGGGCGTGGGCGGCGCGTGTCGGCACCGACCGCGGGTCGGTGGTGAAGAGATTTCGCCCCGTCGGCAGCACGTCCCCGCGGCCGCGATAGGGTGAGCCGGATGGACCGGCGGCAATGCGCCGTCCGTCCAGCGCCTGCGCCAATGCGTCTTTCTCCGCTCGAGCGGACGCGGAGGCATCGAAGGTGCTGCCTTCCACAGTTGGCGCGCGGCCGTAAACGTGCAGGCCGTCGCCGAACTGACTTTCCTTGATGTCGCAGACGAAGCGGTCGATCCGGGTGATTGCCTCCGCCGGGCAGGCGGCCGCATCGAGCCCGAGGTCGGCCTCGACGCCCTGGGCCTGCGCCTCGGCGCGAATATCGTCTTGCAGACGGTCGCGGCGCTTCGGGTCCAGCCCGTCCGCATTGGAGAACTCGTCCAGCAGGGCTTCCAGGCGTGCCAGACGGTCCGGCGTCCCGCCGCGGCGCAGGGGCGGAGGCACGTGCCCCAGCGTGACGGCGGCGATGCGGCGCTTGGCCTGAGCTGCCTCTCCGGGGTCGTTGACGATGAAAGGATAGATCACCGGAAGGTCGCCGATCAGCGCCTCGGGCCAGCAGCCCTCCGACAGCGCCACCGCCTTGCCCGGCAGCCACTCCAGGGTGCCGTGGGCGCCGATATGCACCAGCGCGTCGCAGCCGAGCGCGTGGCGCAGCATCAGATAGAAGGCGACGTAGGCATGCCGTGGCACGCGGCTGAGATCGTGATAGTCGTCAACGCGTCGCGCCGCGGTGCCGCGTTCCGGCTGCAGCGCCACCAGCGCCCGACCGCGCCGTACGGCCGTAAAGCGGAAGGCGCCGTCTGCGAAGTCCGGATCCGATTCCGGAGCGCCCCAAACCGCCTGGAGATCCCGGCGCAGGGCCACCGGAAGGGTGGCCAGGGCCCGATGGTAGTCTTCCAGTGGCCAGCTCACGGTTGCCTGCGCCAGCTCGCTTGCCAGCCCGCTGTCTGGCTGCACGGCGAACCCGCGGGCGGCCAGATCGTGCAGCATGGCCTCGGCCGATGCCAGCGCATCCAGGCCGACGGCATGGGCGGCCTGCCAGGTCTTGCCGGGATAGGTCGACAGGACAAAGGCCACGTGCTTTTCCGCCGCCGCTTTGTGCTGCAGGCGCACCCAGGCGGCGACCCTGTCGGCAATAGCGGCGATGCGCCCCCTCTGCGCCTGGTGCGCAAGACGCGAGAACTCCAGGGCGGCGTCGCGCGTGCCGGGCTCCTTGAAGGAGGCGACGCCGGCGAAGAGCCGCCCGTCGACCTCCGGGAGGACGACGTGCATCGCCAGATCGGCCGGCGAGAGGCCGCGCTCGGCCTCGGCCCAGGCCCTCTCTGTCGAGGTGGCGAGCGCCACTTGAAACACCGGTACGTCTGCCGCATCCAGCGGCGATCTGCCGTCATCGCCCCGGCCGGAGAAGGAGGTCGCGTTGACGATGGCGGCCGGCTGGGCCTGGACGATCTGGCGGGCGAGCCAAGATGCCGCCTCTGGGGACTTCAACGAAGGTACGAAAAGACCCATCACCTCGAAACCGCGGTCGCGCAGGGCCGCGAAGAGCGCCTCGACCGGGTTCAGGTCGGCGGCCGTCAGGTAGGCGCGATAGAAGGTGACCAGCACCCGGGGTCTGGCGCTGCCCGGTGTAAAGGCCGCGAGCGGGCAGCAGGCGCCCTGCTCGGGCGTCCAGGCTCCGACCTGCGGCAGTGCCTTGCTCCCCGTCACCGGTCCGGCGTAGAGGCCCGCGGCGAGAGCCAGCTGCGCCAGGGCCGCCTGCGCGGCGACCGCGCCGCCGGTCTGACAGAGATGGGCGAGCCGCTGCAGGGTCGAGGCGGGTAGGGTGGAGGCTGCCTCCAACTGCGAGTCGGGACGCCCGTCGGCAGGCAGCACCGCCAAGGCGATGTTCCTCGCGCGCGCCAGCTGCGACACCTGCTGCAGCCCGTAGGGCCAGTAGGAGGCGCCTCCGATGAGGCGGATCAGGATACCCCGTGCGGCGGTCAGCGTTCGCTCGATGTAGGTGTCGACCGAGAGCGGATGCTTCAAAGCCGCCAGGTTGGCGAGTCTGAGCGAGGGCAGGCCGTCTCCTGTCCCGTCTTTCGCACGATGCCACCCTGCTGCGAAGGCGCCCAGGTCGCTGTCGGAAAAGGAGAGCACGACGAGATCGGCCGGGCTCTGGCCCAGGTCGACGGGCGTCTCGGTTTCGTCCAGACCGTGGCTTTCGCGAAAGATGACGTGCATCGGCCGCAATCACATCGTGAGGGCTAGGCCATCAGGGCTTGTCGAATGGCGCCTGCGTCGAGGTCGTCGTGCTCGGCGATGACGACCAGGCGGCCCTGGCGCGGCTCTTCGGCCGTCCAGGGCCGGTCGTACTGCGCGCGCACCCGCGCGCCGACCGCCTGCACCAGCAGACGCATGGGCTTGCCGGCCACGGCGGCATAGCCCTTCACGCGCAAGATCTTGCGCTCGATCGCCAAGGCCTCGATCCTGGCCGCGAGCGTCTGCGGGTCGGTCTGCTCGGGCAGCTCGACGACCAGGCTGTCGAAGTCTTCGTGATCGTGATCGTCGTCGTGAGGCCCGTCGTGGTGGGACGGACGGGCGGCGAGATCGCTTTCTGCCGCCGCGCCAAGCCCGAGAATGACCCGGGGATCGACCTTGCCCTCGGCAACCTCGATCACTGGAAGCGGGCGCGGCGCTTCGGCGGCAATGACGTCGCGCGCCTGCGCAAGCCCTTCGCTTCCGGCGAGATCGGGCTTGGTCAGAAGGACGATGTCGGCGCAGGCGATCTGATCTTCGAAGACCTCGGACAGAGGCGTTTCGTGATCCAGGCTGTCGTCGGCGGCGCGCTGCGCGTCCACCGCTGCCACGTCCGGCGCAAAACGGCCTGCGGCCACCGCCTCGGCGTCGGCCAGCGCGATCACGCCGTCGACGGTGATGCGCGAGCGGATGTCGGGCCAGTCGAAGGCCTTCAGCAGCGGTTTGGGCAGGGCCAGGCCGGAGGTTTCGATCAGGATGTGGTCGGGTTGCGGATCCAAGGCCATCAAGGCCTCGATGGTCGGGATGAAGTCGTCGGCCACAGTGCAGCAGATACAGCCGTTGGTCAGTTCGACGACGTTTTCCGCCGGGCACTCCGGGATGGCACAGGACTTCAGGATCTCGCCGTCGACGCCGACGTCGCCGAACTCGTTGACCACGACCGCCAGTCGCTTGCCGCCGGGATTCTGCAGCAGGTTTCGGATCAAGGTCGTCTTGCCGGCGCCCAGGAAGCCGGTGACGACCGTCACGGGAAGCTTTGCGAGATCAGTCATCTGAAACCTCCAGTGGCGGGATTCGGGCGATGCAGTTCTTGCGGAAGTGCAAAGGGCGTTCGCGCCAGTGCACGATGCCGTCCGGGGCGTCGCGGTAGCGCAGGGTGCCATCGACGATGACGTCGATGTCGGCGGCTTCGTGGAAGTTTCCGTAGACGTAGGTCCAGCGCCCACTGCCGCGCAGTGCGATGGAGCAGCCAGCCGAGCAGTTCGACAGGCATTCGACCGCACGCACCGCGACCTCAGGCGGCAAGGAGCGCTCCGACAGGGCGGCATGCAGAAGAGCGCCGGCGACCGGCGTTGTACCGTCAGGCGTTTGACCGCGCCGACAGGTGCTGCAGACGAGAAGCTCGACCTCTGCAGTCATCGGTGCCCCGGACTGCAGAGGCTGCACGCCGAACGTTCGTCGACGGCCGATTGTCTCTCGATCAACATGCGCCCCTTCCGAAAAAAGGGACAAGGGCGGATGGCGGGCGTAGCAGGCGCCGGACCCGTCACCGGAGCACCCCGTCCGGTTCACGTCGTTTCGCGCTGGCAGGTCTCCCGGCTTGCGGATCTCGGGGCGGTCTGCCCCGGCGGTCACCCGACCTTCCCAGCCTTCTGCGGCCAGTGGCAAAGGGTGACCTCTCCGGTCACGGTCGCGGGGGCGGCTGCGCTTCAGGGCTCCCCGGAGGTCGCCCATGTCGCATTCCCTTTTCACCTGTCGTTGACAGGCACCAACGCCACCTGCAATGCGTGATCGGACACCCAGTTGTCAAGCTCGCGGGAGGTTGCCATGGACGAGGTAAACGCGCGTCATCGCGAAAAGATGAAGAAAATCAAAGCAGCGCGTGACCGGATGATGGAGGACAAGACCCAGGAAAAGGGCTTGATCATCGTCCTCACCGGTGCCGGCAAGGGCAAATCCACCTCCGCCTTCGGCATGATCATGCGCTGCATCGCACACGGCCTGCCCTGTGCCGTCGTCCAGTTCATCAAGGGGACCTGGGCGACTGGCGAGCGCGATTTCCTGCGCCATAATTATGCGGAACAGTGCCGTTTCGTCGTTGCCGGCGAGGGCTTTACCTGGGAAACGCAGGATCGCGAGCGGGACATGGCTGCCGCTCGGGCCGGTTGGGAGACAGCCAAGGCTTTGATCCGCGACCCGGGCCTGCGCATGGTCCTGCTGGACGAGATCAACATCGCGCTACGCTACGACTACATCGATATCGACGAGGTCGTGAGCTTTCTGAAAGCGGAGAAGCCTGAGATGACCCATGTCGTTCTGACCGGCCGCAATGCCAAGCCCGCCTTGATCGAAGCCGCTGACCTGGTGACCGAGATGACCCTTGTGAAACATCCCTTCCGCGAAGGCGTGAAGGCCCAGCCGGGCGTGGAGTTCTAGGGATGGGTGACAGTCGCCCCGCCGCGTCCTCTGCGTCTCCAGGCGCAGCTGTCATTGCCGTCGGAGGCCGCTGGCGGCTTGGAGCCCGGCTCGACGCATCCTCCGATCGCACGGCCTGAGTCCCGCTTTGGCACGGGCCGTGATGATCCAGGGGACCGGCTCAAACGTCGGCAAGTCCCTGCTGGTGGCCGGCCTCTGCCGCGCGGCCCGGCGGCGGGGGCTGCGTGTCGCCCCCTTCAAGCCGCAGAACATGTCGAACAATGCGGCCGTAACCGTCGGGGGCGGCGAGATCGGCCGTGCCCAGGCCCTGCAGGCGCTGGCCAGCGGCCTGCAGCCGCGGGTCGACATGAACCCGGTGCTGTTGAAGCCGGAAAGCGATCGAGGGGCCCAGGTGGTCGTTCAGGGGCAGCGCCTGACGACCGTCCAGGCGCGGGACTATGCGAGCCTCAAGCCGCAGCTGCTCGAGCGGGTGCTGGAGAGCTTCGGGCGTCCCAAGGCGGACTACGATCTGGTTCTGGCCGAAGGCGCCGGCAGTCCGGCCGAGGTGAATCTGCGCGACCGCGACATCGCCAACATGGGCTTCGCGCGGGCCGCCGAGGTGCCTGTCCTGCTCGCTGGAGACATCGACCGTGGCGGTGTGATCGCTCAACTGGTGGGGACGCAAGCGGTGATCGACCCGGCCGATGCCGCGATGATCGTCGGCTTCCTGGTCAACAAGTTCCGGGGCGATCCGCGTCTCTTCGACGGGGGCTATCGCTTCATCGAGCGGCGCACCGGCTGGCGGGGCTTCGGCGTGCTGCCCTACTTTCCGGAGGCCTGGAAGCTGCCGGCGGAAGACGCGTTGGACCTGCCTGCGGAGAGCGGCGGACGCGAACTCAAGGTCGTCTGTCTCGGACTCTCGCGGATCGCCAACTTCGACGACCTCGATCCCTTGGCCCTGGAACCGGGGGTCTCGCTTAGCGTGCTGGGGCCGGGCCGACCGATCCCCGGCGACTGCGATCTGGTGATCCTCCCGGGCAGCAAATCCACGCGCGGCGATCTGGATTTCCTGCGTGCCCAGGGATGGGATGTCGACTTGGCCGCGCACCGACGACGCGGCGGCCGCGTTCTCGGGATCTGCGGCGGCTATCAGATGCTTGGCCGCACCCTGTGCGATCCGCAGGGGATCGAAGGACCGCCCGGCGAGACACCTGGCCTGGGTCTGCTGGATATCGAGACGGAGATGACCGCTGCTAAACGGCTTAGCGAAACCCGCGCGGTGCATGCGGCGACGGGGCAAGGTTTCGCCGGTTACGAGATCCATATGGGCCGCAGCGCCGGCCCTGACTGCGCGCGCGCCTTCGCCTTTGTCGACGGCCAGCCGGAAGGGGCGGTGAGCGCGGATGGGCGAGTCTGCGGCAGCTATCTGCACGGCATGTTCCGCGACGATGCCTTCCGGGCGGCCTTTCTGCGGGACCTCGGCGCCGGACCGGGAGGCCTCCGCTACGACCAAACGCTCGAAGACACCCTGGATGCCTTGGCGCAGCACATGGAGGCGCACCTGGACGTCTCCGGGCTTCTGGACCTGGCGCTGTAGGTCGTCGACGATCAGAGCAGCGCGAGCAGCAGCAGCAGGACCGCCAGCAAGGCCATGGCACGGCGGAAGAGCGTGAGACCGCGCAACAGGTCCTCGGGCGACGGATCCGGCGCGCTTTCGTTGAGCCAGGGTTCCTGCGAGGTCTCCGCCCCGTAGCTGCGCGGACCCGACAGCCGCACGCCGAGCGCGCCGGCCATGGCCGCCTCGGGCCAGCCGGCGTTGGGCGAACGATGGCGATGCGCGTCGCGCAGCATGCAGTCCAGCGCGGCACGGGGTCGCGGCGATGTCCCCACGAACAGCAGGCCCGTCAGTCTTGCCGGAACCAGGTTGACGAGGTCATCCAGCCTGGCGGCCGCCCATCCGAAGGCGACATGACGCTCGGTACGATGGCCGATCATGGAGTCGAGCGTGTTGACGGCCTTGTAGGCGGCGATCCCGGGCAGTCCCAGCAGCAGGCCCCAGAAGACGGGCGCCACGATGCCGTCTGAGCTGTTTTCGGCCAGGCTCTCCAGCGTCGCCCGGCCCACGCCCGCTCGATCGAGCTGTTCGGGGTCGCGGCCGACGATCTTGGAGACGGCCTTGCGCGCTGCTGCCAAGTCGTCCTTTGCCAGCGGATCGGCGACAGCCATGGCATGATCGTACAGGGACCGCGTCGCCAGCAGCGGCC
>JANQPZ010000200.1 GCA_028285215.1 Rhodovibrionaceae bacterium | reverse complement strand
CTCGTCGCCAGCGCGAAGGGGCCGCCGTTGCGCTGCACGCCGGGTTCGGTCCCGCCGGGCGCGGAAATGTAATCGACCTTCGGCACGAAGACGCGCCGGTCGTGGTCTTCGCGGAACAGGATCACGCGGGGGACGACGAAGTAGAGATAAGCGGAGCCGAAGGCGCCGGAGAAGCGCGCTTTCGGCCGTGCCGGATCGCCGATGCAGGTCAGGTTGATATTGGCCTCGCCGTCGATCTGCGCGCCGCTGAGGAAGAAGGCTTCGATCCGCCCTTGGCCGGCAGCGTCGAACAGCTCGCGTCCGCCGTCGGTGAAGTAGTTGTGACGCCGGCTGCCCAGCAGAGTGACTCCGGTGGTGCCGCCCGAAAGAGCACGCGCCAGCAACGCAGCGCTCCCCGGGATCGGCGAAAGCGCGCCGACGGCGACGTTCCGGCAACCGTCCAGCAGCCGTGCGACGCTGCAGATCAACTGTTCGCGCGGTGAGGCGGGCAGCGAGTCCAGGGAACTGCTCATGCCGCCGAGGCCTCGCCGATGGCGCGGCGTACGGCGGCGAAGGCGCCGTCCCAATTGCCGGCGGCGCCCGCCTGCGCCCAGGCGGCCACCGCTTCCGGTTCGGGGTCGTAGAGATCCTGTAGCCCAAGCGGACGTGCGCCGCCGGGCACGACCGCGACGGCGGAAACGTAGAGGGTCGGCAGCACGCCGGCCGCCGAGGCTTCGTCGGCCAGGAGGTCGCCTTCGATGGTCTCTTCGACGGTGACCAAGGTCGTACGGGCTGCGTGGGCGAGGCTGGCGAGTTCTCGCCGGCGGCCGATCCAGACGTTGCCGAAGCGGTCGGCCCGCGGCGCATGAAAGAGAGCGACGTCCGGCCGGATCGCCGGTACGGCCAGAATACGGCGATCCTCCGTACTCTCCGGGAAGGGATTCTCTATCACCTTCCAGTCGCGCCGGTTGCGCAGGATGTCGGAGCCGATGACGCCGCGCAGCGGCATGAAGGGAACGCCCTTCTCTGCCGCTTGAAAGCCGGCATGGAGCGCCGGGCAGGTGGCATCGAGAACCTGCAGCCGTCCAGTCTTCGCGGCTTGGGTGAAGGCCGGTGCCAGCCCCGCTTCCCCGAGGGTGACGGCGGCCGTCTCGATGCGCGCGACGCAGCCGGCGGCAATCAGCATGTCGGCCTGCAGGCCGCTGCTCGGGAGGCAGATCAGATGCAGGTCTTCGGGATGGCGTTCGACGAGCGCAAGTGTCGCCGCAACGGCGACACCGCCGTAGTCGGGCGGCAGAGCGAGCTTGCTGCCTGGCGCGATGCTATCCAGGAGACTGTCGAGGGAGACTGTGCCTGGGGAAACGGTGCGCGGGGAAACTGTACCTGGGTAAACTGTACCCGGTCCGGCACCCGGCATCCGGGATTGTGTCATCGGAAGATCCTCCCGCCGCGTGCAATTGCGGCCGATCTGCGTCGCTGTCGATCAGCTGTTTGCATTCGACTCTTGCATCCCCGTCAGCCTGGAGTCACCCTTGCAAATGTAAAACGCAATTCCAGTCATCGAAACAGAGGTCCGCGAAGCGTTGAAACACAAGGATAAGTTTCTGCAGCTCGTCAGCTATGCAGAGATGGCATCGTCCGGATGCTGCGTGCAGCGGACAGCTGCGTAGACTACAAAGCTCGTCAAGGAAGCGGCCAAAGCAATCGGTCGCCGGAAGCAGTTGCACCCATCGAGGTGGAACACTCTAGGGAGGATAAGTCATGAAGCTCGGGCATCCCCGAACACTTGCGGCCGGCGTGTTCGGCGCCGCGCTGCTGGCCGCCGGCCCGGCCGTTGCTCAAGACATCGATCTGCCGGACACCATGATGTGGAGCGCCTACGACGTGGGCTCCAGCGGCTACACCGAAGCCTCCGCCGTGGCCGATGCCATGATGAAGGAGTACGGGACCCGTATCCGTATCATGCCTTCCGGCACCTCTATCGGCCGTCTGCTGCCGCTCAAGACCGGCCGCGTGCAGTACGGCTGGCTGGCCAACGAGGTCTATTTCGCAACCGAGGCGATCTACGATTTCGCCGCGCGCGAGTGGGGCCCGCAGGACTTGCGCGTGCTCCTGGGCCGCCCGGCGGGCTTCGGGTTGGGCTGTGCGGCCGACGCCGGCATCGAGACGATCGCCGACGTTGCAGGCAAGCGTGTCTCGCGCATTCAGGCCAACCCCTCGGTGAACATCAAGGTCGAAGCGATGCTGGCCTTCGCCGGCCTCACGTGGGACGACGTCGAAGTCGTCGACGTGCCGTCCTACGGTGCCTCGCTGCGTGGCGTTGTCGAGGGCTCCAACGATTGCGCCGGCGGCGTGCCGACCGCGGGCATCTTTCGCGAGCTCGAGGCCTCCAACCGCGGCATCACCTGGCCGGCCCTACCCGCCGATCAGACGGAGAGCTGGGAACGGTTGCGCGGCGTTGCGCCCTTCTTCTCGCCGGCCGTGGAAACCGTCGGCGCCGGGTTGACCGAGGAGAACCCCGGCCACCTGATCGCCTACAAGTACCCCATGATCACGACCTATGCCGAGACCGGCGATCAGCAGGCCTACGACCTGGTCATGGCGATGGTCGAGACCTTCGACATGTATAAGGACGTCAATGCCGTGATGCCGCGCTGGAACGCCGAGACGGCGGGTCAGATACCGGCCGACGCGCCCTTCCATCCCGGCGCAATCGAGGCGTTGAAGGAGCTGGGCGTCTGGACGGAAGCGGCAGAGGCCTGGAATCAGCAGCGCCTCACACGCATGGAGAAGGTGCAGGCGACCTGGGATTCCGCTCAGGATGCGGCGCTCGAGCAGGAGATCTCGGACAAGGACTGGCCGGCGTTCTGGTCCAGCTATCGGGCCGAGCATCTGAACTGAGCCAGCCGTTCGGCACGGTCACCGGGCGGCTTCTTACGGCCGCCCGGCTACCGCCGACTGGCCCTGGGGCTGTACGAACCTTTCGGCATCCGAGCGGAAGCGAAGCGGAATGAGCGAGCGCGAGACGCCGGACTCCGGCGACTGGCCATGGCAGCGCGAGGGGCGTCTCTCGGGTCCCGCCTGGTTCGTTTGTCTGGCGTTGTCCAGCGTCGGTTTGGCCGTCGCGGTCAATCAGATCTTCAATCTGCAGTTTCTCGGTTTTGCACCGATCAGCACGGGGTACTACTACCTGCTGATCGGTCTGTTCTTGCCGATCGTGTTTCTCAATTTCCCCGCCCGCCGGCGCGACCACTTGCGGGCGCGCTGGTACGACTGGCTGCTGGCCGTCGCAGCACTGGCGGCCGGCATCTACCTCTACGACAACGCGCGCAACATCCTCGGGATGGGCTGGGACATTCTGGCGCCGCCTCTGCCGACTGCCGTCTCCGGGCTGCTGGTGCTGTTGGCGCTGGAGGGGGTGCGGCGCTGCGGCGGGACGGCGCTGGTCGTGATCTGCGGGGTCTTCGCCACCTACCCGCTCTATGCGGGCTCGATGCCTGGTTTCCTGTGGGGCAGCCAGTACACCCTGATGGAAACGGCCCGCGCCCACGCCATGGGCGTCGAGAGTATCATCGGCATTCCGATGCGCGTGGTCTCCGATCTCTTGATCGGGTTTCTCGTCTTCGGGATCGCCTTGACGGTTTCGGGCGGCGGCGATTTCTTCATGAAACTGGCGACGGCGTTGCTCGGCGGGTCGCGCGGCGGTCCGGCCAAGGTGGCGATCCTCTCCAGCGGTTTCTTCGGCAGTTTGTCGGGCAGCGTTATCTCGAACGTGCTCTCGACAGGCTCCATGACCATCCCGACGATGAAGCGCTGCGGCTATCCGCCAACCTACGCCGGGGCCGTCGAGTCCTGTGCCTCGACGGGCGGCGCGCTGATGCCGCCCGTGATGGGCGCGGTCGCCTTCATCATGGCCAGCTTTCTGAACGTTCCTTACGTGGAGGTGATGACCGCCGCCGCCGTGCCGGCGATCCTGTTTTACGGCGTGTTGCTGCTCCAGGCCGATGCCTATGCCGCGCGGGTCGGGCTGCGGGGGTTGCCGCGCGTTGAGTTGCCGGCGGTTGGCGCGACGCTGCGCGACGGTTGGGTCTATCTCTTCAGCCTGGGTTTGCTGGTTTATCTCCTGCTGGTCGAGAATATCGAGAGCATGGCGCCCTTCTACGCCGCCGCGGTTCTGATCGTGACGGCGCTGGTGTTGCGCCGGGGGCGCGCGCGGCTGCTGGTCGTGTTGGACTTTATCGTGCGGACCGGAACCAACGTGGCGCACCTCATCGGTATTCTGGCCGGGATCGGGCTGATCGTCGGCTCGCTGTCGATCACCGGTGTCGGCAACGCCTTCTCGCGCGAGCTGGTCCAGTACGCCGGAGACAGCGTGATCCTGTTGCTGATCTTCGGCGCGGCGACCAGCTTCGTACTGGGCATGGGGATGACGGTCAGCGCCTGTTACATCTTTCTGGCGATCGTGCTGGCGCCGGCCCTGGTGCAGTCCGGGCTCGACACCATGGCAAGCCATCTTTTCATTCTCTATTGGGGCATGCTGTCCTACATCACGCCGCCCGTCGCGCTGGCTGCCGTGGCCGCGGCCGGCATCGCCAAGGCACCGGCCATGGCGACCGGCATGAAGGCGATGCGCCTGGGGCTGGTGCTCTTCATCCTGCCCTTCATGTTCGTCTACAATCCGGCGCTGATCCTGAAGGGCTCGCCGGCGGAGGTGGGCCTGTCGGTGACCACGGCCGCCGTGGCCGTCTGGATGCTGTCCTCGGCCTTCGAGCGTTACCTCTACGTTGCCGGTCCGCTTCGCCTGTGGCAGTCCGGCGTGCTGCTGGGCGGTGCGCTCGCGTTGATGGTGCCCGAGCATCGCACCGACCTGATCGGCGTCGCCGCTCTTGCGGTCGTTTACGGCGAGCATCTTCTGCGCGGCCGCAAACGTCAGCTTCTTTCGCCGAACACCGGAGACCCTGCGGCATGAACTTTCCCCTGGACGCCATCAACGCGCTTCTTGAGCGGTTGCAGCATCACCCTTTCTATGCCGGGCGCCTGCCGGAGAAGATCGCCGACGCTCGGGATTTCGCGGCCCGCGTACCGCTGATGCGCCGGGACGACCTGGTTGCGGAGATGCGCAAGCCCGGCTTCGGCGCCTTCGCCTCTCCGCAGGCCGTGCGGATGAACTTCTCGCCGATGGGCGGCGGCCTGGTGCCGATCCTGCAGACCGCCGACGATGTGGCCCGGATGAACGCCGCCTGCGCCACCCAGCTGTCGGCCTGCGGTATCGGTCCCGGCGACGTCTGTGCGGTGACGTTCGGCTACCACCTCTTCGTTGCCGGATTGCTCTACCAGTCGCAGATGGAGGCGCACGGCGTTGCCTGCATTCCCGCTGGTCCCGGCGAGGCCGAGCGCACGGCGCAGCTATGCCGCGACGCGGGAGTCACGGTGCTGGCCGGCAATCCGAGTTTCGCCCTGCGGCTCCTGGAGGCGGGCATGCCGGCACCCCGGGTCTTCTTCGCCGGAGGCGAGCCCTTCACCGGCAACAGGGCTCTCTACGACAGGGTGCGGCAGGCCATGCCGGAGACGCAACTCGTCGATTCCTTCTCTCTGTCGGAGGTCTTGCCGGTCGCGCGGACCTTCCCCGGCGGTGAGGGCGTTCACGTCTTCGACGAGCTTGTCTACGCCGAGGTCGTCGACCCCGACACGGCCGAGCCGCTGGCCGACGGCGAGCGTGGCGAGCTGGTGCTGACCCATCTGTGCAAGCAGGCGCAGCCGCTGCTGCGCTATCGTACCGGCGATCTGACCGTGCTGCGGCGGACCGCACCGCTGCATGGCCGAACGGTCAATCTGCCGCGCGTGGTTTTCGGCCGCACGGACAGCATGATCAAGGCCAAGGGCGTCAAGCTCTACCCCTCCGAACTGCGGACGGTGCTTCTGGGAATCCCCGGCGTGACCGGCGGTCACCGGCTGGAGGTCGGGGCTTCGGACGGTCGCGACCGCTTGACGCTGGTGGTCCAAGGCGAGTTGGACGAGGCGGCGCGGGAAAGCGTCCGGCGCGCCTTCAAGAGCCAGGCGTTGGTTGCGCTCGATGGGCTGGAGACAGTCGAAAGCCTGCCCGAGGGGCCGGCCATGGTGGACAGGCGCACCTGAGCCGGGCCGACTGGCCTAAGGGATAATGTGGTGCAGACAGTTGGGAAGGAAGGGACGTCATGAGCGGGAACACCGCCGAAGGTCGGCAGGGCTGGCGCCTGGTCGTCGATCACAATGCCTATACCGATTTTTCAGTCTCGGTGTCACCTGCGGTCGAGCGCGCCGTCGCCAAGGGTACGGCGGCTCCGACGGTGTTTCTCAATATCTTTGACCGCGACAGCATCACCATCGGTGTCAACGAGGATCCGACCCAGGTGCTCGATCTGGACTTCTGCCGCAAAGCCGGAATCGAGGTGCGCCGCCGCGTCAACGGGGGCGGCGCGATCTATGCCGGCGCCGGATCGATCTTCATTTGTTTCTATCTGCCGACGGCTCTGCCCGGCGTGCCGACGACCGCACGCGAGGCCTTTCCCCAGGTGCTTGGGGCGGTGGCGGAGACGCTGCGCCGCCGCTACGGCGTCCCGGCCGCCTACCGGCCGCTGAACGACGTCGAGGTCGATGGGCGCAAGCTCATGCCGACCTCGCTGAAGATCGAAGACGGGGTCATGACTCTGCGGATCCTGATCAACATCGTGCCGATGGATGTGGCGACGGCGGCAAAGGCGATCCCGCTGCCGCCCGAAAAAGTGAAGGACAAGGTCCACAAGGACCTGTCCAGCCGCTCCACGAACCTGGAGCGCGAGGCCGGCCGCAGCTTCACCGAGACCGAACTGGAGCGCCTGACTCGTGAGGTGACCGAAGATGCCTTCGGGGTGCGCGACCTGCCGCGCCAGACCTTGAGCGAGGCCGAACTGGCCGATGCCGCGGCGCTGCGCGAGCATCTGAGCGGCGATGCCTGGCTGCTCGGCAAGACAGAGGCTGTGCGCTTCGGCGAACTCGCGGGCGCGTGCGTGGGACGGGGACGGGTCAAGGCGCCGGGCGGGCTTATCTGGACCGCGCTGAAGCTGCGTGACGGTCATGTGGAAGCCGCCATCGTTAACGGCGATTGGCATCCCCGACCGACGGAGAGCATCGAGTGGCTGGAACGCGCTCTGACCGGCAGCCCGGCCGAGGAAGCGGCACTGGCGGCGCGCGTGCGTGCGTTTCTGGAGCGCGACGACGTCGAGTTCGCTGGCATCGAGGCGGAACACCTGACAGCGGCCCTGCGCCAGTCGCTGGCGAATGCGGCTGCGGTATCCACCTGAGACGATTGCGCTCTAGTCTTCGGGCGTCAGGAGACTGAGTCCCAGCCGGGCGCGCCGGCGCAGCCAGGGGCTGACCCGGTAGCGTGGGTCGCCGGTCGCGACTTCCAGCGCGTGCAGAATCTCGACGATTCGGGCCGGACCCAGGGCGTCGCCCCAGGCCAGCGGGCCCTTCGGGTAGCCCAGGCCCAGCGTCACGGCGGTATCGATGTCCGCGGGCGAGGCGATCCGCTGCTGGGCGATCTCGCAGGCGATGTTGATGACGGTCGCCAGCACCCGCTGCACGATGAAGCCGGGGCTGTCGTGGATCACATTGACCGCCTGTCCGCCGCGCGCGAAGAGCGCCTGGGCCGCGACGCGGTAGGCCGGATCGGTGGCGGGCGTCGCCATGACCGTGCGCCGTCCCTCCAGCCCGACCAGGGTATCGACGGCCAGGCTGCGCGCCGGGTCGAGGCCGCGGCGGAGAATCGTCTCGGTGGCGTCCTGGCCCAGCGGCGCGACGAGGCAAAGCGCATCCTTGGGCGGCGTCTCGTCACTGCTCGGCGGTATGCCCGCTGCCGCGACCGCATCGGTCAGCAGGCGGCTGCGCGCGCCGTCGTCCGGGCTGATCCAGACCGGCGGCAGGGCGACCTCCGGCACCGCATCCTCCTCGGGCCGCTGGATCTTGCCGTCCCTGTAGCGATACCAGCCTTCTCCGCGCTTGCGCCCGACCAGGCCGGCCGCGACTCTCTGGGCCAGGAACGGGGCGGGGCGGAAGCGCGGCTCCTGCCAGAACTGCCCGTAGATCTGCTGCATCACGGGAAAGGAGACGTCCAGTCCGGTCAGGTCCAGCAGCTCGAACGGCCCCATGCGAAAGCCCGCCGCTTCGCGCAGGGTCGCGTCGATGACGGCCGGCGTCGCGATGCCGTCGCGCAGGATCTGCAGGCCTTCGGTGTAGAGACCGCGGCCGGCGTGGTTGACCAGGAAGCCGGGCGTGTCCGTCGCTACTACGGCCTTGTGCCCGCTCGCCGCGACCAGCTCGCACAGCAGGTCCACCACCTTCGGGTCGGTGCGCAGGCCGTGGATCACCTCCGCCACCTTCATCAGCGGCACCGGATTGAAGAAGTGCAGCCCGGCGACGCGCTCCGGCCCGGGCACCGCCGCGGCGATTTCGGACACCGAGAGGGACGAGGTGTTGGTGGCGAGCACCGCGTCGGCCGGGAGCAGCTTCGCGAGGGCCGTGAAGAGCTGCTGCTTGGGCTCCAGAGCCTCGATGATCGCTTCGATGACGACCCCGCAGCCGGCCAGGTCGCGCAGCTCCCCGGCCAAGGCGATCCTGCCTTTGGCCGCCTCCGCCGCCGTGTTCGTCATGCGGCCCTTTTCGGCGGCGCGGTCGAACATACCGGCGATGAAGCTGCGCGCCTGCTCCGCCGCGTCCTCCGCCGCATCATGGAGCAGCACCCGGTACCCCGCCTGGGCGAAGAGCTGTACGATACCGCGCCCCATCGTCCCGGCACCCACCACCCCCAAAGACATCTCGCGTCCCACCGCTGTCATCCGCCCTTTCGCTCCCCCAGTTTCCGGCCTGCGCGTCGCGCCCGCCTGCCGCGCCGCCACTGTTCCATCGGTTTCGTCTGACGAAACTATATTTTATTTTGGAGGAATGCCAGTTGGAGTCGGCACGGCTGCCAGTCGGGCTTTGGGCGCGACGTTTCCTTACCGATGCTCCTGGGATAGGTTTAAGTGTTGGTGGCAGGGTACGCGTTTTGTGCCGTGGTTTCCCTACGGGTTCCCTTGGACGAGGCTCCGTGTCCTAGGCTCCGTGTCACTTGTGGAACAGTGAGGTTACCGACGGCGCCCTGCCGCGCGATGCACCGACGGCAGCTTGCGGCTCCCCAGTTTCCCGCTGTCGCGACTTCCGGAGCGGAACCGGCCCTTCGGGAGAGGGCGCGGGTGCAACTCGGATAAATTGCAGGATAACGATTGATAAACGAGTTTCACGAGATAACTCGCCGCGAAAGGACCACGCCATGCTCTATCTGGTTGCCGTCTTCTTTCCCTTCGTCAGCTTGTTTGCCGTGGGCAAGCCGATACAGGCCATCGTCAGTCTCGGTCTCTACGTTGCGTCCGCTGTTCTGGTGCTCACGGTGATCGCCAGTTGGCTCGGCTTCATTCTGTTCCTGCTGCTGGTCTTACACGCCTTCTTCGTGGTTCACGGCGCGCGCGCCGACCGGCGAGCCGAGAAGATCGTCGAAGCCATCAAAAGCCAGGAATGAGTCCCAGGACGGCATCGGGCGAGCCGCAGCCGGGCCTGGCCGCACTCGGCTGCCCGGCCTGCAGGCGCCCGTTCGTCATGCGGTGCCGAAGCCTCTCATGATGACGTTGACGTCGTCCGGGTTGATCAGGTCGCTCCCCGTCCAGCCGTTGAGGTCGTACTCGCTCATGCACTGCTCGGCGAAGCTCTGCATCATGGCGTGATCCCCATTGGCCTGGGCGGTCAGCAGCGTCTCGATACGGATGTTCTCGTGGTTGCCGGCGTAATTGCGTTCGTAGAGTTCGTGGCGCCCGCCGAATTCGGTGCCGATGGCATCCCACAGCAGCTTCAGCAGCTTGACCCGGTCGATCGCTTCGTAGCCGTTGGAGCCGCGCACGAAGCGATCGAGGTAGGGCCGGATCGTATCGCTCTCGAAGTCCCGGGCGGAGCTGGGCAGGTAGATCAGGCCGGAGGCGACGTGGCGCTGAATCAGCTCCTTGATGCGCGGGTAGGCCATGGGGGCAAACACCCGGTAGGCCAGCCCCGTCCCCATGTTCGGCAGGTTGAAGCCGTCGGTCCCCTGCCAGGAGATCGGGTTCTTGACCATGGAATCGGCCAGGCCCCAGAAAAGATTGCGCCAGGCGATCACTTCGCCGACGGCGGCCTGCACGCCGCGGAAGTCCTTGGCGCCGGTTGCCTCGACCGCCTTGGTGAAGAGACCGCAGATGAAGTCCATCTTCACGGCGAAGCGTGTCAGACCATGCAGGGTGAAGCGCGGAATGAACCCTGAAGCCGGGAAGAAGAGATTGACCTTCTCGATGTCTCCGTAAACGAAAATGTTCTCCCAGGGAACCAGCACCTTGTCGAAGACGAGAATGGAGTCGTTCTCATCCAGCCGGCTGGAGAGCGGATAGTCGAAGGGCGAGCCGGTGACGGCGGCGTTAAACTCGTACGAGGACCGGGCGATCAGCTTGACCCCTTCGGCGCCCATCGGCGCCGTGAAGATCAGCGCAAAGGCCTTGTCCTTGATTGGAATACCGTAGTGCGCGATGAAGTTGTAGTGGGTCAGCGCCGAGCCCGTCGCCACCACCTTGGCGCCCGAGACGACCAGCCCTCGGTCGGTTTCTTTTTCGACATGCATGAAGATGTCGCGCACGTCTTCGATCGCGCGGTCGCGGTCCACCGGCGGATTGACGATTGCGTGGTTCCAATAGTCCACGCGCTCCTGCGCCCTGGTATACCAGTCCAGCGCGTTCTGCGCATACTCGCCGTAGAAGCCTGAGTTGGCCCCCAACGTGCCAAGAAACGCAGCCTTGTAGTCCGGCGCGCGCCCCATCCACCCATAAGAGACTCTTTGCAGCTCGGCGATGGTGGCCCGCGCTGCTTCGAGGTCCTCGGCCGTACGCGAGCCCTTGAAGAAGGGATGCGTCCAGCCGCTCGAGCCGGTGTCGGTCGGAACGCCCAGCTCGTCCTTCTTCTCGTTCAGGGTGTCGTACCAGCGCGCCACCATTCGGGCGGAGTTGCGGAACGCGGGATGCGTCGTAACGTCCTTGACGCGCTCGCCGCGGATGTAGACCTCACGGTCGTCGCGCAGGCTTTCGAGAAATGCGTCCCCCGTATAGGGGCGATCGCCGGATTTCTGCCTTGGCTGTGTGGCCGTTTTCATCGTGGTTGGCTCCTCCCGTTTGCGGCGCAGTCGTTGGGGACGGCCGTTCATCGCTTGGCCGCCGTTGCGCGCTCGCTACCGTCGGAAAGCCTAGGAGGGCTTCGCCCATTCCGAAAGGTATCGGCTGATACCGCGCGGATAATCGTCATAGCCGAAAAATCGGCTTAGCCTGTTCTGGAGAAACCGAAAGAGGCCTATGTGGGGGACTGGCTTGAAGACCGTTCGTAAAGTCGGCGACGTGCTGCGGCTCTTCACGACGACCAACCCGCAGCACAGTTCCAGCGAAATCGCGAAGGCGCTCAGCGTCTCTCCCTCCAGCGCGCATGAGCTGATTCACAGCCTCGCGGAGATCGGGCTGCTGCACAAGGTGAGCCCCGGCAAGTTTCGGCTCGGCAAGCTCGCCGTATCCCTGGCACGGGTCTTCGAGGATACGGACCCGCTGTTCGACGCGGCGCATCCCGTCGTCTCCGAGTTTTCCAAGACCTACGGCGAAACGGCCCAGGTCGTGGCGCTGCAGGGCGACCGCCTGGTCATCCTTGCCGAACGCGAGGGCGACCATCCGGTGCGCGTCGCCGCGAAGGTCGTGGGTCCCGAGAGTCCGCTCTATGCGGTCGCGCCGGGAAAGCTGCTGTTGGCGCACATGGCAATGGCCGCGCTGGAGCGTCTGTTGAAGAGCACCACTTTCGTTCAGTTCACCGGTTTCACCGTCAGGAGCCCTTCGTACCTGCTGACGGAGCCCTCGAAGGCGATGGAGCAGGGGATCGCCGTCGCGGACAAGGAGTATGTGGCCGACCTCACGACTTTGGCGACACCCATCCGGAACCATGCCGGCAGCGTGGTGGCGGCCTTCGGTCTGGCGCTGCCGGCCGGTCGCTATGCCGCGCAGCCGAGGGCGTTGCAGGGAATCGCCGTCGAGGCCGCGCGCAGGGTGTCCGCCAGATTGGGCTACGTGGAGGTATCTTCGAGGGTGCGGCGGCCCGCCAGCGCCTCGACATAGGGAGGACTATGGAATGAGCAGAGCAGAAGAGGCCGCTGTCCCACCTTTGGACAGCCGGGCCTTTCGCAACGCCTGCGGCGCCTTCGGCACAGGTGTCACCGTCGTGACCACCCGCGTTGGAGAGGTTGAACACGGTATGACGGCAAACGCCTTCATGTCCATCTCTCTGGAGCCGCCTCTGGTGGCGGTCTCAATCGGCGAGAAGGCGCGCATGCTCGGCCACATCCGCAGCGCGCGCCGCTTCGCGGTCTCGATCCTGCGGCAGGGCGCCCAGGATGTCGCGTTACACTTCGCCGGCCGGCCGAACGATGATCTCGACCTGCGCTTTCGCGACCTTGCCGGCCTGCCGGTTATCTGCGGTTCGGCGGCGGCCTTTGCTGCGACCGTGACACAGGAAGTGCCGGCCGGGGACCATGTCGTCTTCTTCGGCCGGGTCGAGCGGATGGCGCACGAGGCGTCGGAGCGCCCTCTCATGTTCCACGCCGGTCGCTTCGGATGCCTGTACGAGTTCGACGCTCCGGCAGGGATTCCGGCGGAGTTCGCCGAGCATTCGCTCTGGTGATTGCAGGGCTGCTGAGCGGCCGCCCATGGTATGACGGCATACCCGGAGAGGCATGGACGCGCGGAGACCGAGCGGGAATTCTTAAGGTGGCAGTAACCGACCGGCGGGGCAAAACCAAAAACGATCGGCAAGCAAGCGGGAGGAACGATGATGCGCAACGTTACAAGCGAGAGCATTACCGACATCGTGATCGCGGCACTCGGCAGGCATCGACCGGTTTCGGACAGGCAGCGCGAAGTCATGATAGCCCTGGTCCGTCATCTGCACGACTTTGTCCGTGAGACGAAGCTGACCCATGCGGAGTATCTCGAGGCCTGCAACTATCTGGCGCGGGCTGGCACCTGGTGCAACGACAACCGCCAGGAGTTCATCCTGCTGTCCGACATTCTGGGTGTGGAGGTGCTGGTCGACATGGTGACCAACCCCTGCGAAGGGGATGAGAGCGAGTCGACGGTCCTGGGTCCCTTTTACCGCGAGAATCCGCCGGTCCTGCCGAAGGGCGCCTCGACCGTACAGAAGCACTTCGATAACGAGCAGACCGTCTACGTCGAGGGCTATGTGCGTGACGGCAGCGGCGCGCCGGTTGCAGGCGTTACGCTGGACGTCTGGGAAGACGCCCCGAACGGCATCTACGAGAACCTCGATCCCGACCAGCCCGACTACAATCTGCGTGGCCGTTTCGAGACCGATGAGAACGGGCACTATGCCTTTCGGGCCGTCCGGCCGGTACCTTACCCGATCCCGGAGGATGGTACGGCCGGTGAACTGATCCGCTACATGGGGCATCACCCCATGCGGCCGGGTCATCTTCACTTCATGCTTTTCAAGGACGGCTATCGCACCCTGATCACACAGATCTACGATGCCGACAGCCCCCACCTGGACGAAGATTCCGTCTTCGCGGTCAAAGAGAGTCTGATCGGCAAGTTCGAAAAGGCGCCCGAGGGGTCCGATACCGACTTGCTGCTGCGGTTCGACTTCGTACTGCGCCGCCAGGCCGTGGCGATCGCGGCAGAGTAGTCGTCGCCCCGAGCCGATGCCGGCTGATGGCTCCGGCCGGCATCGCTTGCGGCCTTCCTGTCATCCGTGAATTCCTCTTTGCCTGGAGACCGCGGCGCCTATGACCTCAGCCGACCTGCCTCACCCGCAGATCTATCCCCTGTCCGATGGGGTCGGGCACGGCGGCGCATCCGCGGCCAAGAGCTTTCGGATCGCTGCGATCGAGAGCGTGATCGTCGACGCGCCAACGATTCGGCGGCACAAGATGTCGACCACGGAGATCGCCTATCAGTCCCTGGTGATTGTTCGGCTGAGACTCGATGGCGGTGCGGAGGGCTTCGGCGAAGCGGCGACGCTTGGTGGTCCACGCTGGGCAGAAGAAAGCGTGGAGTCGATCAAGGCAGCCATCGATCGCTACCTGGCGCCTGTCGTGACTGGCGAAGACGCGCGAACCTTCGAGGCCTTGTCCGTTCGTCTGGCGGCCGCTGCGACCCGCAATCACGCGGCCAAGGCTGCAATCGAGAGTGCGCTCTACGATGCCGTGGGAAAGACACTCGGCCTGTCGGCCTCCTATCTGGTCGGCGGGCCGCTGCGCGAGCGCATGGAGGTGCTTTGGGCGCTCGCCTCTGGAGACGCGGATCAGGAGATCGAGGAAGCGCGCGGGAAACTGGAGCGCTGCGAGCATCGCCGTTTCAAGATCAAGATCGGGTTTCGCTCGCCTGAAGAGGATCTGCGGCGGCTGCGGCGGATCGCGGAGGCCATTGGCGAGCGAGCGGAGCTGATCGTCGATGTCAATCAGGGCTGGAGCGAGGCGAAAGCCATTCGTTGGTTGCCGGCCTTGTCCGAACTTGGCGTGACGCTGGTCGAGCAGCCCTTGCCGGCCGGGCAGGTCGAGGCTCTGGTGCGGGTCGCAAGGCGCAGCCCGATCCCGATCATGGTCGACGAGGCCGCCTTCGGGCTTACGGAGGTGGCGCGTGTCGGGGCGCTGGGAGCCGGGTCGGTGCTGTCGCTCAAGCTGGTCAAGAGCGGCGGCTGGCAGGAGATGAAGCGCGCCGCTGCGGTCGCGCAGGCCCACGGCCTGGAACTCTACGGCGGCTGCCTGCTGGAGAGCGGGATCGGCGCTGCCGCACATCTGGCGGTCTTTTCCACACTGCCGAGTCTGGAGTGGGGGGTGGAGCATTTCGGCCCGCGTATTCTCCAGCGGGACTTGACGCGCACCGGGCTCGTCTATTCAGACTTCCAGGTTCTCAGACCACAGGGTCCGGGACTTGGCGTTGAGATCGACGTGGATGCTCTCAAGGACCTTTCGCGTCGCGCCTGACGCGCGATAGGGAAGATGATTTGAATCTCAAGCGGCTCGAGTACTTTCTTGCAGTGGCCGAAGAGATGAACTTCGGCCGTGCAGCCGACCGCTTGAACATGGCGCAGCCGCCGCTCAGCCGGCAGATTGCGCAGCTCGAAGAAGAGCTTGGCGCCCGGCTGTTCGATCGTAGCCGAAACCAGATCCGCCTGACTCAGGCGGGAGAAACCCTGTTGGCGCGTACCCGCGCCTTGATGGCCACCCTGGAAGACGTCCGGCTGGAGGTACGGCGGATCGGGCAGGGGGCGTCCGGACGCTTGCGGATCGGTTTCGTCGGCTCCGCAACTCACGGCATTCTGCCCAACATCGTCAAGTCCTACCGGGCTGCCTTCCCCGATGTCAGTCTCAGCCTCTGGGCCATGAACAACGCTCAGCTCCGAACCGCGGTCATCGAGCGGCAAATCGATGTTGCCTTTGCCAGGCCGTCGATCGAGGACCCCGAAATCCGCTCCTTGGAGATTCGTCGGGAACCACTGATCCTGGCCGCGCCGGATGGAACCGCGTTCAAGTCGCGAGGTGCGGTGGCATTGAAGCTCTTGGCCGATCGTACCTTCATCCTCTATCCCGAGACCCCCCGACCGAGCTTCGCCGATCACGTGATCGATACCTGCCGGCAGAATGGCTTCACACCCTCCGCGCGGGTCTTCACGATGGACTATCAGACCGCTATCAGCCTCGTTGCCGTCGGTGTCGGCGTGTCTCTGGTGCCGGCCTCGGTCGGTTCCGATCCGCGAACCGGCGTCGCGTTCCGCAAGCTGCAGTCTCCCAACCCGGGGACCGCACTGTCGCTCAACCATCGGATCGACATGCGCGAGGCACATGTCGTCAATTTCGTGAAGACCGCGCAGAAGGTCGCGCGGAAAGCACCGCAGTCCTGATCCCGCGATCTCGAAGGAACAGTTCCATGCCATTGCTCCATTGGTCGCCCCGTTCGCCCTACGTGCGCAAGGTGATGGTTGCGCTGCATGAACGCGGTCTGGCCGACAAGGTGGAAAGGGTGCGCACGCACGCAGATCCCTTGATCCCGCACGAAGACCTGATGAGGATCAATCCGCTCAGCAAGATTCCGACGCTTGAACTCGAGAGCGGCCCGACGCTCTACGACTCCCATGTGATCTGCGCCTGGGCCGACCGGCAGGGACAGGGGCCGCGGCTGCTGCCCGACGATCCGGCTGCGCGGCTGATCGCAGAACGCGATGAAGCTCTGGGCACCGGCATACTCGATGTCGCCGTGGCTTGGCTCGTAGAAGCCAAGTTGCGCCCGGAGGAGCTACGTTCCGATGACCTGTTGGCGGTCCATCGGCGCAAGCTACGCAGCGTGGCCGACTATCTGGAGGGCTACGTTGCCGAGTTGCGGGCGCGGACCTTCGACCTTGGGCACCTGACGATCGGCGTGGCCTTGGCCTATCTCGATTTCCGTTTCGCTGCTGAGGACTGGCGTGCCGGTCGGCCGCGCTTGGCCGAGTGGCATGCCGGCTTCAGTGCGAGACCGTCGGTTCGCGCGACGGAGTTCAAAGACGATCCGCGCCCCCGTTGAAGGCGAGATCTTGCCCCGGACCTCAGGCCGCGTGCGACGCCGTCGTCAACGTTCCCCGAACGCCTGGTCGAGGGCGCGATAGATGGGCTTGGCGAGATACTCCAGCAGCGTCTTCTGGCCGGTGACGATATCGGCGGTGACCACCATGCCTGGCAGGATCAGGTGCCGGTCGCCGGTGCGGCCGACATGGTTTTGCGCCAACATGATAACGCCTTTGTAGAAAGGGTCGCCCTGTTCCGATGTGAAGGTCGAGGGAGACAGCGTGCTGATCTTTCCGGGGATCGTTCCGAAGCGCATCGGGTCGTAGGTCGAGATTCTCACCACCGCGGGGTCTCCCACCTCGACGTGGCCGATGTCGCGCGGGTCGAGGCGCACTTCCGCGATCATCTCGTCGTCGAGAGGAACGACCTCAGCCAGGATCTGCCCCGGTCCGACCACGCCGCCCAAGGTGGTTACGGACAGGCCCTGCACCACACCGTCGCTGGGCGCCAGCACCACCAGCCGTTCGACGCGATCCTCCAGTTTGCCGAGCTGCTCGCGGACCTCGGCCAGTTCCGCCGTCGTCGTGCCCATCTGCTCCAGGGCGTCGTTGGCCAGGCTGGCCTGCAACTCGACCTGCTGCAGCTCGGCCTCGCCGACGGCTTCGGACGCGCGCGACATCTCGCCCAGCAGTGCGGCCAGCTGGGCATTGGCCTGGGTGACGGCGCGCTCCGTCTCCAGGAAGACGACGCGGCTGACCAGGCCCTTGTCCAGCAGCTCCTGGCGCATCCCCAACTGCTCGGTGAGGATCGCGACCTGGCGTCGGAGGGAACTCTCCTGCTCCTTGAAGGACGCGAGTTCGGCGCGCCGTTGCTCGACCCGGCGGGCCAGCACGCCCAGCTGCTCGCGCCGCGCGGAGGCCTAAG
>JANQPZ010000046.1 GCA_028285215.1 Rhodovibrionaceae bacterium | reverse complement strand
GACGTAGAGCAGGCGGGTTTGCCCGCTGCGCAGGCGCTCCAGCACCGCGCGGCGCTCCCCCTCGGGCAAGGCCGAGTTCAGCATGTCGGCGACGACGCCGGCCTCGCGCAGCTGGGCCACCTGGTCGGCCATCAGGGCGATCAGCGGCGAAACCACAACGGCGATACCCGGGCGGCAGAGGGCGGGAATCTGATAGCAGGCCGATTTGCCGAAGCCGGTCGGCGCGACGACCAGAGCGTCGCGCCCCTTTAGCAGCGCCTCAATGGCATCGGCTTGCAGGCCTCGAAAAGCCTCATGACCGAAGACTTCGCGCAGCGCCTGGCGCGGATCGGCGAAGATCCCTCGGTTTTCGTCTACGACTCGGACGGGACACTCTGGCATTGCAGCTAGCTATGGGACGCTTCCCCGCTGACGTGCAAGCCATCGCTGCCCCCATCGGCGGATTTCCTGGGGACAAGAGTGGTGTCATAGTGGTGACCATGCGTAACGTCATCCCTCGACTGCCCTTGCGCACGCTCGGGTTCCTGTTCGCGACGGCCATCGCCTTTGCCGTTGTCGCTCCCTCACCGTCGGGTGCGATCGACGAAGACTGGCGCCAACTGCTGGTCGAGCAGCTGGCCGAGGAGGAGAGCTGCGTCGTCTCCTTCTTTTCACAGGTCAGCGTGATCCGGCAGAATGATCGGGAGATCATCACCGCGCGCGCGCACTGCGACGATCAGCGGGCGTTCGATGTCACGCGCATCTCGCCCGCCACCACCTTCGATCTGCGCGCCTGCGAGACGTCGGACGACCGTACCTGTTAGATCAGCCGAACCTGTTGCGGGAGATAGACTGGATGCATGCTGTCTTGTTGGCCGGCTTTCTGCTGGTCGGGCCTGTTTTCGCTGAAGAAGCGGCGGCCGACGACATGGCTGTGGAGCGGGGAGAGGCGCTGTCCCGTCAGGTCTGTGCGCTTTGCCATCTGGTTAACGGTTCCAGGGCGGGCGCGAGCGATGCGGTCCCGACCTTCCATGCCATTGCCAATCAGCCGGACATGACCGAAGCGCGTATTCGCGGCTTCATCTACGCTCCGCATCCGCAGATGCCGACCTTGCAGCTTCCCGAGAACGAAATCGACGACATCGTCGCCTACATCGAAAGCCTGAGGGACTAGGAAACCCGCAAGGGCGTCCAGGCCTCGTCGTCTCTACGCGCTGCTTTCGCGCGGACGTACGGCCGGTATCAGGGTCATCAGAGCACGGAAGGGGATCAGCAGCGCCAGGGCCATGGCCAGCTTTACGCCCAGGTCACCCACCGCCCAGGTGATCCAGGGCAGTCCGGTGCCCGCGAAGGCGAGGCTGAAGAACAGGGCGGTGTCGGTGGCGGAGCCCAGGGTCGAGGAGGCCAGCGGCGCCTGCCACCAGGGCGCCCGGCGCAGGCGGTCGAAGATGGTGACGTCCAGAAGCTGGGCGACCAGGAAGGCGGTGCCCGAGGCCAGCGCGATACGCGCATCGGCCAGCAGGATCGAGAGGATCACCGCCAGGGCGAAACCCGCGTAGACGACCTTGCGCGCGCGATCCGGCCCCAGCGCCCGGTTGGTGAGGTCGGTCACCAGGAAGGCCAGAGGGTAGGTGAAGGCGCCCCAGGTGATCCAGTCGTTGACCGGATACTGGACCAGGATGTTGGAGGCCGTGACCACGACGGCCATGGCTATGACTCCGAGTGCGACGCCGCGCAGGGAAGTGTCGTTCATCTGTCTTCGATCCCAAGGGGGCTGCCGATATGGAGCCCAAGCTGTTCCGCGGCCGAGCCCCGATTGACGGAGATTTCGATCAAGCCGCAGGCGTTTGCGTACCAGAAAGCTGTGCCGGGCGCGACAGCGCCGAAGGTCTCGGCCCGCTCCAGGGTCCGCCCGCCGACCGCGAGACGGGCTCGGTCGGACAGCGCGGCGGCCGGCAGTCCGGTCATGGCGTTGCCGTAGGAGTCCAGATAGACGACTTCGGCCAGGCTGTCGGGCCAGTCGGCGCCGATCAGACTGTCCAGCGGGCGCGGTGTTACGTCCGGCACCTGGCCTTTGGCCAGCATCGCGGCCACCGGCGCGAAGAGATCGCGACCGTGAAAGCTGGTGGAGAGACGCTTTGGCCGCCAGTCGATTTCCCAGGCGCTGGCCGGTTGCCGGCGGCGGGCGACCAGCGACAGCAGGCCGTTGTCCGGGCCGACGAAGCTGAGCCCGCCGGCCTGCACGACGAGAGGCGCGCGCTCCGTGCCGACACCGGGGTCGACGACGGCGACGACGACGGCGCCGGCCGGGGTTTCGTCGGCCAGGGCGGCCAGCAGGTAGGCCGAGGCCTTCGGGTCGAAGCGCGGGGCGTCGTGCTGCAGGTCGACCACGGTCGAGCCCGGCGCAGCCTGTGCCAGTGCAGCCTGCAGCTGTCCGACGTAAGGCCCGGAGATGCCGAAATCGGTGAAGAGGAGAATCATGGTGCGGCGACTCCGAGGCGATCTCCCAGCTTGTCCACAGGATTCGAGTCGTCTCGGCTCGACTCCGTGCTTGCTACAGGATATTGTGGGTATTGCCTGGCGGCACGCGACATATGGTTGGTAGGGGAGAGTGCGATGAGCTGGACGCCGGAGCGTATCGAAGAGCTCAAGCGGCTGTGGGATGCAGGCCACTCCGCCTCCGAAATCGGCAAGCAATTGGGCGTATCGAAGAATGCCGTGGTTGGCAAGGCCCACCGTCTCAAGCTGGCGGCGCGGCCCTCGCCGATCAAACGCGGCGGCAGTACCGCACGCCGACGGCCGGCGGCCGCGCAGCGTCAAGCGGCGGCAAGAGCGGCAACGGCCAGTCCCTTTGTCAGCCCGCCTGTGGCAAGCGGGGCGTCGAACGGCGCTTTAAGCGGTAAGGCCGTCTCCGCGTCGCCTTTCGCGGCGCCGGAACCGGAACGTGTCAGAGCGCGCGCGCGCCCGGCGCGTCCGGTACGGCGGTCTCTCGGCAGCCAGACGTGCGCCTGGCCGATCGGCGATCCGGGAACGGCGGAGTTTCGCTTCTGCGGCGAGCAGACGGTTCCCGGCAAGCCCTATTGCGCAGAGCACTGCGCTCTGGCCTACATCACCAAGAAGAAGGAAGAGGCGGCCTGACCTGCCTGCCTTCTGTCCGGAGGCTAGCTTGGGATCAGAACCTGCCGGACCGTTTCGCCGCGTTCCAGGCGGTCGAAGGCGAGGTTTAGGCCCTCGAAGTCGATGCGCTCGCTCATCAGGCGGTCGACCGGCAAACGGCCGCGGCGGAACAGGCCGATGTAGCGCGGAATATCCCGGCTCGGCACGCAGGAGCCGATATAGCTGCCCTTGAGCGTGCGCTCTTCGGCGACCAGGCTGACCTGCTGGATCGACAGATTCTTCGAGGGATGGGCGAGACCGCCGGTCACGGTCGTGCCGCCGCGTCGCGTGATTCTGTAGGCCAGATCAAGCGCCGGGACGGAGCCGGCCATCTCGAAGGCGAAGTCGACGCCACCGCCGGTGAGTTCTTTGACCTGTTCTGCGGCGTCTTCGGCGGAAGCTTGGACTGCATCGGTTGCCCCAAGCTGGCGCGCCAGCTCCAGCTTTGCCGGCAGCAGGTCGAGGGCAACCACCTGCTCCGCCCCGACCAGCAAGGCGGCGAGCAGGGAATTCAGACCAACGCCGCCCAGGCCGATGACCGCGACCTTGCTGCCTGCCGCGACCTGGGCCGTGTTCACCACGGCGCCGACACCCGTCATGACGGCGCAGCCGAACAGGGCCGCCTGCTCCAGCGGCAGGTCGGGGTCGACCTTCACCAGGGAACGCCGAGACACCACGGTCAGGGTGGAAAAAGCGGCCACGCCCATGTGGTGATTGACCGGTTGTCCGGCATAGGACAGGCGCCGTCCGCCGGACAGTAGGGTACCGGCACCGTTCGCCGCCGCCGCTGGCTCGCAGAGGGCCGGGCGACCCTCCGCGCAGGGAATGCAATGGCCGCAGGCCGGGACGAAGATCATCACCACGTGATCGCCGACGGCCAGGTCCGCGACGCTGCGGCCGACCTCGCGCACAACACCGGCCGCCTCGTGGCCGAGGGCCATCGGCGTGGGGCGGGGGCGGGCACCATTCATGACCGAGAGATCCGAGTGGCAGAGCCCGGCAGCCTTCACCTCGACCAGCACTTCGTCCTCGCCCGGACCTTCCAGGTCGAGTTCCAGAATCTCCAGGGGGCGGCTGTCGGCATAGGGCGTCGGTCGGCCCATCTCCGTCAAAACCGCGGCTTTGGTCTTCATCGTCTCGGCCTCCCCACTCGTGTTTTTGCCTTTCTGTCTATATCACTAGCAAAGATCGGGGCGGAAATCGGGTCGAAACTCCGTAGGTGGCTGCCGGTCTTGCAATCTCCATCGACGAGTGCGTTCTCGCTCGCGGAACGGTGCGAGATGCCCTGTCGGATCAAATCATGCGGGAGGCGGTGCGTGAGCGGAGGCGTGTCGGGCGAGGTTTTTTCGGGTCAGGATGCGCGCCGCGGAATCGCCTGGATGCTGCTGACCATGGGGCTCTTCGTCACCATGGACGGCCTTGCCAAGTGGCTGACCCAGAGTTACCCGGTACCTCAGGTCATCTGGGCGCGCTATGCCTTCCATTTCGGGTTGCTTGCGCTCTTCCTCAACTGGCGGCTCGTCGCCACCTTGCGGACGCGAAATCTGAAACTGCAGATCGGCCGGTCTCTGCTGCTGGTCGCGACAACGACGCTGTTCTTCTTCGGCATCAGTCAGGTGCAGCTTGCGACCGCTTCGGCTTTGATGTTCGTGGCCCCGCTGTTGGTGACGCTCCTGTCGATTCCACTGCTGAAGGAGCAGGTCGGTCCACGCCGGCTCGCCTCGGTCGCTGTCGGTTTTTTCGGGGCGCTGGTTATCCTGCGGCCGGGCGACGAGCTGTTCGATCTCGCCGCTCTGCTGCCGCTCGGCGCCGCCTGCACCTACGCGGTCTATCAGATCGCCACCCGCGTGCTTTCTGCGGTGGATGCGCCTCTGACAACGCTGGTCTACACCGCATTGGTCGGGGCCGTGCTCTCCAGTCTTGTCGTGCCCTTCGTCTGGCAGACGCCAGATCTGCTGGGTTGGGGCGTGATGCTCGCCGTCGGCGGTTTCGGCGCCGTCAGCCAGTTCTGCCTGATCAAGGCCTTTCAAGCGGCACCGGCCTCCACCGTAACGCCGTTCGGCTACTCAGCGATCCTTTGGGCCACTCTCTACGGATGGTTGCTGTTCGCCGAATTGCCGGATTCCTGGACGCTGATCGGGGCCGCCGTGATCGTCGCCAGCGGTCTCTACATTTGGCATCGCGAGCATCGCGTGATCGCGCAAAGGTGACGTAGCCGGGCGCTGTCATCGCCTTGCTTTCCTTCGGAAGCTTCCGATATAGGGAACGAAGGGCAGCAGGTGATCAACGGGTCTTGACTGTGATAGATTGCCGTTGCCGGCGCGGCAGCGGTGGAATTGCTGCGTTTATCGACCACAAAGCCTTTTGACAGCAAAAGCGGGGGCGGTGCCCGGTGTTGGCACTGACAAGACCGTGGATCAGATGGTGGCGAAAGCCAAGGCCCTCAGCGAGATGGAAGACGGGGCCGATCGTGCGACCGAATTCCTCAAGGCGCTGTCCAACCGGCACCGGCTGATCGTGCTTTGCCTGCTTGCCGAACGCGAGCGGACGGTTGGCGAGCTGGAGGAGATTCTGATGATCCGCCAGCCGACCCTGTCGCAGCAGCTTGCGCGTCTGCGCGCGGAGTCCCTCGTCGAAACCCGGCGGGACGGCAAACGCATCTTCTACCGCCTGGCCAGCGATGAGACCCGCCAGGTGATCGAGCTTCTCTACAATATGTTCTGCGGTCCCCAGTCCGGGGGTGGGCCGGGCCCCTGCAAGGCGGCCAGGCCGGAGGCCGAAACCTCGGCCGTTCACACGCTCCCGCCCGAGGCTGTCGCGAAGGCGGAGAGCGCCTGATGCGACGATAATCGAAGGCGCGCTGTCCGGCCGGCACAGCGCGCC
>JANQPZ010000040.1 GCA_028285215.1 Rhodovibrionaceae bacterium | reverse complement strand
GGTGGGAGAGCGACCCCGCACTTTCGACCGGCGCTCAACAGCTGCAGGCGGAGAACCGCGATCTGCGCGAGCGGATCGAGCGATTGGAACGCCTTGCTCCGGCCGACCCGGCCGAGTTGACAGCGGCAGGATTCGAGGCGGACCGGCGTGAGACGGACGGAGCCGAGAGCGCATCTGCCCTTGCCGGTCCGCCGATCGACCTCGAGAAGGAGAGTAGTCCATGACAGCACCGGCAGATGCCTCCGTTGCCCAGACGGCGCCCGAAATGCACGGCGGGAGTCTGAAGGTGGCCGAAGCCATGGCCAAGGATACGGGGCGCGGAATCGCGCGCCTGGACCCGCGCGATATGCGTGAGCTGGGGTTGGAAATCGGCGATGTCGTCGAGGTTCTCGGCAAGCACGGCGCGCTCTGCCGGGTGCTGCCGGCCCATACCGATCAGCGCGGCCAGCGTTTGATTCAGATCGATGGCATCCTGCGTGCGAACGCGGGAACCGGCCTCGATCAGCACGTCACCGTTCGCCGGGTCGTCACCCGGCGGGCACGCTCGGTCGTGTTGGCGACGGTCGAGTCGTCCGGACGCAGTCTGCCGTCCCGCTACCTGACCAAGCTGCTGGACGGCATCCCGGTCCAGCGCGGCAACCGCGTGCGGGTCACGCCCTTCGGGCCGCAGCCGCACACCTTCGTCGTGCAGCGCAGCGATCCTCCGGGTCAGGTGATCTTCGACCGAACGACCCAGGTGCGCTGCGAAGGAACCGCCGACGCTCAGAGCGCGGTGACCTACGAGGACATCGGCGGTCTGCACAAGGAGGTCCGCCGCGTCCGCGAGATCATCGAGCTGCCCCTGAAGCACCCCGAGGTCTTCGAGCATATCGGCATCGATCCGCCCAAGGGGGTGCTGCTCTACGGTCCACCGGGTACAGGCAAGACCTTGATTGCGCGAGCGGTCGCCCACGAGGCCAGCGTGCATTTCATTCACGTCAACGGGCCCGAGATCATCGACAAGGTCTATGGTGCCAGTGAGGCGCATCTCCGCAAAGTCTTCGAGGAGGCAAAGCAGAACGCGCCCGCATTCATCTTTATCGATGAGATCGATGCGATCGCGCCCAGCCGTACGCAGTTGAACAGCGATCGCCAGATGGAACGGCGTGTGGTTGCGCAGCTGCTGGCACTGATGGATGGCCTCAATACCCGGGGTCAGGTGATCGTCGCGGCCGCAACGAACATTCCCGATAGCATCGATCCGGCGCTCCGCCGGCCCGGGCGTTTCGACCGCGAGACCGAGATCGGCGTGCCTGACCGGGACGGCCGAATGGAGATCCTGGAGATTCACAGCCGCGGCATGCCCCTGGGGCAGGGTGTGACGCTCGACGGTCTCGCAGGTATGACCCACGGCTTCGTCGGGGCCGATCTTGCCGCGCTCTGCCGGGAAGCGGCGATGGCGGCGGTTCGGCGCCTGCTGCCTGACATCGATCTGGACGAAGGCGTGGTGCCGGTCGACAGGCTGAGCGAGCTGCGTGTCGAGCGCGACGATTTCGAAGAGGCGCTCAACGAAGTCGGCCCCTCGGCCTTGCGCGAGATCGCGGCCGATATCTCGGAGACCCGCTGGAGCGATGTCGGCGGACTCGACGAGATCAAGCAGACGCTACACGAAGCGGCCGTGCTGCCTCTGACCCACGGTCCCCTGTTTGCCCGCATGGGCGTGCGGCCGCCGCGCGGCATTCTGCTGCACGGCGGGCCGGGCCGCGGCAAGACCCTGCTGGCGCGGGCGTTGGCCGGCGAATGCGAAGCCAACTTCATCGCCGTGCAAGGACCGCAGCTCGTCAGCATGTGGGTCGGTGAATCCGAACGCGCCGTACGCGAGCTCTTCCGCAAGGCGAAGCAAGCCAGGCCCTGCGTTGTCTTTATCGACGAGATCGACGCCGTCGCGCCGCGCCGGGGCAGTGGCGAGGACCCGGTGTCGGAGCGCCTGGTCGCTCAGTTCCTGGTGGCACTCGACGGTATGGAGCAGTTGCAGGACATCACCGTCGTAGCGGCGACCAATCGCGTCGATCGTCTGGACCCCGCCCTGATCCGTCCGGGCCGCTTCGACTGCTTGATCGAATTGCCGCTGCCCGACGAAGGTCAGCGCGAAGCGATCCTTCGCATCCACACCGACCGAATGCCGCTGGCGGGCGACGTCGCGATTTCCGCCCTGTCGCGGCAAACGACCGACTGGTCGGGCGCCGCGCTGGCTGCGCTCTGCCGCAACGCGGCCGTGCGCGCGATTCGACGCCGGCTCAGCCCGGATGCCGCCGGGCCGGCCGTGGTGACGGAAGCGGACTTTGCCGGAACTCTCGAGGCAACCCGCAGAGGGAGGACTGCATGATGCCAGGACCTGCGACCCTTTTGGAGAAACCCAGTCGTGCCGGCGCCCGGGAGACGCTGCTTTATCTCTACGGGGTCGTCCGGGCCGAGAAGGCCGGGCTGACCCGCGATCTGTCGCAGGCTGGGCTGCTGCCGGGCAACGCCGTGCGCCTGATCCCGTTCGACGGCTTGGTCGCGTTGGTCAGCGATGTGCCGAAGGCGGACTTTACGGAGCCGGCCCTGGCCGAGCGATTGCAGGATCAGACCTGGGTCCGGGCACAGGTGCTCGATCACCACCGTGTTCTCGCATCCTTGCCGGCAGTGCCCCTGCTGCCGTTCAAGTTCTGTACGCTCTTTACCGACGAGGCGGCCCTTTTGCGTGCTCTCAAGCGGTATCGCGCGGATCTCCATACGGCCTTCGGGGTCGTGGAGGGCGCGCGCGAATGGGGCGTTAAACTGTCGGTCGATTACAAGGCCCTCTGTGCGCATCTGACGGCCTCGGCGCCGCATCTGGCGCAGATCGCGCGCCGTGTCGCGACCGTGGGCAGCGGAACGGCCTTCTTCCTGCGGCGCAAGCTGGAGACCTTGGCTCGAGAGGCGGCCATCGAATCCGCAGGGGATCGCGCAGGTGCCGTCCACAAGGCGCTCGATGCAACGGTACGGGCCAGCAAGGTGCAAGCGGTGCCGGCGGACGCGAGCCGAACCGCTTCGGACAACGGCGGGGGCCGCGAGTTGCTCTCGAACGTCGCCTATCTAGTGCCGCTGGACGCCGAAGAGCGCTTCAAGCAGGCGATTGCCACCCTCGCACGCCGTCATATGTCGGCAGGCCTGTCGTTCGATGTCGTCGGACCCTTGCCGCCCTACAGCTTTGCGATGATCGCCGCCGACGGCGTTTCATCGCCGAATGCGGGAGGTCCGGCGGCAGGTGGCGCGTCGGCATGATCTCCGAAACACCCCCACCGCTCGGAACGCCACTCGGAACGCCGGTACAGCGCCTGGTGTTGGCGGAGCTGCTCGACCGGGCGTTGACCAAAGGCGTCGTGATCCGAGGCGACGCCGTTATCTCCATCGCCGGTGTCGATCTCCTGTACCTTGGTTTGAAAGCCGTCCTGGCCTCGTCGGAGACGGCGGTGGGACTGGTCGGGCCGACCGAAGGGGATGGTGATGATCTATCTCTACGCTCTCTATAAGACCGACCTTTTCGCTTTTCCGCAGATATCCGGGCTCGGCGGTACAGCTTTGCAGCCCTGTCGGTTCGGCGACGTAACGCTCGCGACCGAGGTGATGTCGGATCCCCCCTCCCACAGTGTCTCCGCGCTCTGCGAGCACGAATCGGCGGTTGAGGCGCTTTCGGCCATGCGCCCGATCCTTCCGTTCCGCTTCGGCACGCTCGTGGCCGACCTGCAGCCCGTAGCCTTGGCCGTCGAGAAGCGGCTGACAGCGATCCTCGCCAACCTGGATCGCGTTGCCGGCTGCGTCGAGCTCGGTCTGTCGGTTCGCCGTGCCGTTCCGCAGCCCGACCCGTACCACGAATGCGACGACTCAGCGGAAGCGGAGACGGGACGCGGCTACCTGGAGCGCTTGCGCCGCGAAGCGGAAGCGCGTCGTGAAGGGGCGCAGTGGCTTCGGGGGACCGTTGCAGATCTGGATTGCCGGCTACGGGAGATGTCACGCTGCCATCGCAGGCTGCCCTCGGATCGCCCCGATCGGCTTTGGCGCACAGCCTACCTGGTTCCCTGGAACGCCATGCCGGCGTTCCGGGCGGAGATCGCCGCGGCCCAGGGCGCCGCTGCCCCCGGCCTGTCGCTGCTGGCCAGCGGTCCCTGGCCCCCCTACTCCTTCGTCAAGGATGGCTTGCTTACTGTCCGGCAGGAGTTGCAACCGGCATGAAAGCCTGGAACCTGGACGACAAGATCCTTTCGGCGTCGAACGAGCAAACGAACGGGCAGGGGTCGGATGACGGAGGCGACGAGGACATACCCCTGGGTATGGCGGCGCCAGCGCGTGTCGATCTCGATGCGAAGTCCGCCGAGCGTGGCTTGACCAAACTCGTGCTCAGCATTGTGGAACTGATCCGGCAGTTGTTGGAAGCTCAAGCGCTCCGACGCGTCGAGTCCGGACAGCTCGACGATACCGAGATCGAACGGCTGGGCGAAACGCTTCTTCGCCTGGAGCAACGGATGCAGGAGCTGAAGACGACGTTCGGATTGAGTGACGCCGACCTCCGCCTGGACCTGGGTCCGCTCACCGACCTGCAAGACGTCGCGCGGCCTGGAGCAGGACCGTCTTAGGTGGACTCGCTCTGGTGATCCCACCTAAGACGTGACTCCTACTCTCGTGACAAATCTAGAGCGCGATCCTTCTCCAAGCCTCACGACACTCTTGCCACCTCAAAGGCCGAGGAACCCGGCAGCGCGAGGCTTCGGGCGGCTCGCATGTTGCAGTGCATCACTCGGTTCAAACCCATACCGCTCACCAGGAAAAACTCTCCATACGACACGCGGATCTCAGGATATATGCCACTGTCTCTCCTTGTTTCTCAATTGCTTAAGCTCGTGTGGCCGGACCGTGTAGCTAAAGGGAATTGAACGTCGGTGGACTTTGCTGCATCGTATACAGCTCGCTAGGTTACCGATTGGGACTCCCGACCAGGGCCAACCGAACGATGCCAAGACCGGACGTAAGCACGGCCTCTCGTCCTCGGCATGCCGAGGGAGATGTCATATGCCACAGGCCGGACTTCGAGAGTCGGGATGAGAAGAAGTCTCCGAAGTTCCTGATTACCCCGGCCGAACTGCCGGTCTGGGTTCCTGGAAAGATCGTTTGTGCCAGCGACCGGCTGGGCTGGAAGGACGTTGCCCAGCGGACATATCGATACGAGGGGCAGGATGTCGAGATTCCGCCCATGAACTCTTTCATGATCGTTCAGTATCGCCGTGGCGAGACGCCCATGAACAGGAAGTTCGACGGGCGCTGGACGCGAACGCACTGCGGGCCTGGGGACTTCTCCCTGCTGTCCCGCTCCGCAGAGTCGCACTGGAACTGGACGGAGCGGGTCGAGGTTTCGCACCTCTATCTGTCCGATGCTCTGATGTCCCGTACGGCAAGCGACCTTCGTGGGAGGGATGTTTCGGAGGTGCACCTCGACGATGTCTTGTGCAAGTCCGATCCCGTCGTCACGCATATTGCGAACGAAGTGACACGTGAAGCGATGGCGCCTGGCCTTGGCGGGCCGCTCTACGTCGAGGCTCTGGCCGTTCAACTCGCGGTCCAGCTTCTGAGAGGCTATGCATCCTGCGTCTGCACGACCCCTGTCGGCCAGGGAGCGCTCTCACGAAGGGAGGTTGCTCGACTGGAGGAGTTTATCGACGCGCACCTGGATCGCCCCATAACGCTGGACGACATGGCCCGACTCCTTGGGATGGGTGTCTGGACTTTCAATCGACGTCTAAGGCGGACGCTTGGCCGTTCGGCTTATGCCTTCGTGATCGAGAAGCGGCTCGAGCGTGCAAAACAGCTTTTGCGAAACCGAGATCTGGCGCTGAAGGAAATCGCCGCCTATTGCGGCTTTTCCGACCAGGCGCACATGACCCGTATGTTTCGTGCAAAACTGGGTGTCGCGCCGGGCCAGTTCCGAAAGAGCATCTGAAAGTCCTGTACCGCCCGCTCTCAACGACAGTGGGGCTCGAGATGCGAGGCGCCTGACGAGAAGCCGACCCGAGTCGATGGGACGAGTCCGGCCTAGCGATCGTTCAAAAGATTGCCAGCATCCTTCAAGACACTCGATTGGAGCGGACTCACGCTTTGCAGGAGCGGAGCTGTCTGCCGGGTCTTTGACCGCCCACCAAGTCTCCGCGCGCCGGCCGACCAGAGAAGCGGCCAGTGAAACTCAAAAAGCTGGAGGAGACGACCCCATGAACAGAGCGATCGAAGACGCCGTAGCCGGGAAGGAGGCGAGCCAGACAGTCAAGCTGGATGCACTCGTTATCGGAGCCGGCGTGGCGGGGCTCTATCAGTTGCACATGCTCCGGGCTCAAGGGCTGACCGTTCGGGCCTACGACACTGCGTCGAGCGTGGGTGGAACCTGGTACTGGAACCGCTATCCCGGTGCGAAGTTCGACTCGGAAGCCTACATCTACCAGTATCTCTTCTCCGAAGACCTCTACAAGGGCTGGAGTTGGAGCGAGCGTTTCCCCGGCCAGCCGGAAATCGAACGCTGGATGAACTATGTCGCCGATCGTCTCGATCTTCGCAAGGACATCCAGTTCTCGACCACGATCACGGCGGCCCGCTACAACGAGGACAGCCGTCGCTGGATGGTCGAAACCGACCGCGGCGAGACGATCGATACACAGTTTCTGATCACCTGCGGCGGAATGCTCTCCGCCCCGGTGAGCGATCTGTTCCCGGGCCAGGACAGTTTCAAGGGACAGCTATTCCATACGGCCCGTTGGCCGCAGGAGCCGGTGGATCTGGCCGGCAAGCGGGTCGGCGTCGTCGGGATCGGCGCGACGGGTATCCAGGTCATCCAGACCATCGCCAGCCAAGTCGGGCAGCTGAAGGTTTTCGTGCGGACGCCTCAATACGTCCTGCCGATGAAGAGCCCGAAGTACGGTCCGGAGGATGTCGCGGCCTACAAGGCGCGGTTCGAGGAGCTGCGAAACACGCTCCCCTATACCTTTACCGGCTTCGAATACGACTTCGAACATCACTGGGCGGACCTGACACCGGAGCAGCGCCTTGAGGTCCTGGAGTCGGTTTACGCGAACGGCTCGCTAAAGCTCTGGCTCGCTTCCTTCGGCGAGATGTTCTTCGACGATACGGTCAACGAGGAGATCTCCGAGTTCGTGCGCAAGAAGATGCGTGCACGCCTCAAGGACTCTCGGCTGTGCGATCTTCTCGTTCCGACCGACTATGGGTTCGGAACGCACCGCGTTCCGCTGGAGAGCAACTACCTGGAGGCTTACCATCGCCCGAACGTGGAGGCCGTCAGTGTCAGGGACAATCCGATCGAACGCGTGGTTCCGGAAGGTCTGCAGACGGCCGACGGCACGGTCCACGCGCTTGACATCATCATTCTGGCAACGGGCTTCGACGCCGGGACCGGCGCTTTGACCCGGATCGACATTCGCGGCCGCGGAGGCCGATCCTTAAAGGAAGATTGGGGCCGGGACATACGCACCACGATGGGCCTCCAGGTCCACGGCTATCCCAACATGTTCACAACCGCAGTGCCTTTGGCCCCTTCGGCGGCGTTGTGCAATATGACCACCTGTTTGCAGCAGCAGACCGAATGGATCAGCGATTGCATCAAGTACATGCGCAGCAAGAACAGGACGGTCATCGAGCCGACCGCAGAGATGGAGGACAACTGGGTCGCGCACCACGACGAAACGGCCGATGCCACCCTGATCTCCAAGACCAACTCCTGGTATCTGGGGTCGAACATTCCCGGCAAGCCGCGCCGCGTTCTGTCTTACACCGGCGGAGTCGGCACCTATCGCAAGAAGTGCGATGACGTCGCCGCCAGCGGTTATCAGGGGTTCGCCATGCAGTGAAGTCGGCCCCATCGGGCAGTGCGGCACAGGCGGTTGGGATGGGAGCCGATGTTTCGGCTCCCATCCCACCGGATCGCAATCAAGTCGATAAAGACGACATCCACACTTGGGAGGAATCGAAATGGCTACGGACTTCAAGGCAACCGCCGACGCTATCCTGAACGCCGTCGTTACCTCGGATCCGCGTGTTCCTGGCGTGGTCGCCATGCTCACGGATCGCGCGCGAAACGTCTACGAGGGGGCGGCGGGCAGGCGTCGGATCGACAAAGACGACGCGATGTCGACCGATAGCACCTTTGCGCTTTTCTCGACCACCAAAGCCATTACCGGCACAGCGGTCCTGCAGCTTGTGGAGGACGGCAAACTCGATCTCGACGCTCCGGCCAAGGACTACGCGCCCGACATCGGCAAGCTCCAGGTGATCGAAGGATTCGACGAAAGCGGGCAGCCGCGGCTGCGGGCGCCGAAGCGCGATGTGACGACACGCATGCTGATGCTGCACACAGCGGGGCTCGGTTACGACTTCTTCAGCGAAACCTACAACCGCCTCGCTCAGGAACAGGACCAGCCGAGCGTCATTACGGCATCGAAGGCGTCCCTGATGACCCCACTGCTGTTCGATCCTGGCGAAGAGTGGCAGTACGGCACCAACATCGATTGGTGCGGCCAGGTCGTCGAAGGCATCACCGGCAGGAGGCTGGGAGAGGTGTTCCAGACACGCATCTTCGAGCCTCTGGGCATCCGCGACATGACATTCGAGATCGACGACTCGATCCGCCAACGGCTGGCGGGAATGCATGCGCGCGGGACCGATGGCACCCTGACACCGATGGAGTTCGAGCTTCCGGCGATGCCTGAGATTCACATGGGCGGTCATGGTCTTTACGGCACGGTCGGCGACTACATGAGGTTCATCCGCATGTGGCTGAACGACGGGCAGGGAGAGCACGGCCGCGTTCTCAAGGCCGAAACCGTTCAGATGGCCGAGAAGAATCACCTGGGGGACAAGAAGGTTACGATGCTGCCCGGCATCATCCCGTCTCTTTCGAACGATGCGGAGTTTTTCCCGGGTCTTTCGAAGTCCTGGTCCTTCACCTTCATGGTCAATGACGAGGAGGCGCCGACCGGGCGGCCCGCCGGTGCGCTCGGCTGGGCGGGACTGGCCAACCTCTTCTACTGGATCGACCGCAAGAACGGCTACGGCGGCTTCTGGGCAACGCAGATCTTGCCCTTCGGAGATCCGGCTTCCTTTGGTGGCTATCTGGACTTCGAGACGGCCTTCTATGCCCAGCTGGCCCAGTCGAGGGCGGCCTGAATCTCCGCGATACCCGGCCGCGACATCGGCTCGGTCGGGTATCGGGCAGAACGGCGACGGCAGCCTGTGCCGCCCCGGCTCCGGTCGGAGGCGCTTCGCTTTTGCCTGAGACTTGGAATCCACTCTAAGGGAGTTGCGGTTTTCCCCAAATTGCGGAGCTGCCGAACGGCTTCAATACTCGATCTGTCGAGTCTCATTTTCTGCTGGCTTGTATGGAGAAGAGTATGCCCGCTATCGACACGAACCTGATCATGGATCTGCGCCCCCACGTGCGGATTGTTGGACACAGCGACGGCAAGATCAAGTTGCGCTACCGGATGGGCGCTATCGGTGTGCTGAAGAAGATCGAGAAATCTACCGGCGGCCGACTGTTGGACGCCATCGAAGGCGTGGAGAAGGCAAGCGTGAACCCTTTGATGTTCACCTTGACCATCCGCTACGACCCGAAGGTGATTCAGCCATCCTGGTGGGAGGAATTGATCCAGGATAGCGACGAAGCGGCGCGACAGGTCCTGGATCGCCTCCGAGCCGCCTGAAGCGAACCGCGGTCTCGGACCAGCTCTGCAGCTTGCGGAGCTGCGGCCTGTTGTCGATCTTCGGATCGGCGGTGAAGGCGACACGATCGTTCGGAGTCTGAACGGTTCCGAACGATCGTCATCCTTTTGGGGGCGGTTGCTTGCCGCGGCGAGACGGGGCAGCCGCTCGATCAGCGTTTGGAAGTGCAGCCGGCGACCTTTACCGGGTCGACGGCATAGTCGCGCTCGCGCACTCCAAGAGGACCGTGCGCCCTTAGCTTTGCATCCGGCACGTCCAGCAGAATGGAGAAGTGCAGATGCGGGCCGCTGCTGCGCCCGCTGTTGCCGACGGCGCCGATCACGGCCCCAGGCGCTACAAGCTGGCCGGATCGTACGGCAAAGGCCTCGAGATGCGCGTAAACCGCGTAGATCCCGAGGCCGGATTGGCGACCGGAGCCCAGCCGTTGCAGGACGACCCGCCCGAAGGTCGGGTGGCCGGACGCGCGAGTGATGATGCCGGCTCCAACGGCCTGCACCGGTGTTCCGATGGGCGCCGGCAGGTCGATCCCGGCATGCCAACCGCTCTTTCGCGGTCCGTATCCGCTGGAGATCTCGGGAAGGGGATTGAGCGGCGGGACGTGACAGGCGATCGGCGCGGGCGCTTCGGCCGTGGAGGCGATGCAAAGCGCGAACGCCGCCGTGCGCGCTGCCATTCTCGCCAGTCGTCTGGTAAGTGCCACGTTGCCTGCAGCCTCTCTGATACCTGCAGGCGTGAAGTCTATTGAGAGAGTCGAATGAGACTATCTTAGGAGAACACCAAGGAGCGGTGGGGTGGCGTGGGGGCAATGCCGATTGCAACAGGTGGATAGCTGCGGTGACGGACTTCGCAGCCCCTAATCACCGCCGCTTAGAGCGCGATCGTTTCAGCTGAAGCGGCAACAGGCGCGCAGCTGCCCGCTTCCACGCGCTGAGGCGGGGCGTCGGTTCGGCTGCCTGGCACGGCCAGATCTGGAGGCTCGATCATGGGCCGGGGAACTGGCGACAGCGGCGTTTGTGTGCGGCTGAACATGAAGTGGTGCCGACGGCAGGATTTGAACCTGCGACCTACTGATTACGAATCAGTTGCTCTACCCCTGAGCTACGTCGGCTAACGAGGCGCACCTTTGAAGAGGTACCCAGCATCGGGCAAGCGACCCGACCCTCGACGGCCAAGGCGCATAGGTAATCCAGGCGTCGGGCGGCGTCAATGCGCCGGTACGAGAGCGCGATCGCCTTAGGCGGAAGCGTTTCGCTTCCGCCTAAGGCGATCCTGCTCTAGAGGTCTCGACCTCCGGAAAGCGGGCGATCGAGCTGGCGAAGGCGGGGGATCAAGGTCTTTTGGACCGGTCAATGCGCCATCTCTCAGTTGTTAAACATCGCAAGCCTAGAGTTGCCGATCTATAGTACGCGCTTCCGTCGCAGACCCGGGCATCAGAAAACAAGGGCGCTCGACGGGAGTTGGGGGGTGGAATTGGCAGATGGCTCGGCGGCTTCCAGAGCAGCCTGATAAGGCTGGGCATAAGAGCGAGCCCGGTGCGAGAGGGGTTAACCCCGTTTCGGAGCCTGTCTCCGCATCTGATCCCAGTTCGATGCCAGACGCCGCTTCAATGTCCGGGTCTGGCTCCGCTGACCGTCGCTCGGGGGGCGACGGTCCCAGTCGCGCCGACCGCTTAGGCGGTCAAGCCGTTGCGGCCAACGCCGCACTGTTCGATGAGCAGGCCTATCGCCTGATTTTCGACAACGCCGGTGTCGGCATTTTCAAGTCGACACCGGACGGGCGCTACCTGATGGTCAATCCGGCGATGGCGGAACTGCTTGGCTTCGACTCGGTCGAGGCCATGCTGCAGGTCGACATTCGCGACCTCTATGCCGATCCGAAACGCCGCAACGAGTTTAAGCGGCTGGTCGCGCGCCATGGGCAGGTCCGCGACTTCGTGATCGAGGCAAGACGGATCGATGGCGAGCCGATCTGGGTGTCGGAGACGGCAACTCTGGTCCGCGACGCCGCCGGACGGCCGGACTACTACATCGGGACCATCATCGATATCACCCGTCGGGTCGAAGCGCTGCAGGCCCTGGTCTCTGCCGAGCGCGACTATCGGGAGATTTTCGAGCACGCCACCATCGGCATCTATCGTTCTTCGTTGGACGGCCGGCAGCTGCGGGCGAACCCGGCGCTTGTTCGGCTCAACGGCTACGAGACGGAGGACGAAATGCTGGTGGCCATCAACGACATCGCCAGCGAGTGGTATGTCGATCCGGAACGTCGCAGCCAGTTCGTCGATCATCTCGCGCGCGACGGGCGGGTCGAGGGCTTCGTCAGCGAGGTCTACCGCCACCGAACGCGCGAGCGCATCTGGATCACGGAAAGCGCCCGCCTGGTTCGTGACGAAGACGGCCGTCCCCTCTATTACGAAGGCACGGTGCAGGACATAACCGGCCAGATTCGGGCTCGTGAGACCCTGCTTGAGACCCGGACCGAAGCCGAAGCGGCCAGTCGTGCCAAATCGGCTTTCCTCGCCAACATGAGCCACGAGTTGCGCACGCCGCTGAACGCCATCATCGGCTTCGCCGAGGTTATGGAGCATGAGGTCTTCGGGCCGCTCGGCTCGCCGCGTTATCAGGACTATCTGAACGACATCCGCAGCAGCGGATTGCATCTGCTGCAACTGCTCGACGATATCCTCGACCTGTCGAAGGTGGAGGCCGGCAAGCTGGAACTGGATGAGGGCCGCTGCGATCTGCCGGCGATCTTCGGTGAAGCCGTCCGTATGCTGCGGCCGCTCGCTCAACAGCGCGGCATTTCCGTGACGGTCGAGGTTCAGGCGGGAGCCTTGCCGCAGATCCGCGGGGATGTCCGCCGACTGCGTCAGGTGGCACTCAATCTCATCTCCAATGGTGTGAAGTACAATCGGCGCGGCGGGTCGGTAAAGGTGACGCTGACAGGCGAGCCTGCGGAAGGCGTGCGGGTTGTCGTCGCGGACAGCGGCATCGGCATCGCGCCGGAGAACCGGGAGCGTGTCTTCGAGCCTTTCACCCAGTTGAACCGCGCTCAGAGCGAGCGCCAGGAAGGCACCGGTCTCGGGTTGCCGCTCTGTCGGCAGCTCGTCGAACTACACGGCGGTCACCTGACGCTGGAGAGCCGAACCGGCGAAGGCACCGCCGTAATCATCGACTTGCCGGCGGCGCGCTGTCGGCCGCTCACGCCCGGTTAGGCTGCGCGGTCTCTCCGCAGACCTGGCGTTTCAACGCGCTCTCATGCGGCGGGTGCCGGCGTTCGCTTCTCGCTGATCACCACGGCCTGACTCGTGAGCGTGGGCGCGGTGTCGCGGGAGTCGCCATCTTGCCCGCCGTTCTTGCCGGAGACTTCGGGCGTCTCCTCGTCCGCCATGGCCTCGTTCAGGGCCTGCAGCGGGCTCCGCCACGTCAGGCTGTCGAAGCTGCCGCACTGTCCGCAGTCGGCCGTCCAGTTGCGAGTCGCGGCACCGCAGGTATCGCAGACCCACATGGGCTCCAGATCTGCCTGCTCCGCTCGGCGCAGCCAGTCGTGTGCAGCCTCGCGATTGTCGTGTTCGCGCTGCTCGATCTCGGCCATCAGGCGACAGACCCTGCGATCGGCGTGCGGACCGCCGGCAAGCTGCAGATGCTTGCGGGCTTCGCCCCAGAGCTCGGCGGCCAGCGCCGCGCGGCCGCGGGCCACGCGAGACTCCAGATGATCGGGAGCGCCGGCCGTCAGCTTTTCGATCCGCTTGACCTGCGACAGAGGCGTCTCCTGGGGGCGCAGTGCCAGATAGGCTTCAGCCAGATCCGGGTGCGGTTGGCGCTTCCAGGCCGTCTCCAGCAGTTTGGCGCCACGGCGTTCCTTGCCGCGCGCTCCCTCCAGTCTTGCGCGCAGCACCGCAGCCGGCACCAGGTCCGGCACGCTCTTCAGGGCCTCTTCCAGTTCCTGCAGCGCGGTTGTGGCGTCGCCTTGCGCGGCTGCCCGTTCCGCCCGCGCTGTCAGCAGGACGGCGCGCTTGCGATAGGCGTCCTCACGTGGCCAAACGGCATAGCGAGCGGCCGCCAAAGCCGCTTGCTCGGCTGTCTTCAGGTCGCCGCGGCGCTGCGCCACTTCGAAGAGATGATCGATCACCCACGGCGTATCCGGCCGCAGGTCCTTGGCTTGGCGCAGGTACTCCAATGCGGCCGCGTCGTCGCCGTCGCGCAGCGACTGCATCAGCAGACCTCGCAGACCGAGAAAGCGTGTCTCCGGCGCCTCCAGCATCTTCTCGAAGTGAAGGCGGGCGGTCTCGGCGTCGCTCGACAGCTGCGCTGCCTGAGCCGAGAGCAGGCGGGACAACGGCTGGTCATCCAGCAGCTTCTCAGCCTTCTTCGCCCAACGCCTGGCTTCGTGAGGGTCCCCGGCCGCAACGGCCACCAGGCCGTGGCTCAGGGCCCGGTAGCCACGGTTGCGACGCTCATGCCCCTGCTGGTTCCAGAAGTCGCGCGGAGCCCGGCGAAGCAGGCGCCAGCCGTGGTAGACGACCGCAGCCAGAGCGCAGAGGAAGATGAGTGCCAGAATGGCAATGGCGATGGAGGTCTGGACCTGCCAGCCGAGCCACTGCACCGCAATCTCTCCGGGCTCGATGATGACGAGCAGATAGGCGACGGCAATCGCGACAGCGACCAGGCTGAAGTAGATCAGAGTCCGGATCATGGCCGTTCTTCCTCGGCTACTCGTTGGCCGCGCTTGCGGTCGGCGTCAGCCGGGCCAGAGTCCGGCGGGTGAGCTCGCCGAGGGCCCGTTCGCCGGCCAAACGGGCGTTGGCGTCGGTCAGCCAGGGTTCCGCGACCGCCGCGGCGGCCCCCTCGATACCCGCTAGAGCTTCGACGGCGCCGGAGAGGTCGGCGTTGGCGAGGCGCGCGTCGGCCCGGGCAATCCGCGCCCGCGGGCTATCGCCCTCGACCTCGCCGACCGGGCGAACGCTGACGGCCTGAGAAACCCGGGACATCAGCCGACCGCTCCAGCTGTCGTCGTAGCTGGCGGCAACGGCCGCTTGCGCCATCGGTTCGAAACGCAGTGCCAGCTCGTCTCGCGTCGGTACGCCGGTGACGGCGTGAGCCGCCAGGGGGGCCAGAAGCTCCAACAGCGGGTCGCCTGCGGGGATCAGGCGCTCGACCGCAGCCAGTTCGACCTCGAAGGAGGCGGAGAACCGCAGCGCGTCGCGCAACTGCCCGAGTGCCAGTGCCAGACCGCTGTCGCCGGCGCTGGCGCTGAGCGCCTGTTGCGCCTGCTCCTGCACCTGCTGCAGTTGGCCCTGAAGGTCCCCCAGCCGCGACTGCAGGTCCGAGAGGGCGTCGGCATCGGCGGTTCCCGCCTCGGCTGCGGCCGCGGCCGCCGTGGCGGTGGCGCTGCTGTTCTCCGCCACCGCTGTGCGCAGGTCTCCGATTGTCGACTGCAACGCGGCGACCCGGTCTTCAAGGCCCGAGACGACGGCCGGGTCTACGCCGGGTGCGGCTGGCGGGCCGTCATCGGGACCGGCGGCCGCGGCCGTCTCTTGCACCTGCGCCGCCAGTTCGGCGATCCGCCGATCCAGATCAGCGAGGGCTTCGGCGTCTGCGCCGTCGCCGGAGGCGTTGCCGGGTTGCCGGGCGACTTCCTGAGTCAGGTCGTCGAACTGTTGCGACAGTGCATCCAGGCGCGCCGGATCGGCCGACGGCGGTGCGTTCTCCAGATCCGCGACACGATCGCTCAGGGCGTCCAGATCCGTTTGCAGACCGTCGGCGGGCGCGGTCGGCAAGAAGGGTTCCCAGTAGGTGCGGGTGAAGACCGCACCGGCGGCGCCGCCTACGAAGAGCAGAATCGCCAAGAGGAAGCCCAGGACGACGCTGCCGCCGCCGCGCGACGCGGCCGGCGCCGCGGCGTGACGGTCGTGAAGCTCGAGATCCTCTTGTTCGTTCTCGGGTTCCCTGTCTCGGAAGCCGCGCTCATCGTCCTGCCGGTCGGGGGCGGCCTCTTGGTCTGCCGTCTTGTCGGCAGCAGACGAGACTGCCGTCGATCGACCGCCTGCCATGGGACTCGCCGGCGTTGAACTAGGTTCGGCTTGCTTGCCGCCATCTGCGGGTATGGCCCAGGGGTTGATGGCTGTGGTGACAACCGCATCCTTCGGTTGGGCCGGCTTGTCGCCGCTGGCCGTGTCGTGGGCCGTAAGGTCGATGTCGCTGATGTCGATGTCGTGGGCTGCCGCCGCGTTGCGCAGTTCTTCGTGACGTGTCTCCGGAACGTGGCCGCGGGCCTTCCAGCCCTGCACCGTCGAGACGGCAACGCCCAGCTTGGTAGCCGTAGGGCGCAGGCCGCCGAAGCGCGCGATCACCTGCTCCGCTGCGGACTCTCCAGTCGATTCCGCCGTGGAGGCGCTTGCAGGGCCCGTTGCAGGCTGGGCCGTCTGTGTCCCCGGATCTGTAGGGGCAGGCGCCGCGCCTTCCGACGTTCCTTTCGCTGGTCCGGCGTCTGCCGGAGTTGTCGATGCGGCCTTGGTGGCATCGGCTTTGGAGTCTGTCTCAGGTTTGGTGTCCTGAGTTTCGCCTTTCTGGGGCTTGTCGCCGTCCTGAGCCATGCCTGCGTCCTCATTGACCTGTCTGCTGCTCTGTCTGCCGGCTGCCGTCCAATGTCGCAAGCAAAGCCGCTTCTGTCGGCTTTTCGGCAACCCGTACGTCTGCCCAGGTCAAGGCGTCTGCCTCGTTTGCGACGGCCGGGCTCAAGCAGAGGGCCGACAGGCCGTGGGTCGAACGTTCCAAGCCCGACAGACGTACAAGCCTAACAAAGGTACTTGCCGTACGTGGAGAGAAAAAGGCAACGGCGTCGACTTTGCCGCGTTGCAGGGCCGTATGTGCCGCCTCGGGGAGAGCTTCGGCCGGTCTGGCGTCGTAAAGGGTTCTGCGGCGAAGCGAAAAGCCGGCGGCGCCGAGCCGTCCAGCCAAGTCGCCGGCAGTGCGAGCTCCGGCCGCGTGCAGCAGCACCCCTGCCGAGGGTTGCCAGGTCCCGGCGATTTTCGCGCTCAGCGCCTCGACATCGCCGGCAGCGGACCGAACATCCGGGAAGCCTGCCGTTCGTGCGGCGGCGGCCGTGCGGTCGCCGACCGCGTAGACCGGCAGTCGACGCTCGTTGCAGTTGGCGACGAAGGCACGCAGGCCGTTGACGCTGGTGAAGATCAGCGCGCCAACTCCATCTAAATCGATCGGCTCACTGCGGATTTGGACGTCCAGCAGCGGAGATATCACCGCCTCGTGGCCCAACTCGGTCAGCGCCCTGGCGAAGCGCTCTGCGTCTTCCTGTGGCCGGGTGACCAGCAGGCGCATCAGAAGAGGTCGGCCAAGCGCTCGAAGAAGGCTTCGCCTGCCGCGGCGCGCAGTTCGGCTCCGGCATCTCGGGCGAGTGCAAGGCTGTCCGACAGCGGCCCCTCGCGTTCGGCGCGCCAGGAGGCAGACCCGTCCGGCTCGGCCACCAACGCGCGGAATCGCATCCGGTTGCGGTCGGCCACTTCGGCCAAGGCGGCGATGGGCGTGCGGCAGGAGCCTTCCAGCACTTCCAGGCAGGCGCGCTCCGCGCAGACCCGCGCTTCCGTTTCGATGTCGTTCAACGCGCGTATGTATCTGTACGTACGTTCGTCGGCGGCACGAACCTCCAGACCCACAGCACCCTGGCCGACGGCCGGCAGCATCTCTTCGGTCGAGAGACGCACCTGAATGGCATCGCTGCGTCCCAAGCGGTTCAGGCCGGCCACAGCCAACAGAGTCGCGTCGACTTCGCCCGCCTCCAGCTTGCGCAGGCGCGTTTCGACATTTCCGCGGATCAGACCCACTTTGAGATCCGGCCGCGCGATCAGCAGCTGTGCCTGACGGCGCAGCGACGCGCTGCCGACCCGCGCGGCCTGCGGTAGTTCTGCGATGGACCGGGCATGGGGAGAGAAGAAGGCGTCGCGGACATCCTCGCGCGGCAGGTAGGCGGCCAGCGTCATCCCGTCGGGCAACCAGGTCGGCACGTCCTTCATGGAATGAACAGCGGCATCGATCTCGCCGGCGGCCAGTGCCGCTTCGATCTCCTTGGTGAACAGCCCTTTGCCACCGATCTCCGCCAGCGGCCGATCGGTGACGCGGTCGCCGGTCGTCTTGATCACGACGATCTGGACGGCTTCGGCGGCGGCGAGGTCCGGATGCGCGGCCGTCAGGCGGCGCTGAACCTCCTCGGCTTGCGCGAGGGCAAGTGGGCTGCCCCGCGTGCCGAGGCGGATCAGGGGAGCATTGGGAGACTCGGTCATAGCGCTCAAGGCTTACGCAGCCTCTGCGGGCTTGGCAAGCGAAGGCGTCGTGCGGCGATCCTGCTCTCGCCCTCTAGTCCGGTACCGTCGGAGGCTTGGCCTGAAGTCGCTCGGCAAGGTAGCGGCGCAGCGTCTCCCGTTGCGCGCGGGCAAAGCAGTCGAGGAACACCGTGCGATGCGGGTCGGCGAAGCCGCAGCCAGACCCGTCGTCTTCGCCGAGACTGGCGTGCTGCCGCAGCACGATGCCTGGGATCCGTTCCAGGAACGCCAGATCCCGCGGCCGATTGTAGGGATCGCCTTCGAAGGCATAGACCAGCGCGTCGATGGGCTCGCTGCGTGCCAGCTCCGCGACGTAGTCCTGACGCAGCGCCTGCCAAGCCGGCGAGCGGCCGCTGCGCCGGCCCGCGAAAGCCGGCGCGAAGGCGATGACGGCATTCTGCGTCTCGGGAGAGGCGCTCTCGACCAGAAGCGAGGCAAAACCGCCCGCGGAATGACCCATCAGGAACAGCAGCTCGGGCGGCTGCCCGGCGGCCTGGAAAG
>JANQPZ010000033.1 GCA_028285215.1 Rhodovibrionaceae bacterium | reverse complement strand
GCATCCACCGGGCTTTTCTGCACGTCGAAGGGCAGGCCCAGATGGACGGCGCCCGGGCGGCCGCTGCTCATCTGGCGGAAGGCGGCGCGCACGCTGCGCGGCAGGGCGTCGCTGCTGTCGATCACCTTGTTCCACTTGGTCAGCGGCCGAAACAGGCCTTCCTGATCCAATTCGGTCAGCGCGAACTTGCCGTGAGAGCTCACGGCAATGTCTGTGGTAATGGCCAGAACGGCGATCGAGGACTCGTTGGCTTCGACGACGCCGGGCAGGATATAGGTGGCGCCGCCGCCGCTCGGACCTTCGCAGACCCCGACCTTGCCCGAGACGCGGGCGTAGACGTCCGCCATGTATCCGGCCGAACGCTCGTCGCGCGTCAGGACATGACGCATGCCGTGGTCGAGGCGGTGGAGCGCGTCGTAGAATGGCAGACTTGTATCGCCGCACAGACCGAAGATCACCTCGACGCCATGAAGATCGAGCAGGCGGACGAGCGCTTCGGCCCCGGAAAGCTGGTTCATTGGTCCTCCGATGAAGGGGGGTAGGAGACGGTGCTGGCCGCCTGCGGGCCCTCGCCCATATAAAGGCGCGCATAGCCTTCGCGGATGCCGTCGATGATCTGGTCCTGGCGCCGGGCCACGTGCGTGTGCGCGATGTCGACCGCCGTCTCGGCGTCGCCTCTGCCGATTGCGGCGATCAGGGCTCGGTGCTCTGCCTGGGTGTTGTCGCGCCGCCCTTGCATGTCGACCCAGCGGAAGAAGTGGATACGCGCGTTGATGCTGCGCAGCATGCGCAGCAGCTCCAGGTTTCCGGTACTCTCGGCAATCCGCTCGTGGAAGCCTTCGTCCAGCTCCAGCAGGTGCTCCAGGGGCTCGCTCTCGTGTGCGCTGACGCTGCGGTCGAGATAGCTGTGCATGCTTTCCAGCCAGTCCGACGAGGCCCGGCTGCAGGCGAGCCGTACGATCGCTGTCTCCAGTGCCAGCCGCGCCTCGTAGAGATCGCAGACTTCCTTCACGTCCAGCGGACGCGCGAAGAAACCGCGGCCGCTGACCAGGTGCAGAAGACCTTCGGAGACCAAGCGGTGCATGGCTTCGCGCAAGGGTGTCCGGCTGAGCTGCAGGTCCTTGGCGAGTGCGCCTTCGTTCAGGCGTTCGCCGGGTCGGAAGCGGTAGTTGATCGCCATCTCGCGCAGGCGCTCGTAGGCCCGCTGCGAGAGGTGTGTGGAGGTTTCCTGTGGTGTCTCTCGCTTTGCCGTACGACGGCCGTCCACCATCTCCATCATCCTGTGCGCAATATTGTATACAGCTGATTATGCAGCTGCGGAACGCCCATGCAAGCTGGCTTTTGCGATGACTCGGCCCTGACCCCTGGGCGCGCTCTACCTGAGAAAGAGCGTAGCCTTAGGCCTGTCTATCGAGGGTTTTCCGGGTTTCGAAGGGCTTGTCTTGCCGGGGGCGGCGACGGATATGGCGCCCGTGACTTACCGAGCCTGTCGGTGCTGCTGGAAGACCTGCTTTTCGGGAGACTCAAGACTGAGGTTCGTGTGTCGGAGTCTGCCTTCGTTGCGCCGCCGCCGCACCTCACCGACCTTGTTCGCTGCCGAAGGCGTTGGCCAGGTGCGGTGGGCCGCGCGCCTACGCTCGAGCGACGGCATCCCTTTCTCCTAATTGACCACCTACGTTCCAGCAGACATCGGTCGTACCTTCACCCTGGACGAACGCTCCTTCCAACCGCTTCTGGCCTTGCTGGAGCGCGCCGGCGTTCGGGTCAGCTCTGCAGACCAGACGGTCGCTTGTCGAGGCCGCTGCGGCGGTGGCCTCAGCGCTGGGTGTCGCACCCACTACCGCCCTTCTGAAGATGGTCAGGATCGTGCGCGACCGAGACACCTACCGGATGGCCCTTCGACGCTCCGACGAGAACGGCGTCGCGCACTGGACACCACGGGAGCGTCGGCCGCGGAGTTGCCCAGGCTTGCGGTTTATCAGACCGGAGACATGCCTGCTCCTCAGAGACGGGTGCGCCGGATAGACGGTCAGTAAGACCGCGGCATGCCGAGCACGTGCTGGCCCAGATAGGAGAGGATCATGTTGGTGGAGATCGGCGCGACCTGATAGAGCCGGGTCTCGCGCCACTTGCGCTCCACGTCGTATTCCTCGGCGAAGCCGAAACCGCCGTGGGTCTGCAGACAGGCTTCGCCGGCGGCCCAGCTCGCTTCGGCCGCCAGGTACTTGGCCATATTCGCCGCCGGCCCGATCGTCTGTCCGGCATCGAAGTCCAGCGCCGCCTTCTCGACCATCAGCGCCGCGGCCTCGGTCTGCGCGAAGGCCTTGGCGATCGGGAACTGAACGCCCTGATTGGCGCCGATCGGCTGACCGAAGACCTTTCGGTCGGACGCATAGGCGACCGCGGTCGACAGGAACCACCGGGCATCGCCGATGCACTCGGCCGCGATCAGCACACGTTCGGCGTTCATCCCGTCCAGAATGTAACGGAAGCCCTTGCCTTCCTCGCCGATCAGATTTTCCGCCGGAACCCTGAGGTTGTCAAAAAAGACCTCCGTCGTGGAGTGGTTCACCATCGTGCGGATCGGCCGGATCGTCAGGCCTTGACCACGTGCGGCACGCATGTCGACCAGGAAGGTCGACAGGCCCTCGCCGCGCGACGTGACTTGATCCTGTGGCGTGGTGCGCGCCAGCAGCAACATGAGATCGGACTGCTCTGCGCGGCTGGTCCAGACCTTCTGACCGTTGACGAGGTAGTGATCGCCGTCCCGCACGGCGGTGGTGCGCAGGCTGAGTGTGTCGCTGCCGGACGTGGGCTCGGTCACGCCGAACGCCTGCAGACGCAGTTCGCCACTGGCGATCTTCGGCAGCCAAGCCGCCTTCTGAGCGGGCGAACCGTGCCGCAGGATTGTCCCCATGATGTACATCTGCGCATGGCAGGCGGCGGAGTTTCCCCCGGACTTATGAATCTCCTCCAGAATGGCCGTCGCGTGGGCCAACCCCAGACCCGAGCCGCCGTAGGTCTCGGGAATCAAGGCGGCCAGATAGCCTGCCTCGGTCAGGGCCGCGACGAAGTCGGCAGGATAGGCACGGTCGCGGTCGCAAGCGCGCCAGTAGGCCCCGTCGAAGCGGGCGCAGAGCGCTGCCACGCCCTCTCTGACGGCTCGGATCTCGGCGACTCGCGCCTCGGCCTCTGGGCTGGGTGTTGCGGTGGACGCTTCGTTCATGTCGCGGTCTGTTTCCTTGGTCTTTGTTCTATCGCTGCTGCCGTCCTGCGCCGCAACGGGGTGGTGTGATGCCACCGGCGCAGGCCGGCAGCAGCGAT
>JANQPZ010000182.1 GCA_028285215.1 Rhodovibrionaceae bacterium | reverse complement strand
CCGCGGCAGCAACGGAGGCGACAGCAACCGGTCCCGATAGCGCCGGCACGGGCGGGCCAGCCGAGGAGACTGGCGCCCCTCCGCGGGCAGGCGGCGACGACCCCAGCATGGCGCGCCGGATCGCCGAAGCCACGAAAGACATGGCCGAAGAAGGGCTGATTCTCGGCCAACGCCTGACCAGCGCCGTCACCGCCCTGATCGACGTGGCCAGCGGCCGGCGCCCGGTGAACTGGCCGCGTTTCATGGAGACCCTGACGTCACTGGGGATGGTCGCCGGCGCGACCCTTGCGACCTGGTGGATCGTCGGACGGCTCGGACAGCGCCTGCTTACCGCCATGGCCAGTTCTGCGGTCGAGAGAGGCTGGTTCGGCCGCCTGCTGCTCCTGATCGGCAAAGGCCTGGTGGATGCCTTGGTGATCCTGATTGCCTGGGGCGGCGGCTACGCGCTCGCGCTCGCGCTGGGCGATGCCGGACGCATGAACATCACCCAGAGCCTCTTCCTCAACGCCTTTCTGCTGATCGAGATGATCAAGGTGGTGCTGAGGTTGATTCTGGCACCTCGCCACGGTGCCCTGCGGCTCCCGGCGATGAGCGACGAAACGGCGAACTACTGGTACTTCTGGCTTTCCCGGCTCGTCGGGTTGCTCGGATACGGCATTCTGCTGGTCGTTCCCGTTGTCACTGCGACGCTGTCCTGGACGGTGGGCAGCAGCCTCAAGGTGCTGATCGCCCTCGCCGCGACCCTCATCGCCATCGCCATCATCCTTCAGAACCGCGACAGCGTCCGGCGAGCCATTGCCGGACGCGCGGCGCGATTGAGCGGCGACCTCACCGCGCGAGTCCTGAGTTTCCTGGCGCGCATCTGGCACCTGCTTGCGCTGACCTACGTGCTCTCCCTGTTTGGCATCTGGCTGGCGCGGCCCTTCGATGCGCTGTCGTTCATGATGACTGCAACGCTCGAGTCGCTGGCCGCAGTGGCGATCGGCGTGATCGTCGTCAGTCTGCTGACCCGCGCGATCAGCGGCGGCTTGCATCTGCCTGACGACGTAAAACGCAATCTGCCCCTTCTGGAACGACGGCTGAACGCCTTCGTACCGGGCATCCTGAAGACGGTGCGCGTGCTGGTGATGATCGCCGTCCTGATCGCGATCGTCGAGGCCTGGGGTATCGTCGCCGTCGTCGACTGGCTTGCCAGCGAGCTGGGCCGCGAGATTGTCGGTCGTCTTCTGGCCGCGACAGCGATTCTGCTCGCTGCCTTTGCGATATGGATGGCGGTCACCTCCTGGATCGAGTACCGACTCAACACCCAGAACGGCTACACGCCGACGGCGCGGCTGCGGACCCTTCTGTCCTTGTTCCGCAATGCCCTGACGATCACGCTGCTAGTGGTCGCGATCATGCTGGCGTTGTCGGAGCTTGGCGTGAACATCGGCCCCTTGCTGGCCGGTGCCGGCGTTGTCGGCCTTGCGATCGGCTTCGGCGCACAGAAACTGGTTCAGGACATCATTACCGGCGCGTTCATTCAGGTAGAGAACGCACTCAACGAAGGCGATGTCGTCACGGTGGCCGGCACCACCGGCGTGGTCGAGAAGCTGACGGTTCGCTCCGTGGCGTTGCGCGACCTGTCCGGCGTCTACCATCTGATCCCCTTCAGTTCCGTCGATAGCGTGTCGAACTTCATGAAGGGCTTCGGCTACCACCTCGCCGAAATCGGCGTCGCCTACCGCGAGGACATCGATGAGGTGAAACGGGCGATGCAAGAGGCTTTCGAGGAGCTCCAGTCCGGCGACCACGGCCCCAGCATTCTCGAGCCCCTGGAGATGCACGGCGTTACCCAGTTCGGAGATTCGGCGGTGGTCGTCCGTGCACGCATCAAGTGCCGCGGCGGCGATCAGTGGGCGGTTGGCCGGGCTTACAACGAAATCGTCAAGCGGCGCTTCGACGCCGCAGGGATCGAAATCCCCTTCCCGCACCTCACGCTCTACATGGGCGAAAACAAGGACGGCTCGGCGCCGCCGCTCCATCTGCGTCAGGAGGAGGTGGCGAAACTGGTCGAGCGCTCGAAACACGACGATCCCGACCCGCGTGGCGGAAGTCAGCCGGCCGAGCCCTCAGTAGAGGAACCGAGTTCAGGTTCGAAGCAGGACGGTCCCGCCTGACACGCCAAACTGCGCCCACGGCCGACGGGGAGACCGCGTCCGCAACGTCAGCGTTGCGCCTGGGCCCCGCTCCAGAGGCCATTCGAGGACTCACCCTTCTGCAGCACGTGCCAGCTGCCGGCCACTTCGGGCGCGGAGCACTGCCATTCGGCCTCATAGCTGCCGCCGAAAGCGCGCGACTCGGCAATCTGCTGCGCCACAGTCCGGCATTCATCGGCCGAGCGCACCAGCAGTCCGAAACTGTCTGCAGAGTCGAAGTGACAAAGCGGTGCTGACAGGCACGTCACGACAACAAGAGTGAAAAACGTCATTCCAGGCTCCTGCATTACAATTTCATGACACATTATGCAGGCTGCAGCTAAACAGTAAAGAAATCGCTATCACAGGTTTGGGCCGACCTGTCTCTGGAAAAGGCTGCGCCGAAGGCGCAGATAAAGCGGTAAGACTCTGAATAGATGTTGTTTTATATTTTGAGCGAAACCGCAGAAACACGCATATTTAGAAAACACACCTGTCGACAGTTGTGCTTTGCGACCAAAAGAATTTCCAATCGGGTGAAGTCGAACACCTCTTTTTTGCAGATTTTCTAGACCATTTGCCCAAATGGTCGAGCGCGACTCCGCCCAAACCGGCGGATGCCGACTCGGGTCAGATGCGCGGAGATCTCATTCTTCGCGAAGACAGGCCGCGGCGATCGTCCTGTAGTAGGCAAGACTGGGGGTCCTCAGACCCGACAGCTTCGCGGCGTCGTCCCAGCGACGCAGATGCACCGCATCCTCGGCAAAGGGTCGGGCAACGAAGTCCGCTGCCTCAACCTCGGTCATGGGCCCACCCTGCAGCTCCAGCGAGGCTTTAGACGCGGCAGACAGCCCCTGCCAATAGGGCGGCTCGACCTGACAGAGATATCGCTTTGCCGTCACGTGCAGAGCCACCGGTTCCGTGATGTCGGGGCCGAAGAGCTTCGCCAAGGCCTTGGCCCCTAGGGTCTCGTGGCGGTCGTCGATGCCGGCCCGGAACGCATCAGCCGCATCGCGATGCAGAAGATGGCCGACATCGTGGAACAGCGCCGCGGTTATCAGAGCCGGCGCGGCACCGGCCTGCTCGGCCTGCAAGGCCGCCTGCAGGGCATGCTCCAGCTGGCTCACGTCCTCGCCGTATCGCTCGTTCCCGCGCGCCTCATAGAGCGTGAAGATGTCGGACAGCCTGTTCAGCATGGGCATCTTCTAGCCCCGGAGGACCGTCGACGCCCATGAAGTTTGCATGTCATCCGATCCTGGCGCCACTCCCTTGGAGCGCTTCTCAAACGGCCTTTCTGAGCCGGCGGGCATAGAAGCCGTCGAGACCGCCATGCTGTGCCAGATGGCATGGCAGCGTGCGCAGCGCACCCTCGCTGTCGATCAGCTCTGTAAGCCCACCGACCTCGTCGGCATCGATCCGCTCGCAGCTTGCGGGCGCCCCTGCAGCCAGTACGGCCGCCACGACCTCCGGCCCCTCTTCCGGCTGCAGCGAGCAGACAGCGTAGACCACCGGTGCGCCCGGCTCTGCGCAGGCAATGGCGTTGGCCAGCATGCGCTTCTGTACCGCGACGATCGACGGTAGATCCTCGGCGCGCTTGAGATGGGCGATGTCGGGGTGCCGGCGCAGCGTTCCGGTGGCCGAACAGGGGGCATCGAGTAGAACCGCCTCGGCCGGACGCGGCGGCCGCCAACGGCAGGCATCGGCAGTCACCGTCGCGGCGGCGAGACTCAAGCGGTTGAGGTTCTCGATCAGCCGCGCCAGGCGATCCGGATCGGCGTCGACCGCCGCCACCTGGGCTCCGGCAGCCGCAAGCTGCGCCGTCTTCCCGCCCGGCGCCGCACAGAGGTCGAGAACCCGCTTGCCGGCAACCGGCCCAAGCAAGCGCGCAGGCAAGGCTGCGGCCGCATCCTGTACCCACCAGGCACCCTCGTCGAAGCCGGGCAGACGGGCCACCTCGCCACGGCCCGTCGGCAGGCGCAGCGATCCGGTCGGCAGCACGGTCGCGCCGAGCCGTTCGGCCCAGCTCTCGGCCCCGCCGGCGTCGAGGAGGCTTAAGTCGAGCGGGGGTTCGACGGACTGCGCCAAGGCAATGGCGCGCGCGGTCGACTCGCCGTAGGCGGCGGACCAGGAATCCCAAAGCCAGGCGGGCGTGTCTACCCGAGCCGAGTCGAGATCGGCCAGCCAGCCGGCGCCCTCGCGCTCCAGCCGGCGCAACACGGCAGTGATCAGTTTCTTGAAGCCGGCCTGCTTACCCTTCTCCGCCAGACGCAGCGTCTCCGCCACCGCGGCGTGGGGCGGCGTGCCGAGGATCAGGAGCTGACAGGTCCCGAGACGCAGGAGATCCTGAACGATGCCGAACTCGCGCTTCAACGGCCGGTCCAGGCAACGGGCGATCAAGGCGTCCAGCGTTCCGAGCCTGCGGAGAGAGGTGGCGACCAGGTGGCGCGCAAAGGCGCGGTCGCGGACGTCAAGCTGCGCCAGGCGTCCCTCGTTCGCCAGAGCCTCGTCGAGCGAGTGCCGTCCTCTGAGCACCGCCCGCAGCAGGTCGAGAGCGACCCTGCGTGCGTTCGCAGACGGGGAAGACGAAATGGCGGAAGCGGGCGTGGAAACAGACATCGCGCAGGGATGTAGCGCCGAACAGACGCCAGGGAAAGGCGCAACAGCGGCGCAGCCCTTCGAACGCTCTACTGCACGACCAGCCGCATCAGGGAGATACCCAGGCAGATCACGACGCCGATGGTCAGCGCCTTGCGCAGGGGCAGATACCAGGTCGGAGCCTGGCCAAGGCGGATCGCTGTCAGGTCGGCCCAAAACAGTCCGACAAACGACAGGATGAGCAGAATCAGCCCCGGCATAGGCGCCATGATCAAAGACAGCCAAGCGAGCAGCGGCGGGATCACCGAACCGCCGACGCGCGTCCAGGTCATGCCGGCGTGACTGTCGCCGTTGGACGGTCCCGGCCCCGCTACGCCCGTGCCTGCCATCGCCAGGCCCCAGTGCACCGCCCCCATGAACGACAAGATGCAGGCGGCATAGGCCATCTGGACGATCAGGGCGACGCCGCTCCAGCGCGGATCCACGGACCAGATCGCAACGGCACCTGCGGCGAAGGGAATCAGGCCGGCGAGGCCGAGCCAGAGTGCGGGACGGGGGACTTGAGGCATCAGCATGGGCGCCAAGATAGCCTGTCAGGCGGTGAACGAAAGACTCTCGCCCTGCTAAGGCCTGTGTTCGCTGCCCTTCTGCTGCGATGCCGACCCGTGCTATAGGCCCGCCGGCCCGAAGTCAGACAGCAACAGGGGGGAGGTTCGATGGACGTCAAAGGTGTAGGCGCCCTGGTCACTGGCGGCGGTTCCGGCATGGGGGCCGCGACGGCGCGAGCCCTGGCGGCAGCCGGCGCCCGGGTCGGCGTGATCGATCTGAGCCGCGAGACGGCGGAGGCGGTGGCGAACGAGATTGGCGGACTCGGCCTGGCTTGCGACGTCAGCGACGCCGCCACTGCTGAAGCCGTCGTCAAGAAAGCCAGCGCGGCCCATGGACCCTGCCGCCTGCTGGTCAACTGCGCCGGTATCGCGCCTGCCAAGCGTATTGTCGGCCGCGACGGCCCGATGGACCTTGCCGACTTCGAGACGGTCATCCGGGTCAATCTGATCGGCAGCTTCAACATGCTGCGTCTGGCCGCCGCGGAGATGACCGCAGCCGAACCGCTGAACGCGGAGGGCGAACGCGGCGTCATCCTCTCGACCTCCTCCGTCGCCGCAACGGAGGGGCAGGTGGGCCAAGTCGCCTATGCTGCCTCCAAGGCTGGGATCAACGGCCTCAATGCACCGGCCGCGCGCGAACTCGGGCGATTCGGCATACGCGTTCTGTCGATCGCACCGGGTCTGATCGGCACGCCGCTGCTGCTGAACATGCCGGAGGAGGTGCAGGAGAACCTGGCGCAGCAGCCGATTTTTCCCAAACGTTTCGGCAAGCCTGAAGAGTTCGCCGACCTAGTTCTGCACATCGCCGGCAATCCCATGCTCAATATGGAGACCATCCGCTTCGACGGCGGCCTGCGCATGGCCTGACGGGCGCCGCGCGCCACAGCCTGGCATTAAGCCGCAGAGTGCTTGGCCGCTCTGTCGAGCGGTTCCCGCTCCCAGCACTGAGCCAGGTGGCCGACTTGCTCGGCCAAAAAGTCGACGAAGACCCGGACTTTCGGCGACAGATGCCGGGCGTGCGGATAGACGGCGTAGATCGCGCTGTCCTGCGCCTGCCAGTCCGGCAACACCTCTACCAGCTCGCCGGAGGTCAGCTGAGGTCCGGCCAACCAGAGCGGCAGCAGCACAATACCGCTGCCGGCCAAGGCCGCCGCCATCAAGACCTCGGCGTAGTTGGTCTCCAAGTTACCGGAAACCGTGACCGATTCGGCCACGCCGTCCTTTTCCAGTCGCCAGTCGTGCCGGTTGGTTCGAAAGGTGTAGGTCATGCAGTTGTGCTGTTGCAGATCGGCGGGCAGCCGCGGCGTCCCCCGCGCCGCCAGATAGGCCGGCGCGGCGCAGACCACACGGTGGTTCGGCGCCAACCGCTTGGCGATCAGGGAGGAATCGGCCAGTTCGCCGATACGCAGCGCCAAGTCCATCCCCTCCTCGACCAGATCGACGAAACGGTCGTTGACCGTCAGCTCGACCGAGATCTCCGGGTAGGCGTCCAGGAACTTCGGCAGCAACGGGGCGATGTGGAGCCGGCCGAAGGCGACCGGCGCATTGACACGCAACAGGCCCCGCGGCGCGGCATGCAGGTCGCCGACCGCCTGCTCGGCCTCGGCGATGTCGGCAATGATGCGCTCGGCACGCTGATAGAAGGCCTGCCCGACCTCGGTCAGCGAGAGCTGACGGGTGGTGCGGTTCAGCAAACGGGCGCCCAGGCGATCCTCCAGCCGCCCGATCTGTTTCGATACGGCGGAGGGCGAAAGATCCAGCGCACGGGCAGCCGCCGAGAAGGACTTGGCCTGCACCACACGAACGAAGATCTCCATCTCGTTGATATTGTTCACGGCCGCCATCTATTTATTCCTACATATCTCAGATAATATGCTGATAAGGGGTGTTTTGTGAACTAAGTGAGGAGAATAGCTTAGTCGCAAGGCCGCAACGTCCATAGCGCCTCGCTTTTCCCCGCTCCACAGGAGAGCCCGCCATGACAGCCTCTGTCCAGTCCGCCGCAACAGGGACCGCCGAGTCCAAGAGCGAGGCCGGGAGCGCCCGCTCCGGGATCGACCACCAGCCGGTCACCCTCTACGCGCCCGGCGCACTCACAAGCGACGCCGAGCTTGCCGCGTATCTGGCCAGGGGCCGCGCGCTGCAGAGCCGCGCCCTGCGTCGCAGCTTCGCCGCCGCCATCCGCCCAGTGGCCGGCGTCTTCGGCAGCTACGGACGTCTCCGTCAGCGCTATGCCCGGATTCCGGTCCGTCCCTACGCGGCTTCATAACCGACCCTAGGGGCGCGCGCCGCTGCGCCGTCGCTCCCTGCAGCAGCCGGGCATCAATCCGGATCCTGCGGCGGCTCCCTCAAGGGCAACAGCAGGAGAGCGCCTGCGATGAACAACACCAGAATGGTCGCCATGCCCCAGCGCTGGCTGTCTGCCTGAACCGTGACGAAACCGACCAGGATGGGGCCCATCCAGGCCGTAACCTTGCCCGAGAGGGCATAGAGCCCGAACATCTCCGTGCGCACCTCGGCCGGTGCCAGTCGCGCCATCAGGGTGCGGCTGGCCGATTGCGCCGGGCCGATAAAGATGCCGATGGCACAGCCCAACACGTAGAACCACAGCTTCGACTCGACCAGCAGGATCGCCGCCCCCAAAACGATCAGGCAGGCGACGGAGATCAGCACCGTGCGTTTCGGGCCCAGCCAATCGTCGATCCAGGCAAAGCCGACCGCTCCCAATCCGGCCGTGACGTTCAGAAGAATACCGAAGATCAGGATCTCGTCGAAGCTCATGCCGAAGCTGCCGGCCGCGTAGATACCGCCGAAGGCAAAGAGGGTGTTGAGCCCGTCGGTGTAGAACATACGCGCGATCAGGAAACGCAGGATGCTGCCATAGCGGGGCAGCTTCCGGAGCGTTTCCCGGAGCGTTTTCAATCCGGCCCGTACCGACTCGCCGGTCGGCTTTCCGGACCCGGGACGGTCCGGCGTCAGGAGGAACATCGGCAGGGCGAAGATCAGGAACCAGAGGCCCACGAAGGGGCCGGTGGCGCGCACATGCTCGTAGGCCTCTTTGTCGAGACCGAACAGCGGCACCTCGGGCTGTACGAACAAGACCAGGCAGGCGGCCAGACAGGCCAAACCGCCGGCATATCCCGCTCCCCAGGCCCAGCCGGAAATGCGCCCCATCTTCCCGCGCGGCGCCACCTCGGGCAGCATGGCGTTGTAGAAGACCGTCGCGATCTCGAAAGACACGTTGGCCGCCGCGACCAGCAACAGCGCCCAGACCAGAGCCCCCGCGGTCGGCTCGACGGTCCAGAGCAGCCCACCGACCGCCACGCAGATCAGCGAAAGGACCGCGATCCAGGGCTTGCGCCGGCCGTTCTGATCGGCGATCGCCCCCAGCACAGGGCTGAGCAGCGCGATGACCAGACCGGACAGTCCCATGGCCAATCCCCACTGGCCGGTCCCGATCTCCGGCGTTTCCGCGATCACGTTGGTCACGTAGGCGGCGAAGACGAAGGTGACGATGACCGTGGGGAAGGCGGAGTTCGCCCAGTCGTAGAGACACCAGGCGATGATTCCGCGCCGGTCCGCCCCTTCCGGGGTGGCCTGCGGGACGGCGGGCTCTGGCGGCGCGGCGAAGCTCATTGCCCGGGACCCTGCCCGCTATTGCCGAAGCACACAAGCGCGCTATCGTGACGCCCGTTGGAGTTACGGGGACAGTCCAGTCAGAGAGGGAGTGCAGGGCAGCATGCTCGTGGTCACCACCGACGGAATCGAGGGACGGCGAATCGTCGCCTATCAAGGCATCGTCGCAGGAGAGTGCATTATCGGCGCCAACATATTCCGCGATCTCTTCGCGCGGATCCGCGACATCGTCGGCGGCCGGGCCGGCGCCTACGAAAAGGCCCTGCGCGATGCCAAGGACGAAGCCATCGCCGACATGGTGGAAAAGGCCGAAGCCCTAGGTGCCAACGCCATCGTCGGCGTCGACCTGGACTACGAAACCGTCGGCGACTCCATGCTCATGGTCAGCGCCAACGGGACGGCCGTGGTGCTCGAGTAGAGCCAACCGCCGAGCGGCGACACCGATGTCGATCTCCAGCTTTGAACGCGACCGGCGGCCTTACTCGCCGACGCCGGCACGTTCGCGCTCCTTGCGGGTGCCGAGTTTCACTTCGCGCTGGGCGATGTAGAGAGAGCTGGCGACGATCACGGCGGCGCCGGCCAGGGTCCAGATCTCCGGGATCTCCGCAAAGAAGAGAAAGCCGAAGGCCATGGCGAAGAGGATCTTGGAGTAGTCGAAGGGCGCCACGAAGCTGGCCTCGCCGGCGCGATACGCCCGGATAATCAACGACTGACCGGAGACTCCGATCACGCCGACACCGGCCAGCATCAGCCACTGTTCCAGGCTGGGGTTCTGCCAGGCCTGGATGGCTGGAACGACCGCCAAGGCGATGGAGGCGAGACAGAACCACAGGAGCATCACCGCCTGGTGCTCGCTCTTCGGCAGGCGCTTGACCATGATCACGGCGACGGCAATGCCGGCGGCCATGCCGAGCGCCGCGAGGAAGCCGTCGAGCGCGATGCCCTCGCCGCTCAGGAGCGCACCCGGACGCAGCATAATCAGAACGCCGCCAAAGCCGACCAGGGTCGCCGTCCAGCGGCGCCATCGCACCGTCTCGCCGAGAAACAGGATCGCCAGGATCGTTGCGAAGAGCGGCGTGGTGAAACCGATGGCGGTCACGTCAGCCAGCGGCAGGTGCGAGAGGGCATAGAACCCCGACAGCATCGCCCCGGCCCCGCAGACCGCGCGGATCACATGCGTGCCGGGATAGGCCGTCCGCAGCGCCCGCCACCCCGCCAGATAGACGAAGGGCAGGATGGCAAGCAACGCGAAGCCGGCACGGGCCAGCGCGATCTGGAAGAACGACATCCCGGTTTCGGCCAGCGCCTTGACCAGCACGCCGTTGGCCGTGAAGACCAGCGCCGAGGCCAGCATCCAAAGGGCGCCTTCCAGATTGGGAGACAAGCTGCGGCTCTTCGCCTGCAACGCCATGCTCTAGACCTGCCTTATCGCAGCGCCGCCCGGCCGGACCCCGCCCATCGTAGCCATCCTATTCGCGACCCTGCGGTCCCGCACCTGCAACGCCGCTGGCGGCCCGCTCGCGCGCGACCTTGGCCTCGCGGTGGGCGATGTAGACGGTGGAGGCGGCGATCACCGCAGCGCCGACCCAGGTCCAGAGATCCGGTATCTCGCCATAGAGCATGAAGGCGAAGAGCGCGATGAAAGGCAAGCGCATGTAGTCGAAAGGCAGGACGGCAGAGGCGTCGGCCCGGGCGTAGGCGCGGGTCAGGGCAATGTGGGCAAGCACCGCGACGCCACCGATCGCGGCCGTCAGGGCCAGCACCTCCAGGCTTGGCCAGCGCCAGACGAACAGAGCCGGGATCAGGGACAGGGGGGTCAGCAGCAGGTTCATCCATAGGACGATGGTCCCCGGCGCGTCGCGGGCCGAAAGCGTCTTCACCACCATCACCGACGCGGCCATGAAGAGCGCTGCCAGCACCGGCAGGCCGGTGACCAGCGAGATCTCCGCCGTGCCGGGGCGCAGAATGATCAGGACCCCGAGAAAACCGACCAGCGTGGCGCTCCAACGACGCGCTCGTACGACCTCGCGCAGGATCAAGGCCGCCCCGATGGTGGCGAAGAGCGGCACGGTGAAGTTGAGCGCCACGGCCTGCGCCAGAGGCAGCAGCGAAACGGAGTAGAACCAGCAGAGCATCGCTGTCAGCCCGACACCCGCGCGCAAGAGGTGCAGCTTGAGGCTTTCCGTTGCCAGGGCCTTTCCCACGCCGCTGTACAGCAGCCAGGGCAGCATCACCGCAGCCGCAAAGAGATTGCGGAAGAAGGCGATCTGCGCCGCCTCCAGTTCTGCCGAGACCTCTCGGATCAGAATATTCATCACCGAAAAGCCGAGCGAGGCGGCCGTCATGTAGAGGGCACCGGCCAGGGCGGGACTGATCGCCCGGCGCGCGGATATGCTTTCGGGACGGCCTTCGGCCCCGGAACCAGCCAATGGCGGGGACGTGCCGGCAGCGGGTTCGCTGGCGGTAGGATCGGTGGTCTTGGGATCGTCGGGCATAGGCTGCGCAATCTAGAGGTTGTCTTGCCGCCGGAGTAGACCCGAGCCCGCATGGCTCGCTTGCGTCTCGACCGGCGGCGGCTCTAGTGTCGCGGCGCCTTGTCCATCAAGTCTCACTGCGAGTCCGCTGCCGATGTCCCCAGCCTCTTCTTTCGCCGACCCGCCCCTCTGGACGCCCTCGCCGCGGCGGATTGCCGACGCGCAGCTCACCCACTTCCTGCAATACCTCCACGAAAAGGAAGGCGTTGAGCTTGCCGACTACGGACAGCTCCACGGCTGGTCCGTTGAGAACCTGGAGACGTTCTGGACGGCGATCTGGGAATACGGCGAGCTGATCGGCGATGTTCCACCCGGCAAGACGGTACTGGTCGACGCGGACAGGATGCCCGGTGCCCAGTTTTTCCCCGAGGTGCGACTGAACTTCGCCGAGAACCTGCTGCGCAGGGGCGCCGGCCACCCCGAGGCCGATAGCGACGCCCTTGTCTTCTGGGCCGAGGACAAGATCAAGCGGCGGCTCTCCTGGCGCGAACTGGAAGCGCTGGTCAGCCGCATGCAAAAGCTTCTGCGCGCCGAAGGCGTGGGCCAGGGCGACCGGGTAGCCGGCTTCATGCCCAACATGCCGGAAACGGTGGCGGCGATGCTGGCGACGGCCTCGCTGGGTGCGATCTGGTCGTCCTGCTCTCCGGACTTCGGCGTACAGGGTGTGCTCGACCGCTTCGGTCAGATCGAGCCGAAGGTGCTTTTCGTGCCCGACGGCTACTTCTACAACGGCAGGGAGATCGACACCCTGCCGAAGATCCAGGAGTTTCTGCCGCAACTTCCCAGTGTGGTGAAAACGATCGTCTGCCCGCTGCTGGGCCGTCCGGACGTCGCGCAACAGCTTCCGAAGGCAGCCGCTCTGGACGATGCCATCGCGCCCTACACCGCCGGCAAGATCGAGTACCTGCGGCTGCCCTTCAATGCACCGCTCTACGTCATGTATTCCTCCGGCACCACGGGCAAACCGAAGTGCATCGTCCACGGCGTCGGCGGGACGCTGATCCAGCAGATCAAGGAACACAGGCTGAATGCCGACGTCGGGCCCGGCGACCGGGTTTTCTACTTCACCACCTGCGGCTGGATGATGTGGAACTGGCTGGTCGCCGGCCTGGCCTGCGAGGCGACGCTGCTGCTCTACGACGGTTCGCCCTTCGCGCCGGACGGCAACATCCTGTTCGACTACGCCGACGCCGAGGGCATGACCTTGTTCGGCACATCGGCCAAGTACATCGACGCCTGCAACAAGGCGGGTTTGGCCCCGAAACAAACCCACGACCTCTCGACCGTGCGGAGCATGTGTTCCACCGGCAGCCCGCTGGTGCCCGAAGGCTTCGACTACGTCTACGGCAAGGTCAAGGACGACCTCAACCTCGCCTCGATCTCCGGCGGCACCGACATCCTGTCCTGCTTCGTCCTGGGCAACCCTATCGGACCCGTGCATCGCGGCGAGATCCAGGCCCGCGGCCTGGGCATGGCGGTCGAGGTCTGGGACGACGACGGCAAAGCGGTCCGCGAGCAGAAGGGCGAACTGGTCTGCGTGAAACCCTTTCCCTCCATGCCGCTCTACTTCTGGGGCGACCCGGACGGTGCGCGCTATCGTTCCGCGTACTTCGAGCGCTTCCCAGGCGTCTGGTGCCACGGAGATTTCGTCGAGTTGACCCGCAACGACGGGGTGATCGTCTATGGCCGCTCCGACGCCACACTCAACCCCGGCGGGGTGCGAATCGGCACAGCCGAGATCTATCGCCAGGTCGAGAAGCTGCCCGAAGTCCTGGAGTCCATCGTCATCGGTCAGGATTGGCAGGGCGACGTGCGCGTGGTGCTCTTCGTGCGTCTGCGCGAAGGCACGATGCTCGACGAAGCGCTGGAGAAGCGGATCAAACAGACCGTCCGCGAAGGCGCCACACCGCGCCATGTCCCGGCCAAGGTGATCGAGATCGCCGACATCCCGCGCACCAAATCGGGCAAGATCGTCGAATTGGCCGTCCGCGATCTGGTCCACGGCCGCGCGGTCAAGAACAAGGACGCCCTGGCCAATCCGGAGGCGTTGGAACTCTACAGGGATCTCGAGGCCCTGCAGCGTTAGGCCTCGCGACAGCTTTCGAAAAGGGGGACGATCTCAGCTTTCCCGCGGCGTGGGACGCCAGTCGGGTGGCGCCAACTCAAAACCCGCGAACTCGAAGGCCGGCGATACGGTACAGCCGACCAGGGTCCAGCTCCCCAGACTCTCGGCCGTTTGCCAAGCTCCGGCTGGAACCACGCGTTGCGGGCGCTGCCGGGCCGTCAGGTCGGGCCCGAGATAGCAGGCGCTGGCATCGTGACCGTTCTCGCTGATCGTCAGCACCAGCGGCGCACCGCCATACCAGTGCCAGATCTCCACCGCATCGACCCGGTGCCAGGCGCTGACCTCGCCCGCCTGCAGCAAAAAGTAGATTGCGGTAGCAGCACCCCGGCTGCCGTCCGGCGGACTGTCGCGGTAGACCTCGACATAGTGGCCGCCCTCTGGATGCGGCTGCATGCCAAGCGTCGCAATGATCGTCTCCGGCGTCATCAGAAGGCGTCCTTGCGCGCCCGCACCTCCGTGAAAACCGCAACCGGATCGGCACCGGCCATGCCGAGTTCCGCCGCCAGCTCAGGCACATCGGCGCGCAGGAAGGGGTTCGTGGCCAGTTCCTCGCCCAGGGTCGAGGGAACGGTGGGCGTGCCGGCGGCGCGCAGGCGGTCGATCGTCTGCGACCGCGCCCTGAGGTCCGCATTCGCCCCATCTACCGTCAATGCAAAGCGGGCGTTGGCCTGTGTATACTCGTGGGCGCAGTAGACCCGTGCGCTCGGCGGGAGAGCCTTCAGCTTGGACAGCGAACTCCACATCTGCGCCGGCGTGCCTTCGAACAGCCGGCCGCAGCCCAGCGCGAAAAGCGTGTCGCCGCAAAAGAGCGCGTCGCTCTGCGCGAACCAATAGGCAATATGTCCGCGGGTATGACCCGGCACGAAAAAGACCTCGGCCCGCGCCTCGCCCAGAACATAGCTGTCGCCTTCGTCGACTTCGATGTCGATGCCGGGGATCCGGTCGCGGTCCGGTTTCGGGCCCACGATGGTGCAGCCGGTCGCGCGCTTGATCTCCACGTTGCCGCCGACATGATCGCCATGGTGATGGGTGTTGAGGATGTGGGTGATCCCCCAGCCCAGGCGTTCGGCCTCTGCAAGAACCGGCGCCCCAACGGCCGGGTCCACCACAGCCGTCGCTCCTGTGGCGCGACACCGCGCCAGATAGACGTAGTTGTCGTTCAAAACAGGGATCTGATGAACGTCGAGCTGCGACATCGTCCGTGGCCCCATCTATGCCAAAGTCCCGTATATGCCTAAATATCTCTTTGCGTGAGGCGGCGATCGCGCCCTGGCGGCCAAGCTAGCATTCGGGCTCGGCCGGTCAAACAGCGGCGGATCGCACAGGTGCCGTTCCGAAGGGGGCAGTCGAGCCGCGATGTGGCAGGACGTAATTGATCTGCACGGGTTCTACCAAACCCGCACAGGCCAGGTGGCGCGCCATCTGGTCCGCCGTGCGGTGCGCCAGATGTGGCCGGACGTGCACGGCCAGGCAATTCTCGGACTGGGCTTTGCCAGTCCCTACCTGCGCCAGTTCCGTCAGGATGCCGAGCGGGTGATCGCCTTCATGCCGGCGCCTCAGGGGGTGATGCACTGGCCGGCCGAGGGACCCTTCGTCACCTCACTGGTGGACGAAACCGAGCTGCCGCTGCAGGACTATTCGGTCGACCGGGTGCTGATCGTGCACGGCATCGAGAATTCCGACTATCTGAAATACATGCTGGGCGAGGTCTGGCGCGTTCTGACGGGTCAGGGCCGGCTGCTGGTCGTCGTGCCCAACCGCCGCGGCATCTGGGCCCGGCTGGAGCGCACACCGCTGGGCCACGGTCACCCCTACAGCCCGAACCAGCTGAAGCGTCTGCTGCGGGACAACCTCTTCGTCCCTCAGCGGCACGAGCATGCGCTCTTCATCCCGCCGACCCGTTCGGCGACGCTGCTGCGCTCGGCCACCGCTTGGGAGCGAGCGGGACAGCGCTGGTTTCCCCAGTTCAGCGGCGTCAACCTGATCGAGGCAAGCAAGCAGCTCTATGCACCCACGCCGCTGCGCGCGGCCGAGCGCAGCCGCCGCGGCGTTCTTTCCGGATTCCCGCAAGTGGCGCCGATGCCGGCTCCCTCCAGACGCATCTCCACCTGAAGACCGCCGGTTCTGCGAACGCACCCGCGTAGACCCTCATCGATCGGCTTGACTCGCCTGAATTCTGAATACAGTATTCGGAAATCAGCGATCCGAGGACGCCATGCAGCCGATCTCCAGCCAGCCGCAGCTTGCCGATCAGGTCTACACGGCCTTGCTCGATGCCATCGGCAGCGGTCGGCTCGCGCCCGGAATGCCGCTTGTGCAGGAGCGGTTGGCCGCGGAACTGAACGTCTCTCGCCAACCGGTCGTCCAAGCGCTGCTGCTGCTGAAGACGCAGGGCTTCGTCGAAGCGGCGGGTCGACGTGGCCTGCAGGTCGCGCGCCTGGACCCGCAGACTGCGCGGCGGGTCTATGCCGTGCGCGGCGCGCTGGACAGGCTCGCGGCACGAGCGGCGGCACAAACCCTGACCGACACAGCGGCCAACCGCACTGCACGACGGACAGCGGAGGAACGTCTACAAACCCCGCTGGATGCCGGTCGGCAGGCGGTCGCCGAGGGTCGCGTCCCGGCATTGATCGAAGCGGACATCGCCTTCCACCAGACGATCTACAGCCTGTCGGACAATCCCTTGATCGCGCAGTCGGCGGAAGTGCATTGGTTCCATATCCGCAGGATCATGGGTGCGGTGCTGCGCGACCACAACCAGCGCAACACGGTCTGGCGGGAGCACCAGGCCATCGCCGGCGCCATCCTGGCCGGCGAGGTCGAGCGCGCCGGTGCCTTGGCCGAGGCCCATGTGGAAGCTGCCGCTGCCATGCTGATCGGTCGTTTGGAGGATCGTTTGGCGCTCAGCGCCTAGAGAGGCATTTGCGCGGCACGAGCAGGCGGCCTCCGATCCGCGCAGAACGGACCTACAGAAAACAGACCGCCGGAGGACGCGCCATGAAACTCACGCCCGAACAGCTCGAGGCCTTCGACCGCGAGGGTTATCTGTTCTTACCGAACGTCTTCTCGTCGGAGGAAATCGGCCTGCTGCGCGATGAGGCGCGGGCGATCTACGCCACGGACCGCGAGGAAGTCTGGCGCGAGTCTTCGGGCGTCGCCCGCACGGCCTTCGCCGCCCATACCTACAACGAGGCCTTCCGGCGCCTGGGCGCGCATCCGCGGCTGGTCGAGCCGGTAACCCAGCTTCTGGACGGCCCGGTCTACATGCATCAGTTCAAGATCAACGCCAAAGCCGCCTTCGACGGCGAGGTCTGGCAGTGGCATCAGGATTTCGGCACCTGGCATCGCGACGACGAAATGCCCGAACCGCGGGCCATGAACATCGCCCTCTTCCTGGACGAGGTCACCTCCGTCAACGGCCCGCTGATGTTCATCCCGCGCAGCCACAAGGAAGGCACCCAGGCGGCCGGCCACGACCTGGAGACCACCTCCTACCCGCTTTGGACGCTCGACCGCGCAACCGTCACCCGCCTGGCCGAAGAAGGCGGTATCGTCGCACCGACCGGCCCGGCCGGTTCGATCCTGCTCTTCCATTCCAATCTGGTGCACGCCAGTCCCTCCAACATCAGCCCCTGGGACCGCACCATCGTCTATCTCTCGCTGTGTCACGTGGACAACCACATCCGCAAGTTCACCCGCAAGGACTGGATCGCCCACCGTGACTTCACGCCGATCCAACCGCTGCCAGACGACTGCCTGAGCGAACTGGCCAGCAAGCACGCGGCGGAGTGAGGCCATGAATCTCGCCGCCCTCGCCGCTGCCCGCGCCAGCACCGACCAGGGGCCGGTCAAGGTCGGTCTCATCGGTGCCGGCAAGTTCGGCTCCATGTTCCTGAGCCAGGTGCCGACCACCGCCGGTCTGACGGTCACCGCCATCGCCGATCTGTCGCCGGCACGCGCCAAGGCCTCCTGCACCGCTGTCGGCTGGCCGGAGGAACGGCTCGCGGCCACCGCGTTCGTGGAAGCCGGTTCGGAGCTGATCGCCCGCGACGATGTCGACGTGGTGGTCGACGCCACCGGCCACCCGGCCGCCGGCATTGCCCATGCCCTGGAGGCCGCTGCCCAGGGCAAGCACATCGTCATGGTCAACGTGGAAGCCGACGTGCTGGCCGGCCCGCTGCTGGCTGAGACCTGCCGGAAGGCCGGCGTCGTCTACTCCATGGCTTACGGCGACCAGCCGGCCCTGACCTGCGAACTGGTGGACTGGGCACGCGCCTGCGGTTTCTCGGTCGCAGCCGCCGGCAAGGGCACCAAGTACTTGCCCAGCTACCACGCCTCCACACCGGAGAGCGTGTGGCCGCACTACGGTCTGACCCCGGAGCAGGCCGAGACCGCCGGCATGAATCCGCAGATGTTCAACTCCTTCCTGGACGGCACCAAGTCCGGGATCGAGATGGCGGCCATCGCCAACGGCACCGGCCTGACCCCTGCACCCAACGGCCTGTCCTTCCCGCCCTGCGGCGTCGACGACCTGGCACAGGTGCTGCGCCCAAGCGAGGCAGGCGGCCAGCTGCACCACAGCGGCCAGGTGGAGGTGATCTCCAGCCTGGAGCGCGACGGTCGCCCGGTCTTCCGCGATCTGCGCTGGGGCGTCTACGTGGTCCTGGAGGCTCCCAACGACTACGCCGCCGCCTGCTTCCGCCAGTACGGGATGAACACCGACGGGAGCGGGCGCTATGCCGCCATGTACAAGCCCTTCCACCTGATCGGACTGGAGCTGAACGTCTCCATCCTCTCGGCCGCCCTGCGGGGCGAGGCCACCGGACAGGCGACCGGTTTCCGCGGCGACGTCGTCGCCACCGCCAAACGCGCCCTCAAGGCCGGCGAAACCCTGGACGGCGAGGGCGGCTACTGCGTTTGGGGCAAGCTGCTGCCCGCCGATACCTCCCTGGCCGGCAGCGCGCTGCCCATCGGCCTCGCTCACGGCGTGACGCTGACCCGCGATATCCCGGAAGGCGGCCTCGTCGGCTGGGCCGATGTAGAGGTCGACGAGACCGCCCAGGCCGTGCAAATCCGCCGCGAGATGGAACGGCGCTTCGCTCCCTCGGCAGCAAGAGCGGCGGAGTAGGACGACCGCGTTCTAAGGGGCCTTCTTCTCCAGATAGGCGACAACCTCAGCGCACCTCGGATTGTTCGACACCTTGATCGAAACCGCGGCCCAGGTCCGTGGTGTGCTGCCGTGCTCACGATCGACGGCAGAAATGTCGGCGCCATGGGAGACGAGAAGTTCCACCATGCGAAGATCGCCGTTCCAGGCAGCCGAATGCAACGCGGTTTGTCCTGAAGCTCCGGCTGCCCGAGCATTGGGATTCGCACCGCAAGCCAGTAACCACTCGAGCAGGGCGTGATGTCCGAAATCGACAGCACCCATCGTCACCGCTTCGGAGCGAAGGATCTCAGGGTTTCCTGCACCGAGGGCTGCCAATGCATCCCGGTCACCCAAGCGGGCATACTCCTGAGGCTCCGCCCTGACGCCCCGCTTCATCATCTGCAATACCAGCGGGCGGCCTCTCGGACCCAGCCGGCTCAAGGTCTCGATGGCCGAGGCGCCCCAACGGTCGACCCCGTCCGGCGACGCGCCGACGTCGAGCAAGCGGTTTATCGCGAAGGATGTCCGCGCCAGCCCCAGAATGGAGCCGCTCGGGCGATCTGACGGCACCGCCGACAAGCCGAAGCGGAGTAACCGTTCAACCAAGTCATCGTCACCGAGCAGCAGGGCTTCCAACAGGCCTATTCGCGCGCCTTTTTCAATGAGCTTCCCACAGAACTGAGGTTGATCCCAGGCCAAGGCCAGCATGACAGGCGACCAGTGATCGTAAAGCCTGTTGTCGCCGTCAACTTTCGCTCCGGCTGCCAGCAGAAGGTCAAACATCTCATGGCGCTTGGTCTCGATGGCTACATGGATCGCCTGTGGCCGGCCGCCCCAGAAAGGATGTGGTCCGACCGCATTCACGAGACCAGGCGTGGCCTCGAGCAAGTCCCTCACGTCGGATAGCCGCCCCTGGCCGACGGACCGAAGCAACTGTTCGGCGCGCTCGTCCGACGGCGCCTCGGGCGCAGCAGTTCCCTCCTTATCGGGCACAGGCAAAGCCGCCCGTAGGGCACGCCAGCTTGAGAAACCGTAGTCTCGGGCCAGCATCAGCTGGACGTCCGCCAGCTTGGCGCTCCGGCCCTCGGCCCGCCAGACGCGCAGTTGCTGCTTGGCCGTCTTCTTGAGCCAAGCGAGGTTTGCGTTTTGAGGAAGTGTTTTGCTCATGGAGCACCTTTTTCCAGTCGCGCCCGGCGTCCGCGTTCCACGGGCAGAAAAAGGTGATTTGTCAGCTTGTCTTCGGGTGGGTTCGACCCTTCTCGCGAACCGACGGCATCCGCAATACCGATCAGAACGGTATCTGGCGTCAAAAAACGAGTCAATTGGGACCCAAGGACGAGCAACGCTCGTCCGCACCGACAGTCGAGGGGCGAGCTTGGAGCGAACCTCTTCGATCTAGCCCACCAGCTCTTCGCCTGCGGCCCAGCGGGCGAAGGTCTCGAAGGCCAGATCGCCGGTCGCAGCGGCGGCCAGCTGCTCCCCCATGAGGGCGCCGAACTTGAACATGTGCCCGGTACAGCCTGCGACGGCGGTCAGACAGCCTTCGCGGTGGCTGAGAAACCGCTCCGCATCGTGACTGACGGCATAGGGACACGCCTTGTAGCCGACGACGCGGTAGTCGGCACCGTCGGTGAGGATCTCTCGGAAGGGCGCGAGAAGGGCCTCGGCTTCCTCGTAGCTCCCCTCCGCCAGGGCATCGGGGTCGCTGGCACGGCGGGCCGCAACGGCGCCGAGCTTGAGGCGCGTGCCTTGCACCGGCGGACAACAGTAGCTGTCCAGCGCCGTCGGCAACTGAACGATGGCCGGGGCCGCCGCCCAGGCGGCCGCCTGCGCCTCCGGCGGCGCCAGGAAGGCGACGAACTGGCGCTGTGGCGTCTGCCGATCCGCCAGGGCTGGCACCAGCTTGCCAGTCCAGGCGCCGGCGGCGACCACGATGGCGTCGCCCAGTGCGATCTGGCCGTCGGCCAAGCGCACCGCCCCCGCCTCTGGGTCGATGTCGATGGCCCGCGTTTCCGGGAAGAGATCGACCCCCGCGCGCCGCAACCAGCCGGCCAAGTGTCCAACGATCTTGTCGGCCAGCAGAATGCCGCCGGGCCGAGACAGCAGTCCCCAGGCCCCTTCCGGAACCCGGAAGTAGGGGCAGAGTTCGGCAAGCTGCGCTGCATCCAACAGCTCGTGCTCGAGTTCGAGGTCGCGCAGCGTGGCCAAGGAGGCGGCAAGAGGGTCGTCGGCGCGCTCGGGCGACTGCAGCGAGATGCCGAGCGCACCGGCTTCCACATAGTGCTGCCGCCCCAGGTCCGCCCAGAGCCGATCCCAGGCCGCATAGGCGTCACCCACCATACGGGCATAGCCCCGTTCGGCACCGTAGAGCGAACGGATCAGACGATGCTGATCGTGGGACGCACCGCCGGGATTGGGCAGCGGGCCAGCCTCAAACAACAGAGGCTCGTGCCCGGCTCTGGCGAGCGCCCAGGCCGTCGAGAGGCCGATGACGCCGCCGCCGATCACCAGAACGCGCAAGAGAGATCTCCTTCCTTCATACCCGCTCGACCGTCAGCTGCGCCGCGGCCAGGTCTTCGAGCGCGCTGCCGGTCGACTTGAACAGGGTGATCTGATCGTAGAAGCGCCGGCCGGCCCTTTCGCCGCGCGTCAACTCGAAGAGGTCGGCCGCCACGTCCTCGGGCTCCAGCGCGCCGGCCTGGATCGCCTGAACCAGATCACCGCCTTCGGCCAAGGCACCCTCGCGGGTGTCGACGAAGATCCGGGCACGGCGGAAGACCTCGGCGTCGGTCTCCCGCATGTCCGGTCGGAAGGCCCCCACCAGGTCGAGATGCTGACCGCCCGAGAGCCAGGCGCCCTGCACCAGGGGCTCGCTGGACAGCGTGGCGCAAGACACGATGTCGGCACCGCGCACCGCACCTTCCAGGTCCTCGGTCGCTTCGATCCGCACGGGCTTCAGTTTGATCGACTTTGCAAGTCGCTGCGCCTTGGCGGGCGTTCGTCCCCAGATCAGGACGTCGCGGATCGGCCGCACGGCGGCATGGGCGGCAACCAGGTGCGGTGCCAACGCTCCGGTACCGACCATCAGCAGCCTGGCGCTGTCGGGACGCGAGAGATAGGCCGAAGCCAAGGCAGAAGCCGCCGCGGTCCGGCGCAGTGTCAGCATAGGCCCGTCGATCAGTGCCGAAGGCGAGCCGTTGCGCCCGTCGATCAAGAGGTAGGCGCCCATCACCGCCGGCAGGCCCCGCGGCCCGTTACCCGGCGTGACCGTCACGATCTTCACGCCGACGTAGCGCCCGGCTTGCCAGGCCGGCATCAAGAGCAGGCTCTGATCC
>JANQPZ010000264.1 GCA_028285215.1 Rhodovibrionaceae bacterium | reverse complement strand
GAGGAGCTGCACAGTCACAACTCCATGACGCTCTGGCGGGAGATCGGCGATCTCCTGCCCTTCGCCGCCCGGCCGGAGCTGGCCGTGTGGCGCTTCTCGATTGCGCCTCAGGCCATGCCGGCCGTGACTGCGGCGCTGCTCGCCTCGCTGCCCCAGGCTCTGTACTATAGCGATTGGGGCGGCGGCCTGCTGTGGGTTGGCGTGGCGGCGCAGGGCGATGCTGCTGCGGCGCAGATGCGGGCCGCCCTCCGGGCACCGGGTGACGGCGCCGGCGGTGGCCATGCCACCTTGCTGCGTGCGCCGGCGGAGTTGCGGGCGGGGCTGGAAGTGTTTCAGCCGATGGACGCAGCGAAGCAGGCACTGGTAGCGAGGCTGAAGGATGGCTTCGACCCTCGGCGTGTGCTCAACCCCGGACGGATGTACGCAGGCGTCTAAGGCGCAGGGGGAAGAGCGGTTATGGTTCTATTGGCACTGGGTTTGCTTCTGACCGTGGCATGGCTTTGGGCCGGCTGGTACTACGTCTCCGTCTATTTCGGGCAGGAAAACATCTTCTACTTGCTGCCGGCCGAGCTCGGGGTGTTCCTGATCGGCTTTTTGGCACCGCTCGGCATCCTCTGGCTGCTGGTGTCGCAGTCCTTTACGCGCCGCCGTCTTGCCAGGCTCGAGCGGCAGATGGGCGAGCTGATCGCGCAGCCTGACCCGGTGCGGCAGGAGCCGAGCTTCGATGTGGAACCGGATGCCGAGCCGGAGGAGATGGCACCGGTCAAGGGAGAGACGAAGACTCCCGATACGGCTGACGGCGAGAGCGCGCCAGCGGCACAGCCGGCTGCCGCAAAGCCGCCTGCGGCGTCATGAGTCGCGGAGCGGAGCGCCGGCTTCAATCGTGCAAGACACCCGGCCGAGAGTAGTCGCCGGGACGCGACCGTAGGAGAGGAAGCGGATGCAGACGAATTTCACGCTCGCCCAGCTCGCCGATCCCGACACGCGGGAGTCGGAAAAGATCCTGCGCAGTTGCGTGCACTGCGGTTTCTGCACCGCGACCTGCCCAACCTACGTGCTGCTGGGCGACGAACTGGACTCGCCGCGCGGGCGCATCTACCTGATCAAGGATATGCTGGAGAACGACAAGCCGGCGACGGAGAAAACCGTCAAGCATATCGACCGCTGTCTTTCCTGCCTGTCCTGCATGACGACCTGCCCCTCCGGCGTGCACTACATGCACCTGGTCGACCATGCGCGAAAGCACATCGAGGAAACCTACCAGCGGCCCTGGGCCGACCGTATGCTCCGCCGTCTGCTGGTCTGGCTGCTTCCGAAACCCGAACGCTTCCGGCTGGCCTTGATCGGTGCCTGGTTCGCCCGTCCCTTCGCCGGACTGGCCGGCGGGCTGTTCGACGGGCGCCTCAAGGCGATGCTGTCCCTCGCACCGAAATCGATTCCCACGCCTTCGCCGGTCGACCGGCCGCAGGTCTTCCCGGCGGAGGGAAGACGACGGGCTCGGGTGGCGATGCTGTCGGGCTGCGCTCAGCAGGTGCTGGCACCGCAGATCAACGAGGCGACGATCAGGCTGCTGACCCGCCACGGTGTCGAGGTGGTGGTGGCCAAGGGGGCCGGCTGTTGCGGCGCGCTGGTTCATCACATGGGGCAGGAAGAGCCGGCGCTGCAGTCGGCCAAGGCCAATATCGACGCCTGGTTAGCGGCGGACGCGGAGGACCCTTTGGATGCCGTAGCGATCAATGCATCGGGGTGCGGCACCACGGTGAAGGACTACGGTTTCATGTTGCGCGAGGATGCGGCCTACGCCGACAAGGCGGCAAGGATCTCCGGCATCACCAAAGACATCACCGAGCTGCTGTACGAACTCGGTCTGTCGGAGCCGCGCCGGGCGACCGGCCAGACTCTGGCCTACCACTCCGCCTGTTCGATGCAGCATGGCCAGCAGCTTCGCCTGCCGCCAAAGGCACTGCTGCAAGCTGCCGGTTTCTCACTGGTCGAGCCGGCGGAAGGGCATCTCTGTTGCGGCTCGGCCGGCACCTACAACTTGATGCAGCCGAAGATTGCAGTGCAACTGCGCGACCGTAAGGTGGCCAATCTCGAACGCACCGGGGCGGTTGCCGTCGCGACGGGCAATATCGGCTGCATGACCCAGCTCGCAACAGGCACCGAAACGCCGCTGGTTCACACCGTCGAATTGCTCGATTGGGCGACCGGCGGGCCGCTCCCGAAGGCACTGGACGGCCATCCAAGCTTCCCGGACCTTCCGGCGACGCACGCAACGGCCCCGGCGGTGGCGGCGGAGTAGCGTTTGAGGCTCAGCCCTCCGTCAGACCGCGGTACATCAACCGCACGGTTTCCTCCGCGCGCTCCCAGACCTGCAGCTTCCAGTCCCGGCTGTCCGGATAGAAGGCGGCACGGATCTGCTGTTTGATCGCGCGACCCTTGGGGCTATCCAACTGTCCGTGAAGGTGCAGCCAGTTGTCGGCACGTACAGCGAGGCGCACGTCCGGGGTCGGGACCGTGCCGTATTCCAGTGCGATGCCGACGAAGATGTCGGTATCCAGGCGGTCACGAACGGCCGGCAGGCTGACTCCGTGCAGGTCGGCGACGTTGACGTGGGCGCCGGCCGGCGTGTCGGTGCAGTCACCGCCGAACCAGTCCTGCGCCCGCAGGCTGACAGGGTCGTCCGGTGCAAAAGGCAGCAGACGATCGCCGAAGCCATAGGGCCCCAGGCCGGTGTGGATATCGATCAGGCCGATCCGCTTGGCGCCGGCCAGGTGCCCGTCGAGTACCTCTTCCAGATTGGTTTTGGCCCAGGTGTCGCGGGTTCCGCCAAAGAAGATACCGTCGGCACGGCTGTACTGCCCGCCGGAGACGGCGGCCCGAAAGGCGACGGTGCCGTGCGTCGCTTCCCAAGCGTCCAGTGCCGCTTGGCTTTCCGCGATCGCCGCATCGCTCCAGTCGCGCGGGCAAAGCAGCGGATGAAGCGCGTCGTATCCGGGATTGGCCGGATGGGTTGTGCCGTGATCGAGCCAGTTCCGGTTGAGGTCGACGTTCTCCTCGGTGACCCGGCGCTGCCACGCGAAACCATATGGGTTGATCGCGTGCACCAGCAGGACGGCCAGACCGTTCGGCCGGCCGGCGATCAAGCCCGACTGAAGCAGACCCAACTGTATGCCGGAACCGCAGAAGCCCTCGATGCCATGCGTTCCGGAGAGAACGACCAGGACGGAGTCCGCGTCCTTCGGTCCGATCCAGGCAACGTCGCTGTAAAGCGCTTCGCCTTCCGGGCCGGCATTCGGGTTCGGTCGCTGTTCGACCGCGATCTCCGCATCGGCGCAGGCTGCGAGGAAGCGCGCACGGGCTTCGGCATAGCTTTCGGGAAAGTAAGTCGCCGCCGTCGTCATATCGTGCATCAGCTCCCGGCCAGGGCGCGTAGCGCCAGGTCTTCCGTTTCCACCGCACTATCCCAGACCGAGCGGCACCACTCCGGCGTGCCGGGATAAAAACAGCGACGGATCTCCGCCTTGATCGGCTTCGCTGCCGATCCGACAGGGTCGCCGTGCGCGTGCAGCCAGTTGTCGCCGCGCAAGGAGTTCAGCACTTCGAACAGCGGTTGCGTGCCGTACTCCAGTGCGATCTGCGTGACTTCGGCGTGAGCCAACGCCCGTTCGATCCCGTTCTGGTTGGTGCCGACCAGAGGGGCGGAGCTGGAGCTGCCGTCATCGGTGGAGGTGACATCGCGGCCGAACCAGTCTTCTGCTCTCTGGCGGCCGGCGCTGTCCGCAGGATGCGGGCAGATGCGCTCGCCGTAGCCGAAGGGGCCAAGACCCGTGTGGTAGTCGATCACGGCGACCTTGCGCGCGCGGGCCCCGTGTTGACGCAGCAGAGCGTCGAGGGTGCGGTGCGACCAGGTCGGCCCTCGGCCACCGTAGAAGACCCCGTCCGCGTGGGCATACTGACCCCCGCTGACCGCTTGTTGCAATGCGGCCATGGAGTGGGTCTCGGCGTAGCCCATCAGGTTTGCGAAGGTTCGCTCGATCGTCTCGGGGTCCCAGGACGGTGGGCAGATCACCTCGTGCAGGTCCTCATAGCCCGGGTTTATCGGCAGCGGTGCCTCGAAGTCCGCGAAGTTGCGGTTGAGGTCGACGTTGTCTTCGGTCACGCGCCGGGTCCAGGCGAAGCCGTGGGGATTGATCGCGTGGATCATCAGAACGGCCAGACCTTCGGGCAGGTCGCGGTAGCGGCCTGCGCTGAGCGAGCCGGCCTGCACGCCCGATCCGCAATAGCCCTCGACGCCATGGGTGGCGGAGATGGTAATAAGCAGTCGTTCGGCATCGCGCGGTCCGACCCAGGCCAGATCCGTAGCCAGCGCTTCGCCGTCCGGCCCTTGCAGCGGATGCGCCATACTTCCCAGTGCTGCGTTTTCGGCCGTCGCTGCTTCGGAGAACAAGCTGCGCGCCTTGGCGTAGCTGTTGGCGAAGTACTTGGCAGGGTCCGTCATACGATGACTCATCCTTTATGAGGTTGGGGGGATGAATGCGGCGGATCGGGCTTGGAAGGCTTGGCGGCTGGCTCGACCTGCATCATAGTTAGGCGGGTGATGGGTAGCACAGCAAGAGCCGCAGTAGCCGCATTGGCGGCGTTGTGGGTGGCAGTCGCCGCCGGAGCAACCGTGGCCGACCAGAACGACCCGCGTCTGGAGCGTCTGTTCGAACGCCTGCAGACCGTCGACACGCCGATCAATGCCCAGGGCGTCACCAATGCGATCTGGCTTGTCTGGCTGGAGCACGACAATCCGCAGGTGGTCGAACGCATGCACAGCGGCATGGACGCCATGCGGCGGGGCAACCATTTCCTGGCGTTGGTCATATTCGACGATCTGGTCGCCCGCGTTCCCGATTACGCGGAGGCTTGGAACAAGCGGGCGACGGTTCACTTCCTGATGGGCAACTATCCCGACTCGCTCAGGGATATCGAGAGAACCCTGGAACTGGAGCCGCGCCATTTCGGCGCCCTGGAGGGGCGCGGGTTGATCTTCGGGGAAATGGGGCTCCTGGAGGAAGAACTGCAGGCCTACGAGGCCGCGCTGGAGGTCAACCCGCACCTGCCTGGGGCCAGGCGCAAGCTCGAAGCCTTGCGCGGAGAGAGCGAGCGCATCTGAGGCGGGGGACGTTCCGATCCGCCGAATGGCCTTTTCGGCATCGTCGCCGTCGGATGTCTCCCATGCCTGAACGCCAGGGTGTCTGGACGCCCTGCGAATTGCGGATCTACAGGCATGGCAGCCATGATCCGCGACGTCTGGGCGGAAGCGGTCGGCCGCGTTAGGGTTTAGGTACGCAATCGTCAGGGGAGTTTGCGCGGGTGCGTTTCGAGCCCTGGTACCGTCAGCCGATTTTCGTCCTGATCGCGGCCGGGGTGATCCTCGGGCTGGGCATGGGCGTGCGCCAGACCTTCGGCCTCTTCATCCAGCCGATGTCGGCGGCGACCGGGCTTTCGGTTGCCAGTATCTCTCTTGCCATTGCCTTCCAGAATCTCCTGTGGGGGGCGGTTACGCCCCTGGTGGGCATGGCGGCCGACCGCTACGGCAACGGACCTTTCCTCGTTCTGGGCGGCTTTCTCTACGCGTCCGGCATGGCCGTTACGGCTTACGCCGACAGCCTGTTTCTGGTGCATCTCGGCAGTGGCGTGCTGGTCGGCTTTGCGGTCGCCGCCGCCGGCTTCCCGCTGGTGCTGGCGGCAGTGGCACGCGCGGCACCGGACGAACAGCGCAGCACCTGGCTGGGCATCGCCTCCGCCGGCGGTTCCGTCGGGCAGTTTCTGCTGCTGCCGGGAGCGCAGTCGCTGATCTCCGCCTTCGACTACCAGATTGCATTGCTGGTTCTTGCCGCGCTGTCGTTCCTGATCGTGCCGCTCACCGCATCGGTGGCCGACCGCCGGCTGCGTGAAGGCGGCGAAAAGGCGGCCGTGGCCCTGTCCAGCCAAAGCATGACGGCGGCCTTGAGCGAAGCGGGCGCGCACCGCGGCTACCTGTTGCTCACGGCGGGCTTCTTCGTCTGCGGTTTCCACGTGTCCTTCATGACCACGCACCTGCCGGGCTACATCGTCTCCTGCAATCTCTCGGCGGAGACCGGTGCCATCGCGCTTGGTCTGATCGGATTCTTCAACATCCTGGGCGGCTTGCTTGCCGGCTGGCTGGGCGGTCGCTATCGCAAGAAGTATCTGCTGAGTTACATCTACCTGGCCCGTGCGGTGGCGATCGCGCTGTTCCTGATCGGGCCGAAGACGGACTGGGCCGTGTGGATGTTCTCCTCCGCCTTCGGCTTCCTCTGGCTTTCCACCGTGCCGCTGACCAGCGGCCTGGTCGCCCAGATCTTCGGCCCGCGCTACATGGCGACGCTGTTCGGCATCGTGATGATGGGCCATCAGGTCGGGGCGTTTTTTGGTGCCTGGTTGGGCGGTCTTTCCGTCGATCTGCTCGGTTCCTACGACCCCGTCTGGTACATCTCGATTCTGCTCGGTCTGTTGGCGGCAGCCCTGCATTGGCCGATCGCCGACCGCCCGATCGAGCGCCCGGCTGCCGTTCCCGCGCAATAGGCCTGCCGTGGGCGCGGTCCGACGGATCGCGGGCAACTGCCGCCACGGCCCGCGTCGGCATCGCAGTACTGCGGCAGCCGCCTTTACGAAGTCTGCGGCGGCGGCTCGCGAATCAGGAAGCTGACAGCGAGGCCCAGCGCCAGGAAGCCGATCAGGACCGAGAGCGACCCGGTGTAGGCGCTGGCTGAGTAGAGCCGTGCGCCTTCGATTAAGGCGCCATCCCAGGAGCGATCGAGCAAGGCGCCGATCAGCGGCTGGAATACGGCGCCGGAACCGACGCAGGCGCCGTTGAGCAAACCATAGGCGGCACCAGTGACCTGCGGTTTGTTGACTCGACGCAGGATGGCGAAGCCGACGGCCATCGCGCCGAGACCTGCCCCGGACGCCAGGAACAGCATAGCGCGCAGGACTGGTGGCGGATCGGGCAGGTAGAGCAGCGCGCTTAGGCTGACAAGGCCCAGGGCGGCACCGGCCTGTAGCACCGGTCGCCGGGCCCCCGTGCGGTCGGAAAGCCAGCCCGAGGCCGGAGATCCCACCGCCCAGCCGATCAGCAGAAGCGAAGCTGTGCCTGCCGCTTCCGGCCTCTCGAGCCCTTGCGCCTGCATGAGCCAGGCCACGCCCCATAAACCGGCGAAGGCAAGCAGCGGTGCCGTCATCGACGCGCAGACCAGCGACACGATCCAGTTTTGCCGCTCCCTCACGACGACTCGCAGGCCCTCGATCAGGGCCGCCAGACCACCGGCGTTCGCCGATTCGGGTTCTTTTCCGAGCGGGCCTGAATCGGAAGGCGGATGGTCCCGTACAATGAACCAGATGGAAGCGGCCAGCAGACCGCCGATAACCGCGGCACCGAACAGCGCTTCGCGCCACCCGGTCACCTCGACCAAGGCGGCAAGCGGCGCCTGCCCCCCGATACCGCCGATCATGCCGGCCATCATGGTCATGCCGGTCAGCTGCGCGAAGCGATGCGGCGGAAACCAGTTGGTCGCCAGCTTCAAGGTGCCGACGAAGCCGAAGGCAGCGCCGCCGCCGATCAGCAGGCGGCCCGCATAGGCCAGGCTCAGGCTGTCGGCAGAAGCAAAAAGTGCGGCGCCGGCGGCGCAGAGCGAGGCGCCGATCGCCAGCATGCGACGGGGCCCCCAGCGGTCGACCATCAGACCGACCGGGATCTGGAGGCTGGCATAGGCGTAGTAGTAGAAGGCCGAGAGGTTGCCGAGGATTGCGCCGCCGACCATGAAGTCGCGCATCAGCGAATCGATCATGACGCTGGGCGCGTTGCGATGGAAGAAGCCGTAGCCGAAGAGCGCGGCGCCGAGCGCCCAGATCAGCCAGGCCCGACTCGACGAGACATGAACCGCTCTCACTGTCGGTCGGCTCATGCAGTGGGCGTGCCGAGGGACTCGCCGTACGAGCTATCATCCTCTCGGTAGCGCGCCTTGACGTGCGCCAAGTGCTGTTCCATGGCTTCTGCGGCGCGAGTGCCGTCGCCGCTGTCGATTGCCGCGGCAATGCGCGTGTGGTCTTCCAGGAACAGCCGATCGTCTTCCGGCTGCGCGTAGAGAGCATAGCGGTGATAGGAGAACATATCCTCCAGGATATCGCTCAGCACCGACATGAGATGCAGATAGACTGCGCTGCCCGAGGCCTTGGCAATGGCGAGATGGAAGTTCAGGTCGTCTTCGGCCTTGTGCTTGGACGGTCGGTTGGGATCGCGCATCACATCCAGCCGCCGGGCGATCTCGGCCTTCTGGTTTCCGTTGGCGCGCTCTGCAGCGCGACGTGCGGCCCAGACCTCCAGACTCGCGCGCAGTTCCATAAGGTCACGCAGATTGGCCGGATCGACTCGCACCAGGGTCGCCAAAGAGGACTCCAGTTCGTCAGCGGCAGCAACCACGCGGGTGCCGCCGCCCTGGACGGCACGAACCACACCGCGCGCCTTGAGTTGCTGCAGTGCGGCGCGAATCGATACGCGGCTGACGCTCATCATCTCGGCGAGTTGACGCTCGCCCGGTAGGCGTTCGCCGGGCGCCAGCTCACCCGTCGCGATCAACCGTAACAGTTCTTGCGCGACTCGGTCGGAGACCCGCTCCCGGGGAATTTCGTGGAAGCGCGGGTCGGCTGCGAGGGCAGGGGTGGCTCTTGGGCGCATAACGTATGTTGCTGGCATTGCGGGAGGTGAATAGAGCTTCTATCTCACTGGGAACGCAGGTTCTTGATCGACTGGACTGCTGGTAAGACCAATCTGCCTTGGCCGCGCTGCCAGCGTCAAGCGGTCGATTTTTCGCTTTCACGTAGTGTTAGTTTCGCGGCAACAGCTTCCGTTGTGCTTGGCGAGATCCATATCCTGTGCCTAAGTTCCATCAATAAGTTCCGCATCTTGGAAATAGAGGGATTGCCGGCGGCCATATGTCGCCCGCCCGGGGATCGAAACCGAGAGTGGAAGCAACGCCCAGGCGGATAGGAATTGGAACCCCAATGAATCGAACCCATGACAAGCAAACCGTGACCCAGGTGGTGACGGAGCAGGTGCGGCAGAAGATTCTCTCCGGCGATTTGCCCGCGGGGTCGGTGCTTCGCCAGGACGCAATTGCCGCCGACTATACGGTGAGCCGCATTCCTGTGCGCGAGGCGCTCCGTCAGTTGGAGGCGGAGGGTCTGGTGACCTTCTATGCTCACCGTGGCGCCGTCGTCTCTTCGCTGAGCCCTGAGGAATTGAACGAACTCTTCGAGCTGCGGGCTCTGATCGAGCCTGAACTGCTGCGGAAAGCTGCACCGAACCTGACTCAGCGCGACCTGAAACAGGCCGAGCGGTTCTTGATCAGCAGTTGGAAGATGACGTCTCCGGATCGGATCATTCCGGCCTGGGACTTCTACGCGACGCTCTACACGCCGGCCGGTAAGCCCAAGAATCTCGACTTGGTGCGCAGTCTGCACAATCAGACCAACCGCTACTGGATTACGATCGCCGACGGGCAGTCCGAGCGGGACGGCTCTCGCAATCGCCGCGAGGCGGTTCTGGCGGCCTTGCGTGCTGGCGATGTCGATGGGGCGAGCGATCTCTTGCGCCTGCATCTGCAGACCTGCGGCCTGATTGCCGTGGAGGCTTCGCGCAGCGGCGGCAGCGAGCGCGGTCGCCGCCGTTCCGTTGGGCCTTTGAAGGCGGCAGGGTAAACTGCCTCCCTGACGAGCCGGTTTCCGACGCAGGACCGCTTGGAAAGCTGGCGGAGGTTTCGGACAGGGAGGAAGAGGCGATGCCGAGCGGCGACTATGGGGCCGACTGGTCGGGAGTCTTTCCGGCGGCTACCACGCAACTGACGGCCGACGAACTGTTGGCGTTGGAGGCAACAGCGGCGCATTTCCGGCTGCTGGTGGAAGCCGGTGCCGACGGTCTGGTGGTTTTGGGCACGCTGGGTGAAGGTGCAGCGCTCGAGCCAGCCGAGAAGCGCGACCTGATCGCCTGCGCTGCCGAGGCTGTGGCGGGGCGCGTGCCGCTGCTCGTCGGGGTCGCCGAAACCGCAACGCGCAGCGCCTGCCGGCTCGCAGAGGATGCCAAAGCGCTCGGCGCCGACGGCCTTATGGTGTTGCCTGGGCTGGTGTACCCGGCGGACGGGGCGGAGGCGGTCGCCCATGTCCGCGCGGTGGCCCAGGCCACGGATCTGCCGATCATGGTCTACAACAATCCCGTGGCATACGGTGTGGATCTGACCGCCGATGCCTTTGCCGACCTCGCCGATGAGCCGACCCTGGTCGCCATCAAGGAGTCGTCCGACGATCCGCGCCGCCTGACCGACATCATTAACGCCACCGGCGAACGCTATCGGTTGTTCTGCGGTGTCGACGATCTGGCGCTGGAGTCGGCTTTGCTCGGCTGTCACGGATGGGTTGCCGGGTTGGTCAATGCCTTCCCGACCGAGTCCATCCAGCTTTGGCGCTTGGCGAGCGAGGGTCGTTGGGACGAAGCGCGCGATCTCTATCGCTGGTTCATGCCGCTGCTGCACCTGGACACTGAGTTGAAGCTGGTCCAGGCCGTGAAGTTCGCACAGGCGCTGGCCGGTTACGGCAGCGAGACGGTCCGCCTGCCGCGCCAGAAGCTGAGCGGTGCGGAACGCGCCCGCGTCGCTGCTGTTGTTGAAGCCGCTCTGGCAGATCGCCCCGATCTGGCTGCGGCCTAGAGCGCGACTGCCTAAGACGTGAATCGCTCTCTAAACCTATAACGAGACCAGGATCGATCAGCAGCATCACGCAGAAAAAGCGCCCCGGAAGTCGCTTTCCGGGGCGCAAGTGCGGCGTTATCGCCGGCGGAGTGCGATGATTACTTGGATTACTTGATGGTCGGCCAGACCTGATCGGCCGTTGCGATGTAGCCCGGGATATCTTCGTTCCAGCGCTCCTGGGTCGGCAGCGTGTAGTTCAGGTAAAGCTTGCCGTCGACGATCGACCAGGCTTCGGGCACGGTCTCGATCTTTCTTTCCGCCGCGGCGACGCCGAAGGCGCAGAAGCCGCCATACTGCGGTGCATAGGCCTCGGGGTCGGCCGTGAAGCGGTCGCGATGCTCCGCGTTGGCGAAGTGCCAGGTTGCGCCCATGTACTCGGCGCTGAACTCAGGTGAACCCTGCACCGGCTTGCCTTCCGTAAAGTAGGCGACCGGATCGGTTCCGCCGATAGCGATGCCGTTGCGGGTGAAGATGCTCTGCCCGGCGTGGTCGTCGCTGGCGATTGCAGCCTGTGCGCCCATCACGACAGCCAGGGCCAGCAGGGTCAGGCCAACCAGGAGACGGGTCGGCAAGCTGTGAAGGGGGAAGTCTTTCGCGGTGGATGCAGCGGTCCGTGTCATCGCGGAGCTCCTCTCGTTGATTGGCCGAGCGCGCTCTGAGAGGCGCGTCCACCTCTGAAGATGCTCAAGAGCGAGGAAAACCGCCAATCACCCTTGCCTCGCGGACGATCACGGCTGCGAGAGACGGTAGGAAGCCCAAGACGGCAGGCCGATGCGGAGAGAACAGGGCGGCGAGCCTTAGCGCGGTCTGGTCGCGCCGGTCGGGATCGCTTCGGCTGGGAACACCGCGATTTGCCAGGGGCGTGTCTTCACCTGGGTCACCACGGCATCCAGGGGAGGCGTGCGCTCGCGCCAGACCACGGCACTGCTGGCAGGTTGGGCGCGCAAGCCGATGATTTCGATGCCGTAGCCGCCGGTCGGGCGCTCGCCGAGGAAAATGCCGGCCGCGATTTCACGCCCCACGTCCAGCGCCCGTGGCGGGCGTCGTCCGACCAGATCCCAAAGCGTACGCCATTCCTCGGCGGTGACGGCCCGCATGCTGGACTCGATGTCCACATCGCCGCCCGCGCCGCCCCAGCTCTCGAGAGGGCGAACCAATTCGATCCGCTCTGCCGGTTCGGTCGGCTGAGGCGGCGGCAGTGCACCGTCGACCGTCATCGGCGGCGCCGGTTCCGCAGCGCAGGCAGCCAGCGCCAACAGAGTTACCGCGGCGGCAGTCCGGCCAGTGCTACGGCGCAGGCGGATCATTGCATGACGATCCTCGGCGCCTCGCGGCGTGCGCTCACGCCGCTCAACTTCTCCCAGACACGGCGGGCGATCGCCAGGTAGCTTTCCGCATAGGCACTGTCGGGATGCGAAACGACGATCGGCTGACCGCCGTCCGACGTCTCGCGGATCTCGATTGTCAGCGGCAGTTCGCCAAGGAACTCCATGCCCAGCTTCTCCGCTTCCCGCTTGGCGCCGCCATGGCCGAAGATGTGAGCCTCATGGCCGCAGCTCGGACAGATGTAAAGCGACATGTTCTCGACAATCCCGAGCACAGGGACGTCCACCTTGCGGAACATGTTAAGCCCTTTGCGGGCGTCCAGGAGCGCGATGTCCTGCGGCGTCGAAACGATGACGGCGCCGGAGAGCGGCACTTGCTGCGCCATGGTCAACTGGGCATCGCCGGTGCCCGGCGGCATGTCCACCACCAGCACGTCGAGCTCGCCCCAGTCCACATCCCGCAACATCTGCTGGAGAGCCGATTGCACCATGGGGCCGCGCCAGATCATCGGCGTATCCTCGGCCACCAGAAAGCCCATCGACATCACCTTGACGCCGTAGTTCTCGAGCGGCGTCAAGGTCTTGCCATCGGGCGAATTGGGCCGGCCGGCAATCCCCATCATCCGGGGTTGGCTCGGCCCGTAAATGTCGGCGTCGAGGATGCCGATCTTCAATCCCTGGGCCGCCAAGGCCAGCGTCAGGTTGACGGCTGTCGTCGACTTGCCGACACCGCCCTTTCCGCTCGCGACCGCGACGATGTGTTTCACCCCCGGCACCAGCGCGCGTGCCGCGCCGCCGGATGCCTGGGACGGGCGTGGTGACGAGCTGGGCTGAGCGGTTGGCGCCGTCGCCGCAGTGGTTGCGGTACCGTTTCCGCCTTTTGCGCCGCCGCCTGCCTCAGCAGTCAGCACGGCAGTAACGGAAAGCACCCCGTCCAGCTTGTCCACCGCGGCCTCGGCCGCTTTGCGCAGGGGCTCTAGTCTCGCGCCGCGTTTCGGGTCGACCTCGATCGCGAAACCAACGTTGCCGTCCTTGACCACAAGGCCCTGGATCATCCCCAGCCCGACGATATCTGCGCCGCGGTCGGGGTCCAGTACCTGACGGAGGGCTTCGAGAACCTGGTCCTCGGTAATGCGGCTCATGCTTGAATTCTCCGCGGTTGTGCCGATATCGAGCGGAACCGATAGGCCTGCCTGGCCAGCGGCTGCGGTCCAGCATATAGGGGGTGGGCCAACCGCTTGTCCACGGTGCCGCCGGGCAGAGCCCAGTGATCGGCGCCGAAAGTGGGCGAAAAGCGATTCGGGAAGGAAAACGCGGATCCGGCAGGCGAGCCGATCCGGCATTCACTGAGGTTCAGGGAGACAGCATAGCATGCCTTGGCAATCGGGTAGCGGCGGGTCCGGCGGCGGTTCGGGCGGCGGCGGCCCCTGGGGCGGCGGGTCCGGCGGCGGTTCGGGCGGTGGTTCCAGCGGCGGAGGCGGCGGCCCTTGGGGCGGTCGCGGCGGCGGCGGCGGCGGCAACAACGGCGGCGGCTGGGGCTCCGGCGGTTGGGGCCCCGGCGGCGGAAACCGTCCTCCTGATTTCGAGGATGTCATACGGAAGGGCCAAGAGCGGCTGCGGGGTGTGTTGCCCGGCGGCATGAGCGGCGGGCGCGGCCTCGGTATTCTGGTGGCCGTCGCCATCGTCCTTTGGCTCGCCTCCGGCTTCTACCAAGTCCGTCCCGGTCAACAGGGCGTGGTATTGCGTTTCGGCGAGTGGGTGAACCAAGCCAACCTGGCTGGACCGGGTCTGCACTGGCATCTGCCCTGGCCCATCGAGGCGGCGGTCACGCCAAACGTCGAGGAGATCCGCCAGATCGAGATCGGCTATCGCGGGAATGCCGGTCGCGGCAACGACATCCCCGAAGAAAGCCTGATGCTGACCGGCGATCAGAACATCATCGACATCGACTTCGCGGTGCAGTGGCGGATCAGCAACGCCGGCCAGTTCCTCTTCAACATCCGGGACCCCGAAGCGACCATCAAGATCGCTGCCGAAAGCGCGATGCGCGAAACGATCGGTCGGACGGATATTCAGCCGGCATTGACCGACGCGCGCTTCGAGGTTGCCGAGCGGACCCGCAACACGCTGCAGGAGATCCTCAACGAGTATCAGGCCGGCATTGCGATCACGGAGATCAACCTGCAGGACGTGCAGCCGCCGGAGCCGGTGATCGATGCCTTCGAGGACGTGCAGCGCGCCCGCCAGGACCTGGACCGCTTGCGCAACCAGGCCGACGCCTATCGCAACAAGGTGATCCCGGAAGCGCGCGGTGAGGCGCAGCGGATGATCCAAGAAGCGGAGGCCTATCGCGAGCGTCTGATCAATGAAGCTCAGGGTGAGGCGCAGCGCTTCCTCAACGTCTACGAAGCCTACCTGCAGAACCCCTCGGTCACGACGCGGCGGATGTACCTCGAGACGGTTCAGGGTGTCTTGCGCGACACCGACAAGGTGATCATGAGTGGCGACTCCGGGGCCGTTCCCTACCTGCCGCTCAACGAATTGCGCGGACGCGCGGCCACCGGAAGCGGCGGCCCTCTCAATCCGCAGAACCAGCAGTAGCCGGGAGACCTGAGAAGATGCAAAAGCGCTTCGCCCTGATCGGCGGTATCCTGCTGGTTGTGCTGGGATTCTTCGCCTACAACGCTCTCTTCGTCGTGCACCAGACGCAGCAGGCTCTGGTCTTGCAGTTCGGCGCCATCAAGCGGGTCGTCCAAGAGCCCGGCTTGAACGTAAAGCTGCCATTCATCCAGAACGTGCTTTTCTTCGACAGGCGCGTTCTCAACCTCGACCCGCCGCCGCTGACCGTGGTGCTGTCAGACCAGCGGCGCCTGATCGTCGACGTCTTCGTGCGCTATCGGATTACCGACCCTGTGCGCTTCTACGAGACCGTGAACAACGAGAGCCAGTTGCGCGACCGCTTCGCACCGATCGTGAACAACCAGGTCCGCTCGGTGTTGGGTGAGGTCACCTTGACCAGCGTCCTCTCGGAAGAACGCCTGGAGATCATGCAGCAGATCCGCCGGTCGGTGAACGCAGCGGTCCGGCAGGCAACGGTTGACGCCGGGCTCGATACCACGGCAGCCGGCACGACGGTCGAGGTCGAGGGCGAGACGGCGGCGGAAGACGTTCAGCTGACCGACACGTCGCAGCCCGCGGACCGGCGCCGTAGGGGCTTGGGCATTGATGTCGTCGACGTTCGCATCGGCCGTGCCGACCTGTCGTCCGACGTCAGCCGGTCCGTCTACGAACGTATGCGGGCGGAACGTGAGAGAGATGCGGCGGAGTTTCGCGCTCAGGGCAACGAGCAGTTCCAGCGCATCACGGCGGCCGCCGATCGCGAGGCCACCGTCATTCGCGCCGAAGCACAGCGCGATGCCGATATCCTGCGTGGTGAAGGCGAGGGCGAGCGCACGCGGTTGCTGAACGAGGCCTTTGGACAGGATCCGGAGTTCTTCGACTTCTATCGCTCCATGCAGGCCTACACGGACGCCATTCGCGGTGAGAACTCGATGCTGGTGATGCCGCCGGACAACGACTTCTTCCGCTTCTTCAATGAGCTGCCGGCCGGCGTGATGAACGCGGAGCGCAACCCGGAACAGCGGGCACAATCGCTTCCCATCCGCCCGGATGGTGTTCCGGGCCCTGCCAGGGAGCTCCCGGCGCAGTAGGGCGTCGCCGCGCGATCACTGAGCGTAAAGCAGCTGTCCGCCTTTACCGGCGGGCAGCTGTTTTTCTTTGGCTTGCCGGCCCGTCGAGCCTAGCTTTCGCCGATGTCCGATCTGCTGACCGCCCTAGCACTCGTCTTTGTGATTGAAGGCTGCATTCTGGCGCTGTTCCCCGGCGCTCCGGCCGCACTCTACGAACGGCTGGCACAACTTCCGCCCGAAACGCTGCGAATCTCGGGCGTTGTTGCCGCGGCCCTGGGGGTCTTGGCGGTCTGGCTTCTGCGCGCCTAGAGGGCGATTCACGTCCCAGGCGGAAGCGCGTCGCTTCCGCCGGGGATCATCGCGTTCTAAGCTCCGCTAACGCGGTTCTTCGCAGTTGGCCGTTTCCTCCTCGCGAGAGTTTGAGGCACACTGTGGATTGCCGGCGCCGCCCGGCATGCCAAATTGAAGGCGAAGGGCCCTGCCTGCGCCTGCCGGGCGGAGAGACCCGACCGCATAGGACCGCCGAGAGGATCCGTGGTGACCCGAGCCGAACCCGCTAGCTTCTTTTCTTCGTCGCGCCTGCGCGCGGTCGCCCTGCTTGCCAGTGGCATCTGGGCACTCACCGTCTTGGCGGCCGCTCCGGCGGCGGCACAGCCGCACGGCGCCCCGATTTCCTTCGCCGATCTGGCTGAAGAGCTTCTGCCGACCGTGGTCAACATCTCCACCACTCAGGTTGTCGAGCGTGGCGACCAAGAGGATTTCGAGGAGATGTTCCGCGAGTTCTTCGAGCGTCGCGGTCAGGGCGCGCCACCGCCGCGCCGCCGGGCCAACTCCCTCGGCTCCGGATTCATCATCGACCCCGACGGTTACGTGGTGACCAACAACCATGTGATCGCCGAGGCGGACACGGTCGAGGTCGTACTGGCCGACGATACCACCTACGAGGCCGAGATCATCGGGACCGACCCGGAAACTGACCTGGCCCTCTTGAAGGTCAACCCGACGTCGCCGCTCCCCAGCACGGTCTGGGGCGATTCCGATATGGTCCGCGTCGGTGACTGGGTGCTGGCTGTCGGCAATCCCTTCGGACTGGGCGGTTCGGTGACGGCCGGCATACTTTCGGCACGCGGTCGCGACATCAACGCGGGTCCCTACGACGATTTCTTGCAGACCGACGCGGCAATCAACCGTGGCAACTCGGGTGGCCCGATGTTCAACCTCGACGGCCAGGTGATCG
>JANQPZ010000262.1 GCA_028285215.1 Rhodovibrionaceae bacterium | reverse complement strand
TCTTCGACGGGGTGGAGTTCCTGGTGGTGGTGATCGGACTGTTTGCGGTCAGCGAGGCGCTGTTGATGCTGAAGATCTCGGTCAGCCGGACGGCGCCCTTGGCGACCGGCGTGTCGCCCAGCTTGCGGCCCGACCAGGTCTCCAGCATCAACAGCGCCTCGCTGACCGCAAACAGTCCGATCACCACCACCAGGAACTCCACCCCGTCGAAGAGGTTGGGGATCCCGAAGGTGAAGCGCATCACGCCGGTCGCGCTGTCGATTCCGATCATCGCCAGCATCAGACCGATCAGAACGCCGATCAGCGTCTTGAGCGGCCGCGCGCCCACCAGCGTGGCCAGGCACGCGAAGGCGAAGACCATCAGGGCCACGTAGTCCTGCGGGCCGAAGCCGACGGCGACCCGGCCCAGCAGCGGGGCGAAGACCGTCATCATGACGAGGGCCGTCGTGCCGCCGACGAAGGAGGCCAGCGCCGACAGCGCGAGCGCGCGGCTCGCCTCCCCCTGCTTGGCCAGGGGGTGGCCGTCGAGCGTCGTCATCACCGCACTGGCATCGCCCGGAACGTTCAGCAGGATCGAGGAGATCCGGCCGCCGTACTCGGCACCGTAGTAGACGCCGGCCAGCAGGATGATCGCCGATTCCGGCGGCAGGCCGATCGAGTAGGCCAGCGGCAGCAGGATCGCGACGCCATTGATCGGTCCGATCCCAGGCAGGGAGCCGACCAGGGTTCCGAAAAAGCAGCCCAGCAGCAGCAGGCCGATGTTGAGAGGACTCAGGGCGACCGCGAAGCCCTGCGCCAGCAACGCCAGGATATCGATGTCCATCGGCCTATCCCACGAAGAGGTCGCCGGCGGGCAGGTTCAGTCCCATGCCTTCGCCGACGCCGAAGTAGCCGATCACGGCCAGCGCCACCCCATAGAGGGCCGCCGGCCCGACGGAGAGACCGAACAAGCGGCTCATCGCCGTCACCGCCAGGGCGGTCGAGAGGATGAACCCCAGCGGCTCGAACAGAGCGGCGTAGAGGCACAGCAGCAGCGCGCCGGCGAGCACGCGCCAGGCGGCCGCCCGGCTGTCGAACCATCCGACGGTGTCGGGGCGGAGCGTGAGCACCACGCCGCAGATCGCCAGCAGCGTCCCCAAGACGATGGGGAACGCCTTGGGCCCCAGAGGTTCGTATTGGAACGGCACCTGAAGGCGGGCGGCGCCGGCGATGAACGCCAGCGCCACGAGCAGAAGGACCGCGCCGAGGACGCGGTCCCACCATCCGCTGCGCATTACTCGATCAGGCCGGTGGCGCGGGCCAGGTCGCGCATCTCGACCACCGACTCCCGGACGTAGGCGTCGAGCGGTTCGCCCGCGAGATTGAATTCGAACAGTCCCTGCTCGGCCCGGACTCTCTGGAACTCGGGGCTTTGGTAAAGCGTTTCGAACTGCGACACCCACCAGTCATAGGCCTCGTCGGAGACCTCCTGACCCATGTAGAAGCCGCGGAAAATGGTCCATTCCACGTCGTAGCCCATCTCCCGCGCCGTCGGGAACTCGGCGAAGGGCTCCGGCAGCCGCTCGGGCGCCAGAACCGCGAGGATTCGCATGGTCCCGGTTTCCAGTTCACCGGTCATTTCGGAGACATCGCCCGGAAAGACGTCGATGTGGCCGCCGAGCAGAGCCGCCTTGGACTCTCCCCCGCCCTCATAGGCGACGTAGCGCAGCTCCCGCGGATCGACGCCGACCGACCCCACCAGCAGCGCGGCCTTCATCCAGTCCTGGCTGCCGATCGAGCCGCCGGCCCCGAACACCAGGCCCGAGGGATCGTCCTGCACCGCCTCCAGCAGGTCGTCGAGGGTCTCGAACTCGGAGTCGGCACGCACCACGATCGCCCCGAAGTCCGCCCCGACGGTGGCCAGCCAGCGGGCGTCCGTCTCATCCAGTCCGACGCCGAACTTGCCTTGCGCGATGTTGAGCGTGGAGCCGCTCGAGAAGGCGACGATGGTGTTGGGCTCGTCGATCCGGCTGGAATTCATGTGGGCATAGGCGACGGCGCCGATCCCGCCCGGCATGAAGGTCACCTCCATCGGCGAGGGCAGCAGATCGACCGCTTCCAGCGACCGCTGGGCAATTCGGCAGGTCAGGTCGAACCCGCCGCCCGGGGAAGCCGGTGCAATACAGGTCGGCTGGTTCGGCTCGAAGGCCTGGGCGTCCGACGTCCAGGCGGCGGATGTCCAGGACAGCGCGGCAACCGCGACCGCCACCGCAAAGGCAGTGCGCATCTATCGTTTCCTCCCAGTTGAACCGCTCTGACGCGTCCGGCTCGCGTTTGGCGAGCGATTGGTTTGTTGCCGGACTGTGCGCTGTATCTTATGGGTAGAGTCTGTCACCCACCTGTCATTGCATTAGGGGGTCCGCCTTTTCCGATCGCGGGCGAGCGATGCGCATCTTGGTCGTCGAAGACACCGCCCGGATCGCCCAGGCCGTCAGCGCCCGCCTGCGCGGCCAGGGCCATGCCGTAGACTGCCTGGCCTCCGGCCTGGAGGCGCGGGAGGTGCTGCAGTATCAGCGGTACGACCTGATCCTGCTGGATCTGGGCCTGCCCGACTGGGATGGTACGGCGCTTCTGAACTGGCTGAGAAAACGGGGCGACAAGGTGCCGGTGCTGGTGGTCACCGCTCGCTCCGCCGTCAGCGATCGGATCGCGGCTCTCGACCTCGGCGCCGACGACTATCTGATCAAACCCTTCGATCCCGAGGAGCTGGAGGCCAGGATCCGGGCGCTGCTGCGCCGGGTGCAGGGCGAGGCGATCAACGAAACCCGGCTTGGCCGGCTCGCCCTCGACCGCGCCGCCCGTGTCGTCCGGGTGGCGGAACGTCGGCTGGATCTGCCGCAACGGGAGTTCCGGGTCCTGGAGATCCTGCTGGCGGGTACGGGCAAGGTCTTGGCGAAGGAAGAGATCGCCGACCAGCTCTTCAACTTCGACGAAGCGACCGGACTGAACGCGGTGGAGGTCTATGTCGGCCGGCTCCGCCGCCGCCTGGCCGAGGCAGAAGCCGGGATCGAGATCCGCACTCTGCGCGGGCTCGGATACCTGATCGAGGCCGACCCGGAGACGCCATGATCACGCCCGGCCGATCCCTTCGGCAGTCCCTGACCCTGCGCCTGCTGATCCTGGCGCTGGCCGGAACGGCCGTGCTCTTCACCGCCGCGCTGAGCTACAGCCAGCGGGCGGCCGACGCCGCCTACGACCAGGTGCTGGCCGGGGCGGCGCTGGCGATCGCCGAGGCGGTGACCGTAGTCGACGGTGCCATCGCCGTCGATCTGCCGGTGGCCGCTTTCGACATGCTTGCGCTGGCCCAGGACGACCGGGTGTTCTACCAGGTCGTGGCCCCCGACGGCTCGGTGGTGACCGGCTACGACGATCTGCCGACCGTCGGTCTGCGGGAAAGACCGGGAGACACCCACTTCGCCGACCGCGCCTATCGCGGCGAGACGGTTCGCTTCGTGAGCATCGGCCGACTGCTGGCCGACCCGCAGCTCCAGGGCTGGGCCGCCGTGCAGGTCGGGCAGACCCGGCTGACCCGCGATACGCTCGCCCGCCAGATGGCTCTGGGATCGGTCGTGCCGATCCTCGTGGTGATGGGGCTTGCGATCCTGCTGGCCGGTCTCGTCATCAACACGGTCCTGCGCCCCCTGCGCAAGCTGGAGGCCGACCTTCTGGACCGCGACGCCACCGATCTGCGCCCGCTGACCGGAACCATTCCGGCCGAAGTCGTGCAGCTCGTCGAGGCCTTCAACCGCTTCACCGGGCGGTTCCGCCAGCAGCTCGACGGCATGCGCGACTTCATCGCCGACGCCGCTCACCAGATGCGCACGCCCCTGGCAAGCCTCAAGGCGGACATCGACCTCGCCCAGGGACAGAGCGACCTCTCCGCCACCCAGCGAGAAACCTATGCCCGACTGACCGAAACGATCGACCAGGCCAGCGGCCGGGTGAACCAGCTTCTGGCCCATGCCTTCGTTGCCCATCGCTCCGAACTGATCGCTCCGGAACCGGTCGATCTCGGCGTTCTGCTGCCCGACGCGCTGCGAGACCTCGCCCCCCTGGCTCTGCGCCGGGGGATGGAGCTCAGCTTCGACAGCGCTCTTGCCGACACCCTGGTGGCGGCCGACGCGACCCTGCTGCGCGAAGCGGTGCGCAATCTGATCGACAACGCCCTCAATCACGGCCGGGCGGGCGGACGGATCGCCGTCACGCTTACATCCGACCCAGCTACATCCGACCCAACCACATCCGACCCTGGCGCGCCGGCCGAGGTGGTGATCGAGGTCGCCGACGACGGTCCCGGCATTCCTCCGGAGCGCCGGGCGGCGGTGACCGAACGGTTCAACCGCCCCGCCGGCAACTCCGGCTCGGGTCTGGGGCTCGCCATCGTTCGCCGGGTGGCGCAGGCCCATGGCGGGGGCCTGACGCTGGACGAGTCCGTTCTCGGCGGGCTGGCGGCGCGACTGAGCCTGCCGCGCGACGGACGGCCAGCCGGGCGGGACAAGACTCCCCCCTCGCCCGCGGAAAAGAGACAGAAACAGCCAAGCCCGGCCCGATCCCTCGGGCCGACGGCCGCCCTGCTGTTCGGCCTTCTGGTCTGGCTCGGACTGCCGAGCGACAGTGCCGCGTTCCGGGAGGTGTTTCCCGCTCCGGCAGGCGGAGCGCGCAGCCTGCTGATCCACAGCGCCACCGATCTGACACAGATGCGGCCGCTGATACGGGCCTTTCAGGTTCTGCACCCGGACATCGCCATCGACTATGTCGACATGAACAGTAACGAGGTCTTCACCGAGATGACGGCGGCGGTGGCCGCCGGAGATCCGACGGCGGACCTGCTGCTCTCGTCGGCGATGGATCTGCAGGTCAAGCTGGTCAACGACGGACTGGCGGCCACCCATGCAACCCCGACGGGGGCCGAGCTGCCGGCCTGGGCCCGGTGGCGCAATCAGCTCTTCGCCTTCACCTACGAGCCCGCGGTGATCGTCTACAACAGCGAACTGGTCCCCCAGGCGGAGGTCCCCCGCACGCGCTTCGACCTCATCCAGACCCTGCGGCGCGATCCCGAGCGCTACCGGGGCCGGGTGACGACCTACGACATTCTCGACAGCGGCGTCGGCTACCTTCTGGCGACCCAGGACGCGCGCCAGTCGGGCACCTTCTCAACGCTGATCGCCAGCCTGGCGGCGGTGGAGGTGGAGCTGCGCTGCTGCACCAATCAGATGCTGCACGACATCGCCCGCGGCCGCTATCTGATCGGCTACAACCTGCTCGGCTCCTACGCCCGCGACGCCGTGGCGAAGGGCGCGAATATCGGTGTGGTGATGCCGCAGGACGTCACCCTGGCGCTGTCGCGAACGGCCTTGATCTCGGCCCATGCCGCCAACCCCGAAGAAGCCCATCTCTTCCTGGACTTCCTGATCTCCGACGTCGGTCAGTCGGTCTTGGCCGGGCGCTCCAACATGCTCGCCGTGCATCCGGCCGTCAGCGGCCCCCTGGGGCCGGACGGCCAGACGGGACCCTTGCGGCAGATCCAGCTCAACCCCTCGCTCCTTGTCCACCTCGACGACCACAAGCGGCAGCGGTTCCTGAGAGAATGGCTGGGCCTTCTGACGCCGGAGCGCTTGCCTCTATTGGAGTAAGCGCCCCACCTCGCCCTACAGCACGATCGTCTCAGGTGGAAGCGAAACGCCCCCACCTGAGACGATCGTGCTCTAAAATCCGACGGCCTGGCCGTCCTTGCGCGGGTCCGAGCCGGCGGCATAGCCGCCGCCCGGCAGGCGGTGGATCAGCTGGGCGCCGCCGAAGCCGAAGGCGCCGTCGGGCGATTCCAGCGTGATCTCGTGCCCCAGTCCGCGCAGGCGCCCCAGCGTCTGCGGCGCCATGGTGTCTTCGCAGGCCACGCCCTTGCCCGAGGTGACGCGCCAGCGCGGCGCGTCGGCGGCGCTCTGCACGTCCTGGTCCCAGAGCTGCGTCCGCAGCGTCATCTGCAGGTGCCCCTGCGCCTGTATCGGGCCGCCCATCACCCCGAAGCTCATCAGCGGCGCGCCGTCCTTCATCAGGAAGCCGGGAATGATGGTGTGGAAGGGCCGCTTGCCCGGGCCGACCCTGTTCGGATGCCCCTTCTGCAGCGTGAAGCCCGCCCCTCGGTTCTGCAGGTGGATACCGGTGCCCGGCACCACCACGCCGGACCCGAAGCCGGCATAGTTCGACTGGATGAAGGAGACCATCATGCCGCCCGCATCGGCGGTGCTCAGGTAGACCGTCCCGCCTTGTTTGGGGGCGCCCGAGGCGAAGTCCTGCGCCTGCGTCGCAGAAATCTCCGCTGCCCGGCGCGCCAGGTAGGCCGGCTCCAGCAGAGCCTCGACCGAGACCTCCTGCATGTGGGCGAGATCGGCGACATAGGCCTCGGCGTCGCGGAGGGCGAGCTTCATCGCCTCCCACTGGTAATGGAAGGCCAGGGGGCTGTCCGGCCCCTCGTCGCGCAGCGGCGTATGATTCAAGATGCCCAACGCCATGAGGGCGGCGATGCCCTGCCCGTTCGGCGGGATCTCATGCAGCTCGATATCGTCGAAGCGCTGGTGAATCGTGCCGCACCAGTCCGCGCGGTGGTCGGCGAGATCCTTCAGGGTCATGGCCGCGCCCTGCACCGCCGCGAAGGCGGCGATCTTCTCGGCCAGCGCGCCTCTGTAGAAGGCCTCGCCCCGGCTCTCGGCGATCTGGCGCAGCGTCTCGGCCTGCGCCGGGTGGCGGAACCGCTCGCCGGCAGCGGGGGAGCGCCCGCCGGGCATGAAGGCCTCGGCATAGCCCGGCTGCTCCTTCAGCAGCTCAGCATCCCGGCGCCAGCGCTCGGCGACGATCGGCGACACCAGGAAGCCCTCTTCGGCATAACCGATCGCCGGCTCGAACAGCGTCGCGAAGTCGAGCCGGCCGAAGGCCTGGGACAGCTCCACCCAGGCGCTGACGGCACCGGGCACCGTCACGCTCTCCCAGCCACGGAAGGGGATTTCCGGCAGACCGGCGAAACGCTCAGGAACCCAGGCCTGAGGCGCGCGGCCGGAGGCGTTCAGGCCGTGCAGGCGCGTCCCGTCCCAGAGAATGCAGAAGGCGTCGGAGCCAAGGCCGTTGCCCGTCGGCTCGACCACGGTCAGGGCGATGGCGGCGGCCAGGGCCGCATCCACCGCGTTGCCGCCGCGCGCCAGCATCGACAGGCCCGCCTGGGCCGCCAGGGGTTGCGAGGTCGCGACCAGATTGTCGGCCAGGACGGCCGAGCGGCGCGACGGATAGAGCGGCTCGTGAATCAGATTCATGGGCTGGAGACCTCCCCGTTTTTCGTTGTTTTGCGATGTTTCCAGAGCACCCAGGCGATGGAGAGCGCAGCGGCGATCAGCAGCAGCAGGCTGACCGGCCGGGTCAGGAACAGCGACCAGTCGGCATCCGTCATCAAGGCCCGGCGCAGGTTGGTCTCGGCGATCGGTCCCAGGATCACGCCCAGCACCAGCGGCGCCAGCGGGTAGTCCAGCGCCCGCAGCGCATAGCCGGCCAGGCCGATGAAGCCCAGCAGGTAGAGGTCGGTGACGCGGTTGTTCAGGGCATAGGAACCGACGACGCAGCAGACGATCACCGCCGGCACGATCAGCCACTTGGGAATCTCCGTGACCCGCAGGAAGGCCCGCATGGAGACCACGCAGACCAGCAGCATCATGAAGCTGGAGACGACCATGGCCACGAACATGCCGTAGACCAGATCGGCATTGTCGAGGATCAGGCGCGGCCCGACGGAAATGCCGTGCACCATCAGCGAGGCCATCAGGATGGCATCGACCGCCGAACCCGGAATGCCGAGCGAGATCATCGGGATCAGCCCGCCGCCGGCGGTCGCGGAGTTGCCCGCCTCGGAGGCGACCACGCCCTCGGGCGTGCCGCTGCCGAACTTCTCGGGCGTCTTCGAGCCGCGCTTGGCCTGGTCGTAGGCGATCAGGTTGGCGATGGAACCGCCGGCCCCCGGCAGCGCGCCCACCAGCACGCCGACGACGGAGGAGCGGACCAGGTTGACCGGCCGCATCAGCACCTCGCGCATCACCGCCCAGGTGCGGAACTCGATGTCCTTGGTGGAGAGCGCGATGCCGGAGCGGACCGAGCGCGCGTCCTCCACTTCGGAGAGCAGCTGCGAGATGGCGAAGATGCCGATCAGCACGATCAGGAAGGATAGGCCGGGCGCCAGCATCTCGATCCCGAAATCGAAGCGCGGACGCCCCATGATCGGGTCCGGCCCGACGGTGGAGATGGCCAGCCCGATGGCGCCGGCGATCAGGCCGCGCAGAACCGACCGCCCGACCAGGCTGGCGACGATGGTCAGCGCGAAGACGATCAGCGAGAAGTATTCCCAGGGCCCGAGGCGGACGGCGAAGAGGGCCAGCGGCGGTGCGGCCAGGACCAGCACCACGGTGGAGAGCACCGTGCCGAAGAAGGAGGCCCAGATGCCCAGCGAGAGCGCCCGGCCCGGCTCGCCCGCACGGGCCATGGGAAAGGCGTCGAAGGTCGTCGCCACGGCCGAGGGCGTGCCCGGAATGCCCAGCAGCGCGGCCGAGATCAGGCCGCCGGTGTAGCCGCCGACGTAGACCGCCAGCATCACCGCGATGCCCTGCAGAGGATCCATCGCGAAGGTCAGCGGCAGGGTCAGCACGATGGCCATGGTCACGGTGAAGCCGGGGATCGCGGCGGCGACGATGCCGGCGATCGAGCCCAGCAGCATGTAGAGCAGCGTGTCGGGCGCGAAGACCTGGCCGGAGCCCGAGAGGAAGGCGTCGAGCATCGCTCAGGCCCCCCGCGGCAGAAAGACGTTGAAGACCTCGGCGAAGAGCGCGTTCAACCCGAAGGAAAAGAGCAGCGCGACGACGAGCGCGAGCAGAAAGGACGTCCAGCGGCGCGGCGCCAGGACGAGCTGCGTTGCGAGCAGAAAGACGAAGGTCGCGACGGAAAACCCGACCTGGGGGATCGCCAGCAGGTAGCCCCCGAAGCAGGCCGCGATCACCGGAACCAGATAGCGCCTGCGCAGCCAGCCCGCCGCCGCGGCGGCAAACCCGCTCGCTCCGGCGAGGCTCAGCTTGCGCAGCGACCCGACGATCGCCAGGCCCGACAGCGCGGAGAGCAGTCCGAAGACCAGTTGCGGAAAGGCTCCGGCGCCCAGGACCTCCCACCGGCTGGTGGGCAGGCCGCGGGCGTCGAAAAACAGAAAGATCGAAACCGCCAGGATCGCGGCGTAGGAGATGAGGCGGGCGACTTCGCCCGCCTCCTCACGCTCCAGTCCCGCTTCCTCCGGCCCTGCTGCCTGCATCGCCAGGCTCAGGGCGCGAGGCGGGCGGAGAGGCGCTGGACCGTCTCGGTCAGCGCGGTCAGATAGGCCGCGTAGTCCGCCTGGCCGCGGAAGCCGATCTCGCTGCCCACGTTAGCCATCTGCTCACGGAAGGCCGGGTCCGCCGCCAGCTCCTCGAGCGCGGCCTCCAGGGTCGCGCGTGCCGCCTCGGGGCTGCCCTTGGGCATGACGATGCCGCGCGTGATCATAAGCTCCAGGTCGCCGCCCAGTTCCTTGAAGCTGGGGACGTCGGGCGTCTGCGCCATACGTTCCGGATTGCCGGTCGCCAGGAAGATCAGGTCGCCGTTGTCGGCGAACTGCTTGGAGGAGGCGATGTCGCCGATCGCGGCATCGAGGTTGCCGCCGACCAGGGCGCGGATGCGTTCGCCCGTCCCCTCGTAGCCGACGTAGGAGAACTCGATGCCGAAGGCGTCTTCGATCATGGCCGCATGCAGATGCGGCACGCCGCCCAGGGTGACGCCCATGGTGATCTCGCCGGGGTTCTCCCGGGCATAGGCGACGAACTCCTCGAAGGTCTTGTAGGGCCGCTCGGCATTGACGACCAGGAACTGCGGGGAGACCGTCATCAGGGCGATGGGGTCGAAATCGTCCCAGTTCAGCTCGGTCAGGCCGGTCTCGTTGGCCACCAGCAGGCCTTCGTGCACCTGGCTGATGGTGTAGCCGTCCGCCGTGCGCCGGGAGGCTTCGGCCAGACCGACCGTGCCGCCGACGCCGGGCATGTTGATGACCGGCATGGGCTGCCCGAGGAAGGGCTCGATATTGTTGGCGACGATCCGCATCAGCGTGTCGCTGCCGCCGCCGGGTCCCCAGGGCACGATGAACTCGACCGGCTTCTCGGGATAGTCCGCCTGCGCGGCGAGCGGCGTCATGAGGACGCCGAGCGTCCCGGCCACCGCTCCGACGGCGGCAAACATGCTGCGTAGCACTTTCATAGCCTCGACTCCTGTTCCTGCATGACCGTTTTTCGGTCTTGTCATACGACCCACTGTAACGTGCATTATTTCTTATTAAAGCGCGAAACGCTTGTTTATTAATTCAGAAAAACTTAATTTGAAGCCATGGACACACGGCAGCTTCAGACCCTGCTCGCCATCGCGGAGGAGGGCAATTTCGCCGCCGCCGCGCGCAAGGTGAACCTGACCCCCTCCGCCGTCAGCCAGCAGATCGCCGCGCTGGAGAAGGAGATCGGCGTGGCGGTGTTCGATCGCTCCCGCCGTCCGCCCGCGCTGAACGCCAAGGGCGTGCAACTCCTGCAGGCGGCCCGCAGCATCCTCCAGATCGTCGAGGACACCCGCGCCGACATCACCGGCAAGGGCGTGACCGGAACGCTCAACATCGGCGCGCTGCGCACCTGCACCTTCGGCCTGCTGCCGCGCGCCATCGCCGACCTGCGCGAGGCCTATCCGCAGCTCACCTACAGCCTGACCGTGGGCTTCTCCCAGGCGCTGATGAACGACGTCGTCTCCGGCCGTCTGGACGTGGCCATCGTGGCGGAGCATGTGGG
>JANQPZ010000232.1 GCA_028285215.1 Rhodovibrionaceae bacterium | reverse complement strand
GGCAGCTGCTCGATGTCGGTCATCAGCGCCACCGTATCGCCGCTGTAGGTCGGCGGAACCGCGACGTTGACGGTGCCGGGGTCGGCCGCGCGGGCGGCGGGAAGGCCGGTAAAGCCGTTGATTGCCTCGGCAATCCGCCGGGCCGTGGTGAGATCCGGGTTGCGCAGGCTGATCTGGACGCTGTTCATGCTCGCCAGATCGAACTCGATTTCGCGTTCGACGATGGCCCCGGCGGCGATCCGGCCGGTGGTCGGCACGCCCCGGGTAACCTGCTCGGCCGCGCCCTGCGCCTCGAAGCCCCCGACCGCCAGCGCTCCCTGGGCCACGGCGTAGACCTCGCCGTCGGCACCGACCAGCGGGGTGACGAGGAGCGTGCCGCCCAGCAGGCTTCCCGCATCCCCGAGGGCCGAGACGCTGATATCGATGCGCGTGCCTTGGCGCGCGAAGGGCGGCAGGTTCGCGGTGACCATCACGGCCGCCACGTTGTCCGTGTCCAGGTCCTGGCTGCGGGCATTGACGCCGAGGCGCTGCAGCATTCCGATCAGGCTCTCGCGGGTGAAGACCGCGCTGCCCAGATCGTCGCCGGTGCCGTTGAGCCCGACGACCAGACCGTAGCCGACCAGCAGGTTGTCGCGGATACCTTCGAACTCCGCGATATCCTTGATGCGCGACTGTGCCGCAGCCGGCTGTGCGAGCAGCAGCACGATGGCGGCGGCCAGCAGCGGAAACAGGCTGCGCAGGGCGGATCGGCAGGTGGCGGTCGAGGTCTTTGGCATGGTTTCCGTGAGCTTTCCGTATCGTCCCGATCAATTCCGGCGCTTGTTGGGCTGCCTGTTATCGCGCTTACAGATGCGAAAGCCGTGCCAACTCGAGAATTCAGCCGAACGCACTGATTTTCATAGAGATTTTCCTGCGACACCGGCGCTGCAGACGCCTTTTCCGCCCGTGCCGTCCTTGCCGGACGGCAATATTTTCCGCCCGGCGGCAAGTGCTTAACGTGCGCTTAACCGCGATTCGCGCAGTCTTCGACGGTCACGGGAGACAAACGGATACGATGAAAATTGATCCCCTGAGGGGCCCGCGCACCCAGTCGGTCAAGCGCAAGGAGCAGAGCGGGGCGGCCGGTTCCGCCTTTGCCGATGCCCTGACCGGCGGAAGCGAGCCGGCAGCCCATACGGCCGCTGCGCCTGGCGTGGCGGCGCTGGACGCTCTGCTGACCTTGCAGCAGGCGCCGGACGCGCTGTCCGGTCGCGCCAAGGCGCGCAAGCGCGGCGAGCAGTTGCTCGACGAACTGGACCGCGTGCGCGTCGGCCTGCTGCTGGGGCGTATCCCGCTGGCCGGGCTGCGGCGCCTCCAGGTTCTGCTCGGCGAGGCGCGCCCGCAATCCGAGGACCGTCGGGTCGAGCAGGTGCTGGCCGAAATCGAGACGCGGGCGGCTGTCGAACTGGCGAAGCTGGGCCGCTGACCGCTCCGAAACCGCGACTTGCCGCCGAACCGCCGCGGGGCATCTTAGACCCCACTGCGAATAGTGCTTATTTTTCAATCGAATGAGCTGTGACGGCAGCGCGCATTACGTCGCTTGTGGCAATCGGCTTTTTGCATATACTCCGCGCCGGTTCTGGCCCCTTAGCGAGTCGATGAGCAGGCAGGTGGCATGACGACGGTCACTCTTGAACCCGATTACCGTCCTAGTGAGCGCGAAGCGTTCATGAACCCCAAGATGCAAGAGTACTTCCGGCGCAAGTTGTTGAACTGGAAGGCCGAGCTGCTGCGGGAGTCGGGCGAGACGATCAACCACTTGCAGGAAGGCAGCCTGGCCGAGCCGGACATCGCGGATCGGGCCTCGCTGGAAACCGACCGCTCGCTGGAGCTGCGCACCCGCGACCGCGAGCGCAAACTGATCTCCAAGATCGATGCCGCCCTGCAGCGGATCGAGGACGGCGAGTACGGCTACTGCGAGGACACCGGCGAACCGATCTCGATCAAGCGCTTGGAAGCGCGGCCGATCGCGACGCTTTCGATCGAGGCCCAGGAGCGTCACGAGCGCATGGAACGCACGCAGCGCGACGATTGACGGTCGGGCTGCCGCGCGAAGGCTGCCCGGCAGACCGGCCGGCCTGGCTAGGCTGCCGCGGCCGCCTCTGCAGACAGAACGGCCTCTGCCGAAAGAAAAGGGCCGGCTGCGGTTGTGCAGCCGGCCGAGTGAACCAAGCGGGACGGAAGGTCGCTCGGAAATTCGGAATCCCCCGTTTCTGTCCGGTTAGAACGGGAAGATGATGTCGTAGATCTGCTGGCCGTAGCGCGGCTGCTGCACGTCGGAGAGATGACCGCGGCCGCCGTAGCTGATACGGGCCTCGGCAATCTGGTCGAAGCTCACCGTGTTGGTCGAGGTCACGTCCTCGGGCCGGATGATGCCGGTCACCTGAAGCTGGCGCAGCTCGAAGTTGACCCGGGTTTCCTGGCGGCCGGCGATCACCAGGTTTCCGTTCGGCAGGACCTGCGTGATCATGGCGGCGACACGCACTTCGATGTCCTCTTCGCGGTCGATGGTTCCGTTGCCCCGGCTCACGGAATCCGCCTGCGCATCGACGAGGTTCTCGTTGTCGACGCCATCCGGGAAGATCTTATCCAGCTCGTCCTCGAAGCCCAGGAAGCCGCCGAGACCGGCGCTTTCGCCGCTCTCGCGGGAGCGCTCCGAGGAGTTCGAGAGTTCGGCGCTGTCGTCGATGTCGATCACCACCGTCAGGATGTCGCCGACCTGGGTTGCCCGCTGGTCCTTGAAGAAGGCGCGGCTGCCGGGCCGCCAGAGCGAGTTGGCCTGAAAGTCGAGGGCCACCGGCCGCGGCATCGGTACCGCGACGGGCTCGTTGCCGTGATAGAGCGCCGGGTTCTGGATGCTGCTCATCTCCGGTGCCGCGCCGACCTCCGACAGGCGGGTCAGCATGTTGCAGCCCGACAGCATCAGGGCGAGCGTGGCGAGCCCGAGGATCGTGAGGCCGCGAGGGCGGGATCCTGCGCTCGAAGGGGCGGTGACTCTTGTCGTCATGGGTCTGTCCTTTCCGTCCTGAAGTCGGCCCTTTGCGGGCTCCTTGGCGATCGGCATCAGTTGCCGATGGTGGCGTTCAGCGGCGTGACCATCACCAGGCCGGCATCGGTCACCGTGCCGGTCACAACCGTGTTGGACTTTGTGTTGATCACGCGGATGGTTTCGCCGCGCGCGCCCTCTTCCAGAGCGCGGCCCTGGGCGGTGAGCTGCATCGCCGCCGTCTGGACCCGAAGCAGCACCATCTGATTCTTCCCGACGAGAATGGGGTCGCCGACTTCGCTGATGCGTATGGCCTGCCCGGCGCGCAGGCCGCGGCGCGGGCTGGTGCCGAGCAGATCGGCGGCATCGGTCACCACGTTGGCGGCGACGCGGTCGGCCTGCATGCTGGTCCAGGAGATGTCGCGGGCGGCAATCACCTCGCCGGGGGCCATGCGGCGCGACAGGACGGGAACCTCCATCATCTCCATCAGGCGGCCGCTGACCGCGACACGCAGCAGGCGGCCGTCCTCGGTCGGTGCGCGCAGGTCCGCGGTGAAGCGGCCGCTGCGCGGATCCTGGTTGATCTGCCCCAGCTCCAGCCGGCCGGCCACGCTGGTCGGCAGATGCTGGGAAAAGCGCGGGTTGTCCAGCTGCACCGCCAAGCGCGACGGGTCCATGCCCCGCTGTCCCAGGCCGTCGAGCAGCAGGTCCTCCAGCCGCGCGGCATCCAGCAGGTAGGACTCGCGGGTCAGCGTGACCGTCTCCAGGGTGGAGCGGGGCTGCCAGGCGACGCCGTAGGCGCGTGCGACGGACCACAACCACTGGGCCTGCAGTTCGATCTGCTGGCCGGGGGCGGGTGCCCGCGCGATCGGGATGTCGGCCTTGGCGACATCGCCGTGGAAGAGGTCGCCGAGGTGCACCAGGTCGCTGTCGATCGTCACCTGCGGCTTCAGCGCGATGGGCGCGGCGGCCGTCTGGACCGCCGTGTCGGACGGCGGCAGGTCGGCGGCGAGGGCCGACGCGGCGGCGAAGGGGCTCGCGATGAGGCTGGCGGCGGCGGCGCTGCCGCGCAGGAAGCGGCGGCGGGCCCTGGTGATGCGGGACGGACGGGATGTCTTCTCGGTCATGGCTCTGCTCCTTGTCCAGCAGGCGTCAGCGCATCTGGGAGACGCTGCGCATCATTTCGTCGGAGGCCTGGATGACCTTGGAGTTCATTTCGTAGGCGCGCTGGGCGGTGATCAGGTTGGTAATCTCCTGCACCACGTTGACGTTGGAGGTTTCCAGGGCGCCCTGGAGAATGGTGCCGAAGCCTTCCGTGCCCGGTGAGGCGACATTGGCGGCGCCCGAGGCGGCGGTTTCCAGGAAGAGGTTGTCGCCGATCGCCTCCAGGCCCGCCTCGTTGGCGAAGGTCGCCAGCTCCAGCTGACCGACGTTGGTCGGGGCCACCTGTCCCTGGATGTCCACCCAGACTTCGCCGCTGGCATTGATCGTCACGCCGGCGGCGTCCAGCGGGATGGTGATCCCGGGCTGCACCAGATATCCGTCGGGCGTCACGAGGTCGCCGTCGGGCGAGAGCTGGAAGGATCCGGCGCGGCTGTAGCCCGTGTCGCCGCTGGGAAGCTCGACCTGGAAGTAGCCCTTGCCGTTCACCGCAACATCGAAGGTGTTGTCGGTGATCATGATGTTGCCCTGCTCGGTGATGCGGTAGACCGCAGCCGCCTTCACGCCGAGACCGACCTGAACGCCCGAGGGGACGATGGTTCCGGCATCCGAGGAGGCGGAGCCGACCCGGCGAAGGTCCTGGTAGAGCAGGTCGTGGAACTCCGTCCGGCCGCGCTTGTAGCCGGTGGTGTTCATGTTGGCGATGTTGTTGGAGATCACCTCCACGTTCATCTGCTGCGCCAGCATGCCCGTGGCGCCGATGCTTAGGGATCTCATGGTTTATTCTCCCGTGTCACAGTCGTTTGCTGGCGGCGGCTTAGGCCGAGCGGCCGGCCAGGGTCTGAATCGCCCGGCGCTGGCGTTCGTGCTCGGCTTCCACGACCCGTCCGGCCGACTGGTAGCTGTTGACGGTCTGCATCAGCCTGGTCATCTCGACCACGCCTTTGACGTTGGATTTCTCGATGAAGCCCTGCAGGATCTCGGCGTCCTCGGCCGGCAGAGGCTCTTGTCCGTCGGCGCGGAACATTAGCTGGGCATCCTTCTTGAGGGCGTACTCGTTCTCGAACTGAACGATCTGGATCCGTCCGACCTCGACGACGTCGCCGCCTTCCTGGTCGTGATAGGAGACGGTGCCGTCGCGGGCGACGTCGATCCGGCCCGCCGAGGGCGGTATCACCATCGGCTGCCCGTTGTCGTTCAGCAGCGGCAGGCCGGACGTCGTGACAATCTGACCGTCGCCGTCCAGCATGAAGGCGCCGTTCCGCGTGTAGCGTTCGCCGTTCTCGCTTTCGATCGCGAAGTAGCCGTTGCCGTTGATTGCCAGGTCCAGCGGGTTGTCCGTGACCGTCTTGGCGCCCTCGCTCAGGTCGCGCACCGATGCGATGTCCTGAACGTAGGAGATCTTGCGCAGGCCGGCCGGCACCTTGTCCTTGGTGTCGGCCAGATACTCGACGAACATCATGGACTCGCCGCGGTAGCCGGGGCTGTCCATGTTGGCGATGTTGTTGGCGATCACGTCCAGCTGACGGCGCAAGACCATCTGACGCGATAAGGCGATGTAACCGGGGGTTTCCATCGATTGAGCTTTCTTCCGTCCAGTCTTCGACTTTCGTCTAGCGCCCGCGGATCGTCATTGCGTCGCGACCTGTCGGGCGCCCACTCCGATGCAGATCCCGTGCCAAACGCCTTTGACCAGGCAAACTGCCGGGTTTGACGGAGAGGGGGCGTCGTGGAGAGCGGCTTGCCTTGAATGCCCGGCAAGTTTTGCCCGTGAAGAAGGACGTCTCTGCCTGCGGTCAACGGCCTGTTAACCAGCCGACCCCTAGGGTGACCTTCTACGTCGCCGGCGGAACAGGCTGCCGGGTTTCAGGATGAAGGATGGGCCGAGGTCATGGCCGAACAGGCGATCGACGATCTGGGCGAAGACGTCGAAGTCGAGGCGCGGCCACGCAAGGGCGGCCTCAGCGGAAAGAAGCTGGTTCTCTTCGTGGTCGTGCCGTTGCTGCTGCTGATCGGCGGTGGGGCGGGCGCCTACTTCATGGGCGTGTTCGGCGGCGGCGAGGAAACCGCGGCGGAAGAGCAGGTCGAGGAGCAGACCGAAGAGCCGGGGGAACCGCATGTGGCGGTCTTTCACGATCTGCCGGACATGCTCGTCAACCTCAACACCGGTGGACGCCGGGCCAGCTTCCTCAAGCTGTCGGTCGCGCTCGAGCTGACGTCGGACCAGGACATCGCGCGCATCGAGGAGATGCAGCCGCGGATCGTCGACTCCTTTCAGGTGTATCTGCGCGAGCTGCGGATCGAGGACCTGAGCGGCTCCGCCGGACTGCACCGCCTGCGCGAGGAGCTTCTGCTGCGGGTTAACGCCGCCGTCCATCCCGTCGAAGTACGTGACGTTCTCTTCAAGCAGATGCTCGTGCAGTAAAGCGGCGCGGCAGATCGGCGAGGTCCAGATATGGCCGACGAAGAAGGGCAGGAGATGGCAGAGGAAGAGGTCGATCAGGAGGCCATGATGGCCGAATGGGAGGCCATGGCCGACGCGGAAGAGGGCGGCGAGGACGAAGACGATCCCATGGCCGCGGCCATGGGCGGCGGTTCGTCACGGGTTCTCGATCAGAGCGAGATCGACTCGCTGCTCGGGGTCGACGACGGCGACGGCAGCGACGAAGACGGCCACGGTATCAAGGCGATTCTCAACTCGGCCTTGGTCTCCTACGAGCGTCTGCCGATGCTCGAGGTCGTATTCGACCGGCTTGTGCGCATGATGTCGACCTCGCTGCGCAACTTCACGTCGGACAACGTCGAGGTCAGTCTCGACAACATCACCTCGGCGCGTTTCGGCGACTACCTCAACTCCATTCCGCTTCCGGCCATGCTGGCCGTCTTCAAGGCGGAGGAATGGGACAACTACGGCCTGATGGTGGTCGACAGTGCGTTGATCTATTCGATCGTCGACGTGCTGCTCGGCGGCCGACGCGGCACCGCGGCCATGCGCATCGAGGGCCGGCCCTACACGACGATCGAGCGGAACCTGGTCGAGCGGATGATGCATGTCGTGCTCTCCGACCTCTCGGCTGCCTTCGACCCGCTCTCCCCGGTGACCTTCCGCTTCGAGCGGCTCGAGACCAACCCCCGTTTCGCCGCCATCGCCCGCCACGGCAACGCCGCCATCGTCACCAAACTGCGCATCGACATGGAAGATCGCGGCGGCCGCATCGAACTGGTGCTGCCCTACGCCACCATCGAGCCGGTGCGCGAGCTGCTGCTGCAGATGTTCATGGGCGAGAAGTTCGGGCGGGACTCGATCTGGGAAGGCCACCTGACTGCGGAGCTCTGGCAGACCGAGGTCCATCTCCAGGGTGTGCTCGATACCGTCGAACTGAAGCTGGGCGACATTCTCAACTGGACCGTCGGCAGCCGGTTGGAGCTGAACAGCAGCCCGGACTCCAAGGTCGATCTGCATTGCGGCGAGGCGGCGATGTTCAACGGCAACATGGGCCGGCGCAACGGTCAGATTGCCGTGCGCATCGCCGACAAGCTGATCCGCCAAACCGATGTCGAGGACGACGCATGAGCTTCTCCCTGATCTTCGACGGCGCTTTGGCTGCCTTGCTGACGGCGACGATCACCTACGCCGTCATTCTCAATCGCAAGCTGACCGAGCTGCGGAACTCGCGGACCGAAATGGAAAGCCTGATCCGCGAGTTTGCCGAAGCGACACAGCAGGCCGAACAAGGCGTGACGGCCCTGCACGAGCGGGCCGAGCAGGCCAGCGGCACGCTGGACGAGCGCGTGTCGGCGGCGGAAGCCCGGGTCGAGGAGGCGCGCAAACTGGCCGACGATCTGGCTTTCATGATCGATCGGGGCGGGCGTCTGGCCGATCGTCTCGAACACGACGTCAGCGCGTCGATCAAGAAGACCGACGCCAGAGCTTCGGCGCCGGCGGCGGCCGCAAGCGAGAGCGCCGTCGACTCGCCCGAGGCTCAGTTGCTCCGCACGCTCGACCGCGTGCGTTGACCGGTTCCAGGAAGGACGTGAGATCGTGAAGATGCGTGTTCGTCTGCTCCCCCTTGTGATCGCCGTCGCGGTGATCACTCTGGGCTTTCGGCTGGAGGCGCTGCGCGAAGGCGTCACGGCCGTCGCTCAGGAGGCTCCGCCGACCGCGGCGCCGATCGATCCTTTCCCCAGTGCGACCGAGCCCGCGGCGGAGTCGTCCGAGGCCTCTGCGGACGGGCTGCCGGCTGCGGACGCGGAGGGCGCTGCACAGGTCGAGACCTCAACGCTGCTCAGCGCTCTGCCGACCGACCCCTTCGCCCTCACGGACAGCGAGATCGAGCTGCTGCAAGCCCTGTCGGAGCGGCGGGCCGAACTGGACCGGCGCGAAGCCGAATTTGAGACTCGCGAAGCGCTGCTGACCGCGGCGGAAACCCGGATCGAACAGAAGATCGCCGAGCTCGAGGAGCTGCAGGCAACCATCGAAGAATTGCTGGTGCAGCACGACGAGCAGGAACAGGCTCAGCTCGACTCGCTCGTCAAGATCTATGAGACCATGAAGCCCAAGGACGCCGCCCGGATCTTCGAGGAACTGGAGATGGCGGTTCTGCTGGATGTCGTGGAGAACATGAAAGAGCGCAGAACCGCTCCGATCCTCGCCGAGATGAACCCGGCCAAGGCGAAGGCGGTGACGATCGAGTTGGCGCAGCGGCGCGAGCTGCCATTGCCGCGCGAGTAGCCTGACGCTGCGCGCGCATACCAGAGTAAGCTACGAAAAACGAAGCGTTTTTACCTGACATTAAGACCGGACCGGTAGCTTCGTCGATTGTGACCAACCTTTCGGGTCGAACGGCGCAGGCCAGACCCGAAGTTTGCTTCAGGAGAAGGACTATGAGCGCCGTCGACATGAATATGCCGATCCTGATCGTCGACGATTACAAGACGATGCTTCGGATCATCCGCAATCTGCTCAAGCAGCTCGGGTTTGACAACGTCGACGAGGCCACCGACGGCTCGATGGCGCTGCAGAAGCTGCGCGACAAGAGCTACTCTCTGGTGATCTCCGACTGGAACATGGAGCCGATGAGCGGTTTGCAGCTCCTGAAAGAGGTGCGCGCGGACGGCCAGCTTTCGAACCTGCCCTTCGTGATGATTACCGCCGAGAGCAAGACCGAGAACGTGGTGGCTGCCAAGCAGGCCGGTGTAACCAACTACATCGTGAAGCCCTTCAACGCCGCGACTCTCAAGACCAAGCTTAGCGCCGTCATCGGCCACTTCTGATCACAGGCGCAGGGAGGCCGGCGCATGACCGCCAGGGCCCAGCAAAGCGATCTGGAGATGCGTCTCGCCGAGTTCGGCCGACGGCATCCCGGCATCGATCCGAAGGATCTGGTCGACGTGGTCGAGGCGATCATGACCTCGGCCGACGGCGATCTCTCCTCGGTCAACTTGAAGCTCTACGCAGAGATCGAGCAGCTCGCGATCTACATTCAGCGTGCGCGCGAAGAAATCGCGTCCCTGCGTCCCGACGAGATCACCGCGGAGCACCTCCCGGTCGCCGGTGAGGAGCTGGAGGCGGTGATCGGCGCGACCGAGAACGCCACCAACACGATCATGGAGTCGGTGGAGACCATCGAAAACCTGACCGATCAGATGCCGCGCGAGGTCTCCGAGACGGTCGTCGACGCGGTCACCCAGGTTTACGAGGCCTGCGGCTTCCAGGACATCACCGGCCAGCGGATCAAGAAGGTCGTGACCACCTTGACCCAGATCGAAGAGAAGGTGCACGCGTTGCTGGGCGCCTTCGGTCAAGACAGTCAGATCGATGCCGCACGTGCCAAGGCGGAGAAGCCGAAGACCGACGCGCCTCTCTCCGACGCGGATCTGATGAACGGGCCGCAGGCCGCGGAAGCCGCCATCAGCCAGGACGATATCGACGCGCTGCTCGCCAGCTTCGACTAACGCCACGGAGGGGTCATGCGCCCGCTCCGGCGCCAGGACAGCAAGGTCGGGTCCGACCCCAACATTGTCGCGCTGCTCAGCCTCCAGCTGTTGCTGCTGGCCTTCTTCATTCTGATGACCGCGATTTCCGACTTTGAGCAGAACAAGGTCCAGATGGTCGTCGGCTCGGTCAACGAGGCTTTCGACGGCCAGATCGTGACGAGCGAGGACGTCTCGCTGACGGATGCGGCGCTTGGTCCGATCCCCGGCAGTGCGCGTCTGGCCGCGCGGATCCGAAACCTGTTCTCCTCGACGCTCCCGGTCGCGCGGGTCGAGCGCAAGAACGTTCCGGGAGAGCTGCGGATCGAGCTGCCCACGGACAGCCTGTTTCGCGCCGATCAGCCTCAGCTTCAGGCTGGACCGGCCGTCCTGTTCAGTCGACTGGCCCGCGCCCTCGGGCCGGAGCGGCCCGAGGACGTCGACTTTCAGCTCGAAGTCGTGATCGGCGTGCCGCGAGACGAGCTGTCGCGGATCGCGTCCGAACCTTCGGATCTGGCGCTGCGCCGGGCCGGCGTGTTGGCGCGGGATCTCGATCGCCGCGGCGTGCCCGCCAATCGGCTGTCGGTCGGCCTGGTTCCGGGATTGGAGGGCAGCACCCGCCTTGTCCTTCGGGCCTTCGATCTCCCGGGATCCGCCGATGTCGGAGAGACGCGGTGACTCCTCGCCACACCATCCCGCCGCTGCCGGAGGCCGCAGCCGCCCTGTCTGCGCCGCGGACCGGCCGCCAGGCCTGGATGGTCATCTTTGCCGATCTGGTGGCCTTGTTGCTGACCTTCTTCGTCATGCTGTTTGCCATGATGTCGGTGCAGGCGGCCGCTTGGCAGGATCTGACCGAGAGCCTGGCGCAACATCTCCAGCGGATCGGCCCGACGGCTACGCCGAAGCCGGTCGAGCTTCTGGATATGCCGGACGTCCGCACGGCGCCGGGCGCCAATCTGGACTACCTGGCGACGCTGCTGGAAAGCCGTCTGGACGAGCTGCCGTCGCTGAGTAATGCGCTCGTCGAGCGGAAGCTCGATCATCTCAGCGTTTCCTTGCCGAGCGAGCTGCTGTTTGCCCCCGGCACGACCACGCCGCAGGCGGAGGCCCGCGCGAGCCTGTTCGAACTGGGCGGGCTGTTGCGGCATATCGACAACGTTGTCGAGGTGGCCGGGCACGCCGACCCGACGGCAATCCGCAACGGACCCTTCGAGTCGAACTGGGAACTGTCGCTCGGCAGGGCGGCGGCGGTGGCAGCCCTGCTGAGGGCCGCTGGGGTCGAGGGAGAGCTAACGGTGCTGGGCTATGGGGAGACGCGGTTCGATGAGTTGCCGAGGGGACTGGAACGGGCGGAGGCTATGGCGCTGGCGCGCCGTGTCGAACTCCTGATCCATGAGCGCGCGGGAGAGCCGTGATGCGCCTCCGCCTTCTTCTCGCCGCGCTTCTTCTGGTCGCTGCCGGAAGCGCCAGTGCGCAGGAGCGTGTGGCCGTGCGTGGCGGTGCACACGCGGACTTCGGCCGACTGGTCTTCGACTGGACATCGCCTGTCGAGTACGGCGCGACCATCGAAGACGGCAGGCTGATCGTGACGTTCGACCGCGCCACCGAATTCGATACCAGCTCGGCCGAGCGGCATCTGTTCCGCTACCTGGAGACGGTCCGGCGTTCCGAGGACGGGCGCAGCCTGACGTTCGACCTGACGCGGGCCTTCGGGTTGGAGACCTTCAGACTCGACACCAAGGTCGTGGTGGATCTGCTGCAGGACGCCTCGCAAGTGTCCGCCGTGCCGGCACCTGCCGCCGCGGCCGCAACGGCCCGTCTGCCCGCGGCGGTACCCGCCGACACGCCTCCATCCGCGTCCGAACCCTCAGCCCAGGCTCAGGCGCAACCCCAACCCCAAGCTCAGCCCCAGTCCCAACCCCAGTCCTTGCCGGAAGTGCGCGTGCGGGTGGGCGAGCATACGGCGTTCGAGCGCCTGGTGTTCGACTGGCCGGCTCCCGTCGGCTACCAGGTCGAACAGGATGCAAGCGGCGCGCGCGTGGTGTTCGAGCGGCCAGCGCGTCTCGATGTCAGCCGGCTGCAGGCCGATCCGCCCAGCCTGTTGCGACGTTTCGAGGACAGGCGTGTCGACGGCAAGCTCTCTGTGGCGCTGCAGTACCTGCCGGGTACACGGGTGCGCGCCTTCGCCGATGGCCCGCGCGTCGTGGTCGATCTGCTGCGGCCCGACGGCAGGGAACCGCAAACGGCGTCCGCCGCCGAGACTGTGCCATCGCCGGACACGGCAGGGTCCGACTCCCCGCAGGCTGAATCTCTCCAGGCCGAAAGCGACACCGGCGACCGGTCCGACAGCGTTGGAGCTGTCGAGCAGACGGCCGCGGGCGAGGC
>JANQPZ010000228.1 GCA_028285215.1 Rhodovibrionaceae bacterium | reverse complement strand
ACCTCGCCGACGTCGACGAAGCGCCGTGCGACGCGTCCCGAGAAGGGCGCGCGAAGGGTGGACTTGCGCAGGTCAACGTCGATCCGTTCGATCGCCGCTTCCACGCGGGCCAGCGCGGCGCGTCGCGCGGCGCGTTCGAGTCGAGCGTCGTCGGCCCGCTGCGTGGACACGACGTCCTCGCGAATCAGTCGCTGTGCGCGCCGGTCGCGCAGGCGGGCGAGCTCGAGGGTCGCGGTCGCCTCGTCGCGCTGGGCCACGAGCTCGGCGCGCTGCGCCTCGAGGCGCCGTCGGTCGAGTCGCGCGGCGGCTGGCCACCCTCAGCCGCTTGCTCGGCGGGCCGCCGGGGCCCGGCGGCCTGGTCGTGGTGACCACCGTCAACGGGCTGATGCAGCGGGTGCCGCCGGGCGAGGTCCTGGCCGACCGTGCCCTGGAGGCCAAGCCCGGCGACCGGGTCGCGGTCGAACGGCTGACGCGTTTCTTCGCCGACAACGGCTATCTGCGCGTGGAAACCGTGGGGGAGCCGGGCGAGTACGCCCTGCGCGGCGGTCTGCTCGACGTCTTTCCGCCGGGCGCGGAGCTGCCCTTGCGCCTGGACTTCTTCGGCGACGAGCTGGAGTCGATCCGCAGCTTCGATCCGCTGAGCCAGATCTCCAGCGGCAAGGCGGAACGCCTCAGCCTGCGGCCGGTCAGCGAGGTGCTGCTCGAGACCGACAGCATCGAGCGTTTTCGCAGCGGCTACCGCCGCGCCTTCGGCGCCCAGAGCGGCGGCGATCCGCTCTACGAATCCGTCAGCGCGGCCCGGCCCCATCCCGGCATGGAGCATTGGCTGCCGCTCTTCTACGAGCGGCTGGACACGCTGTTCGACTACCTGCCGGGCGCGCGGGTGACGCTGGATCATCAGGCGGAGGAAACCAAGGATACCCGGCTGGAGACCGTCGCCGACTTCTACGATGCGCGCCAGAGCCTCGGCCGCGCCGAGGCGGCGACCGGCGGCGTCTATCATCCCCTGCCGCCGGACGCTCTGTATCTGACGGCGGAGGAGTGGGGACGGCGGCTGCAGGCCGAAGCGACGGCCGACTTCTCGCCCTTCGCCGCCCCGGAGGGAATCGCCGACACCGCCGATGCGGGGGGACGGCGGGCGCCCGACTTCGCCGCCGAGCGCACGGCCGGGGAGTCCCAGCTCTACGATGCGGTCAAGGACTACGTCGCCGCCGAGCAGGCGGCCGGGCGCCAGGTGCTGCTGGTCGGCTACTCCCGCGGCAGCCGGGACCGCCTGTCCCACGTGCTGGCCGATCACGGGGTGACGCCGCAAACGCCGGTCGAGACCTGGGGTGCGGCCCGTCAGCTTCCGGCCGGGACGCTGGGGCTGGTGGCGCTGAGCCTGGAGCGGGGCTTCGGGACGGCCGACCTGACGGTGCTGACCGAGACCGACGTTCTGGGCGAGCGGATCGCCCGGACCCAGGCGCGCCGCCGGCGGCCGGAGAACTTCCTGACCGAGGTTTCGACCTTGGCCGAGGGCGATCACGTCGTGCATGTCGACTTCGGCATCGGCCGCTATGTCGGGCTGGAGACGCTGGACATCGGCGGCGCCGCGCACGATTGCCTGCGGGTGATCTACCACGGCGGCGACAAGCTCTACGTACCGGTCGAGAACATCGAGGTGCTCTCGCGCTTCGGCGGCGAGGAGGGCACGGTCGAGCTGGATCGCCTGGGGCAGGGCGGCTGGCAGGCGCGCAAGGCCAAGGTCAAGGACCGCATCCGTGAGATCGCCGACCAGCTCATCAAGATCGCGGCCGAGCGGGAGCTGCGCCAGGCCGAGTCGGTGCCGCGCCCGGAAGGGCTCTACGAAGAGTTCGCCGCACGCTTCCCCTATCCCGAGACCGACGATCAGCTGCGTGCCATCGAGGAAACCCTGGCCGATCTCAACTCGGGCAAGCCGATGGACCGGCTGGTCTGCGGCGACGTCGGTTTCGGCAAGACCGAGATCGCGCTGCGCGCGGCCTTCGTCTCGTCCCTCAACGGCCATCAGGTCGCCATCGCCGTACCGACGACGCTGCTGGCACGCCAGCACTTCGCCACGGTGAAGGAGCGTTTCGCCGGCCTGCCGGTGCGCGTGGCGCAGCTCAGCCGCCTGGTAACGCCGAAAGACGCGACGAAGGTGAAGAAGGAGTTGGAGGCCGGGACCGTCGACATCGTGGTCGGCACCCATGCGCTGCTGTCCAACTCCGTGAAGTTCAAAGACCTCGGCCTGATGATCGTGGACGAGGAGCAGCACTTCGGCGTCAAGCAGAAGGAGCGGCTGAAGCAGCTCCGCGCCGAGGTCCACGTGCTGACGCTGACCGCGACGCCGATCCCGCGCACGCTCCAGCTCGCGCTGTCCGGGGTGAAGGAGATGAGCCTGATCGCCACGCCGCCGGTCGACCGTCTGGCGGTGCGCACCTTCGTCCTGCCCTACGATCCGGTGGTGGTGCGCGAGGCGGTGCTGCGCGAGTACCATCGCGGCGGCCAGATCTTCTACGTCTGTCCGCGGGTCGAGGACCTGGACGACCTGCGCGAGCGCCTCGCCAAGCTGGTGCCCGAGGTGAAGGTGGCGGTGGCGCATGGCCGGATGGCGCCGAGCCGGCTGGAAGAAACCATGACCGCCTTCGTCGACCGCAAGTTCGATTTGCTGCTCTCGACCAACATCGTGGAGTCGGGGCTCGATATCCCGACCGCCAACACGATGGTGATCCACCGCGCCGACATGTTCGGCCTGTCGCAGCTCTATCAGCTGCGCGGGCGCATCGGCCGGGGCAAGCAGCGCGGCTACGCCTATCTCACCCTGCCGCCGGGCCGCATCCTCTCGACGGCGGCCGAGAAGCGGCTGCATGTGATGCAGACGCTCGACACCCTCGGCGCCGGGTTCACCCTGGCCAGCCACGACCTGGATATCCGCGGTGCCGGCAACCTGCTGGGCGAGGAGCAGTCGGGCCATATCCGCGAGGTCGGCATCGAGCTCTATCAGCAGATGCTGGAGGAGGCGGTGGCCGCGGCCCGCGAGCGCGGCGGCGAGACGCAGGAGGCGGGGGGCGGGACCGGCGCCGGCGAGACCTGGACGCCGCAGATCAACCTGGGCACGGCCGTGTTGATCCCCGAGGTCTATGTCCCTGACCTGCACGTTCGCCTGGGGCTCTATCGGCGGCTGTCCCAACTGGTGGACAAGGCCGAGATCGACGCCTTCGCGGCCGAGCTGGTGGACCGCTTCGGTCCCTTGCCGGACGAGGTGCAGAACCTGCTCGACGTGATTGCGATCAAGCGACTCTGCCGCGACGCCGGCGTGGAGAAGGTCGACGCCGGGCCGAAGGGTGCGGTGATCGCCTTCCGCGGCGACCTCTTCGCCAATCCCCAGGGACTGGTGCAGTTCATCCAGGCCCAGGCGGGCGCGGTGAAGCTGCGCCCGGATCACAAGCTGGTCTACAAGCGGAGCTGGGACGCACCCACCCAGCGCATGCGCGGCGTGCGCCGTCTGCTCGAACAGCTCGGCAAGGCGGCCGCTCTGGCCGCCTGACTGTCTAGGCCCCCGTGACCGTCTAGGCTCCCGTGCCTGAGTCGCCGGCGGCCGCCTGTGTCGCGTTGTCCTTGTCGACCGGCTCGACCGTCAGGGCGGCGGCGGCGTTGTCCCAGCGCAGGATGCGGACCTCCTTGCCGGCCGGCAGGTCGGGACCGGCAATGCGCCAGTGCACGTCGCCGATCCAGAGTTGGCCGATGCCGTGCTCGATCGGGTCTTCCAGGCGGAAGACCCGGCCCGGCAAGCCGTCGTCGGGTCGGTTGAGGCTGGCCGCTTCCTCACGGCCGCCGAAACGCTGCAACCAGATCTGCGACGCGGCCAGGGCCAGAATGGCGGTCGTCGCGAAGGTGATGATCTGCCACGAAAGGCTCAGGTCGGGTGCGGCCGCCAGCAGCAGGCCGACCAGCAGGGCGCCCACACCGAACCACAGCAGCACGTACCCGGAGACCAGAAACTCGGCGCCGATCAGGAGCAGGCCGAGCGCCAGCCAATGCCACCAAACGAAGGTCACGCTGCCTCTCCTCTGCAGTCCTCCCGCGTGACAGCTCACCTCATGCCGCTCGCCGTGACAAGCCCGCCTGACTCGCGGGCGCGGGGAAAGGTCAGCCGGCTGCGGGGCCGGAGGGGGTGCCGGAGGCGGGCAGGGCGCTGCGGCCGCGGCGTCGCCCGCCTGCGGCCGTCTCCTCGGCGGTGAGGCTGTCGCGCAGCAGTTCCGCGACGCCGGCCAGGCTGCCCAGCACGCCCGTCGCCTCCATCGGCATCAGCAGGACCTTCTGGTTCTGCGAGCCGGCGAAGGCCTTCAGGGCTTCGACGTACTGCTGGC
>JANQPZ010000226.1 GCA_028285215.1 Rhodovibrionaceae bacterium | reverse complement strand
CTGTCGATCTTGGAGGTGACGTGGAAGGAGATGCGGGTCGGGAAGTTGGCCTTGATGGTGCCGGTGATGACGTCGACCGAGGGGCGCTGGGTGGCGACGATCAGGTGGATGCCGGCGGCGCGGGCCATCTGGGCCAGGCGCTGGATCGCCGCCTCCACGTCCTTGCCGGCCACCAGCATCAGGTCGGCCAGCTCGTCGACGATGACCACGATCAGCGGCAGCGGCTCCAGATCGAAGGGCTGCTCCTCATAGATCGGCTGGCCGGTCTCCGGGTCGAAGCCGGTCTGCACCTTGCGGGTCAGGATCTCGCCCTTGCGCTGGGCCTCCTCGACGCGGGCGTTGTAGCCCTCGACATTGCGCACGCCCATGCGCGACATGGCGCGGTAGCGCTCTTCCATCTCGCGCACCGCCCACTTCAGCGCCACGACGGCCTTCTTCGGCTCGGTCACCACCGGGGCCAGCAGGTGGGGAATGCCGTCGTAGACCGAAAGCTCCAGCATCTTGGGGTCGACCATGATCAGCTTGCAGCGCTCCGGCCCCATCCGATAGAGCAGCGAGAGGATCATGGCGTTGATGGCCACCGACTTGCCGGAGCCGGTGGTGCCGGCCACCAGCAGGTGGGGCATGCGCGCCAGGTCCACCAGGATTGGGTTGCCGCCGATGTCCTTGCCCAGCACCAGGGCCAGCTTGCCGCTGTTCTTCTCGTAGTCCTCGGCGGCCAGCAGCTCGCGCAGATAGACGGTGTCGCGCTTGGCGTTGGGCAGCTCGATGCCGATGACGCTGTCGCCGGGCACCACGGCCACGCGCACGGAAACCGCGCTCATCGAGCGGGCGATATCGTCGGCCAGGCCGACCACGCGGCTGGTCTTGGTGCCGGGCGCGGGCTCCAGGTCGTAGCGGGTGACCACCGGGCCGGGGCGCACCTTGACGATCTCGCCGCGTACGCCGAAATCCTCCAGAACGGTCTCCAGGATGCGGGCGTTCTTCTCCAGGGAGTCTCGGTTGAGGGCCTGGCCCTTGCCGGCGCCCTGGGGCAGGTCGAGCAGGCTCAGGGGCGGCGGCTCGTAGATGCCGGCGGGGCCGAGGTCCAGGCGGCCCTGGTCGGCGGTCTTGGCGCGTTTGCCCGGGCGCGCCTTGCGCGGCTTGGGGGCAACCAGCTCGGCGTCGTCCGCCGCCTCCGGGGCGAAGGCCTCGCAGGCCGGGGCCGGCTCGACGTCCATCTCGTCTTCGTCCAGCCTGGGTTCGACACGCTCCCGGCGCTGGCGCCGCGCCGCTCTGGCGTCGTCGTCGGCCGGGCGCTCCTGGCGCTGCACCGCCAGGCGGATGCCCCGCCGGGCGCCACCGAAGACCCAGGCGATGCAGCGGCGCAGCACCCGCCATTCGTCGGCCGTCAGGCCGAGGGCGAAGAGCAGGGCCGCGAAGCCCAGCAAAAAGGCGACGAGGGCCAGCGCCCAAAGCGGGGCGCCGAGGAAGAACCCGAGCTCGTTCAGGGCCAGATCGCCGACGAAGCCGCCGAGCTTGTTGTCCAGCGGCCAGGATGCCGGCTTGGGAATCGACTCGAAGGCCATGGCCAGCAGGATCAGGCTGGCCGGGAAGGCGGCTAGGCGCCACCACCAGCGGCCCGGCAGATGGCGTTCGCGCAGCAGCCGCCAGCCCCAGGAAAACAGCACCAGGGGGGCGAGCAGGGCGGCGAGGCCGAGGGACTGCATCATGACATCGGCGGTGTGGGAGCCGAACAGCCCCAAGGGATTGCTGACCGGCGGGTCGGTCACTGCCGGAGTGCCGGGAACGGCGGGGCCAAGCGCACCCACTGCGTCGTTCCACGAGGGGTCTTGCGGATTGTAGGTCAGGCAGGCCAGGAAGACGGCGAGGGCGAGGATCGCCAGCAGCGCACCCGCCAGCTCGATGGCCCGCTTCTTGAAGAAGTCCCCGGTGCCGCTGGGCAGCAGCGGCGGCCGCGCTTCGCGTGTGCCGGCATTGCCGAACCGCAAGGCCATGTCCTAGCCCCCCACCGCTGCCGAGGGTGCGCTCTGCACGCCGCCGTCCGCCAGCACCCTGACCAGTCTCTGCAGCCCGTCTTCGGTGGTCGCGGCGTCGTAGACCAGGGCGACGCGGATGTAGGGCTGCCCCGGATTGCGGCCGTCGGCGCCGGGCTCGCACATATAGGCGCCGGGCACCACCCGCACCGCCGCCTCCCGCCAGAGCCTGATCGCCGCCGCCTCGCCGTCGCCGACGTCGAGCCAGAGGAAGAATCCGCCGTCGGGCTTGCGGAAGCCGAAGCGATTGCCGAGCAGCCGCTCGGCCAGGGCGAAGTTGCGGCGGTAGTAGTCGCGGTTGGCCTCGACGTGCTCTTCCTCCCGCCACAGGCGGGTGCCGGCGGCCAGCACCGGGTGCGGCACGCCGGCGCCGCCGATGCGCATGGCGGCGTCGATCTCGTCGATCAGCCGGTCCGGGCCGGCCACGAAGCCGCAACGCAGGCCCGGCGCCGAGGAGCGCTTGGAGAGCGAATGGAAGACCAGCAGCCGGTCCAGCGCGGCCTCGCCGGCGGCGCCCTCTACGGCGGCCTGCAGGGCACCGGGCGGCGGAGCGGCGTCGTAGATCTCGGCATAGCACTCGTCGGCGGCGAGGA
>JANQPZ010000211.1 GCA_028285215.1 Rhodovibrionaceae bacterium | reverse complement strand
AGATCAGGCGGTCGAGGGCGATCCGCCGGCGGGCCTCGATGGCCTCGAAGAGCTTACCCGCCGAGGTCGCGCCCCAGCCCTCCCGGTCCTGCAGCTTGGTCTCGGCCGCCGCGTCGCGGTCGCGCAGGTGGAACAGGTCGGCCGGGCTCTTGAGCAGGCCGTCCTCGAAGAAGGCGCGGATGTGCTTGTCGCCCAGGCCTTCGATATCGAAGGCGTCGCGAGAGACGAAGTGGCGCAGCCGCTCAACCGCCTGGGCTGGGCAGATCAGGCCGCCGGTGCAGCGCCGGACCGCCTCGCCGGGCTCGCGGATGGCGGAGCTCTGGCAGACCGGACAGGCCTCGGGGAAGGCATAGGGGGCTTTCCGCTTGCGGCCCTTTTCCGGCGCCACCTCGACCACCTGGGGGATCACGTCTCCGGCCCGCTGGACCACCACCAGGTCGCCCTCGCGGATGTCCTTGCGGGCGATCTCGTCCTCGTTGTGCAGGGTGGCGCGGCTCACCACCACGCCGCCCACGGAGATCGGCTCCAGGTTTGCCACGGGGGTGAGGGCGCCGGTGCGCCCCACCTGGATGGTGATGGCGTTGAGCTTCGTCTCCGCCTGCTCCGCCGGGAACTTGTGGGCGACGGCCCAGCGCGGCGCGCGGCTGACGAAGCCGAGACGCTCCTGCAGGTCGAGGCGGTTGACCTTGTAGACGACACCGTCGATCTCGAAGGGCAGTTCGGCGCGGGCCGACATGATCTGCGCGTAATAGGCCAGCAGGTCATCGAGCCCGCTGCAGAGCGCCGCCGGTTCGTTGAGGGTGAAGCCCCAGTCCTGCAGGCGCGCGCGGGCCTCCGTCAGGGTGGCGCCCAGGGGCGCGGAGATCTCGCCCCAGGCATAGCCGAAGAAGTGCAGCGGCCGCTGGGCGGTGATGGCCGGGTCGAGCTGGCGCAGAGAGCCGGCGGCGGCGTTGCGCGGGTTGGCGAAGACCTTGGCGCCGGCCTCCTCCTGGCGGCGGTTCAGATCGGCGAAGTCGTGGCGCGCCATGTAGACCTCGCCGCGCACCTCCAGCACCGCCGGCCAGCCTTTGCCTTTCAGGGTCTGCGGCAGGTCGGCGATGGTGCGCACGTTGGCGGTAATCTCCTCCCCGGTGGTGCCGTCGCCGCGGGTCGCCCCCTGGACCAATTTGCCGTCCTCGTAGCGCAGGGCGCAGGAGAGGCCGTCGATCTTCGGCTCGGCCATCACGTCCACCGGATCGCCGTCCTTCAGACCCAGGAAGCGGGCGATGCGGGCCAGGAATTCGCCCACCTCCTCCGGCGCGAAGGCGTTGCCGAGGGAGAGCATGGGAACGGAATGCCGCACCTTGCCGAAGCCGCTGGCCGGGGCGCTGCCTACCCGCTTGGAGGGGCTGTCCTCGCGCAGCAGTTCGGGGAAGCGGGCCTCGATGGCTTCGTTGCGCTGGCGCAGGGCGTCGTAGTCGGCGTCGCTGATCTCCGGCGCGTCCTGTTCGTGGTAGAGCCGGTCGTGATGGGCGATGCGCCCGGCCAGGCGCTCCAGCTCCGCGGCGGCCTGCGCTTCGGTCAGCTCCTCGACGCGGGTCTCGGCGCCGGCGGTCTTCTTCTTCGCCGCCATGGTTCAGGCCGTGCCGATCAGGCGGTCGGCGGCGGCGCGGGCCTCGTCGGTGATCTCGGCGCCGGAGAGCATGCGCGCGATCTCCTCCCGGCGGTCACCGGAGTCCAGATGGTGAACCCGGGTGGCGACCCGCTCGCCCACCGGCTCCTTGTGCACCTGCCAGTGCTGGGCGCCGCGGGCGGCGACCTGGGGGCTGTGGGTGACCACCAGCACCTGGCGGTCGCCGGCCAGCTTGGCGAGGCGCTCGCCCACCGCATGGGCGGTGGCGCCGCCGACGCCACTGTCCACCTCGTCGAAGACCAGGCAGCGCTCCGGATTGACGCTCGCCAGCACCACCTTGATGGCCAGCAGGAAGCGCGCCAGCTCGCCGCCGGAGGCGATCTTGCCCAGGGGGCCGGGCCGGCTGCCGGGGTTGGTGGCCACCTGAAAGGCGATGCGGTCGAGGCCCTGGGCCGACCAGTCCGCCTCCTCCAGGCGTTCGATTGCGGTTTCGAAAAGGGCGCGTTCCAGCTTCAGGGGTGGCAGCTCGGCGGCCACCGCCTTGTCCAGACGCTTCGACGCCTTGGCGCGCGCCTTGGAGAGCGCTTCACCGGCAGTGAGAAAGGCGCGGCGGGCCTCGGCGGCCTCTTGGGCGAGGGTGGTCAGTTCGGCCTCGCCGCCGTCGATGGCGGCCAGGCGGCCGGCCAGCTCGTCGCGCAGGCCGGTGAGTGCTTCGATGCCGCAGTGATGTTTGCGCGCCATGTCCTGCAGCGCGAAGTAGCGGTCCTCCACCGTCTCCAGGCTGTCGGCCTCGCTTTCCAGATCGCTGGCGAAGGCGTTGAGCTGGGCCTCGGCCTCCTCGCATTCCAGTATTGCGCGCTCCACGGCTTCGATGGCGGGGGTCAGGGCCTCGCCGGCGGTGGCGGCGATGCGCTCCAGGGCGCGGCGGCTGCGGGCCAGGCTGGCCGTGGCGCCGCGGTCCTCGCCACCCAGTTCTTCCAGGGCGGCGTTGATGCCCTCCACCAGCTTCTCGCGGTGCATCAGGCGGTTGCGCTTTTCTGCCAGTCGGGATTCCTCGCCAGGCTGCGGGTCGAGGGCCTCCAGTTCCTCCACCGCGTGGCGCAGGAAGGCTTCGTCGCGCTGGGCCTCCGCCAGGCGCAGCGCGGCCGCTTCCCGCGCACGCACGGCATTGCGCCAGCGGTCCCAGAGGTCTTCGATCCGGGCGGCATCGCGCCCCAGCTTGCCATAGGCGTCCAGCAGGCCGCGGTGGGTGGCCGGGTCCATCAAGCCGCGCTGGTCGAACTGGCCCTGGATCTCGATCAGGCTGTCCGCGAGGCGGCGCAGCAGGGCGGCCGCCGCCGGCTGGTCGTTCACGAAGGCCCGGCTGCGGCCGTCCCTGGTCAGCACCCGGCGCAGGATCAGCAGGCCGTCTTCCGCCTCCAGACCCTGCTCTTCCAGGACCGCCCAGGTCGGGTGGCCTTCGGCGACGTCGAAGGTCGCCGTCACGCTGGCCTGCTCGGCGCCGGGGCGCAGCAGCCGGGCGTCGGCACGGGCGCCCAGGGCAAAGCCCAGCGAGTCGAGCAGGATGGACTTGCCGGCACCGGTCTCGCCGGTCAGCACCCCCAGCCCCTGGTCGAAGCTCAGGTCCAGCTTCTCGATAAGAACAATGTTGCGGATCGACAGGCTGACCAGCATTCACCCAATCCGAAGGTTCGCCGGCTTAGAAAAACCCGGAGATCCAGGACCCCTCGCTGTCTTCCGGGCGCAGGTTCTCGCCGGTCAGCAGGGCGTAGCTGTCGAGATACCACTCGCTGCCCGGGAAGTTGTGGCCCAGCACCGCCGCGGTGGCCTTGGCCTCGTCGATGATCCCCAGCGCGAGGTAGGACTCCACCAGCCGGTGCAGCGCTTCGGGCACATGGGTGGTGGTCTGGTAGCGCTCGATCACCGTGCGGAAGCGGTTGATGGCCGCCAGGTATTCGCTCTGCCCCTGGTAGTAGCGCCCGATGTCCATGTGCTTGCCGGCCAGGTGGTCGAGTGCCAGGTCGATCTTCAGCTCAGCATCGCGGGTGTACTTGCTGCGCGGGAAACGGCGGACCAGTTCTTCCAGCGCGTTCAGCGCCTCGGTGGTCATCCGCTGGTCGCGGCCGACGTCGGAGATCTGCTCGTAATAGGAGATGGCCTTCAGGTAGTAGGCGTAGGAGACGTCGGGGCTGCCGGGGTGCAGCTCGATGAAGCGGTCGAGGGCGTTGATCGCCTCGTCGTAGCTGTTCTCCTGGTAGAAGGCATAGGCCGCCATGAGCTGCGCCTTGGACGCCCAGGCGGAATAGGGATGCTGGCGCTCCACTTCGTCGAAGAGGCGCGCCGCCTCCTCATAGTTGCCGACCTCCAGCGCGTTCATCGCGCCGTTGTAGAGCTCCTCGACCGGGCGCTCGACATAGGCCGGCGGCTCGTCGGAGCCGCAGGCGACAAGGCCAAGGCCCAGCAACAGGGCCGCGGCGATCCGCACTGTCTTGGTTGCGATCATTGAGTCTCTGCGCGGCACCCGCGCACCCCAAGCAAATCGACCTTTTGCGGGCCAATACGACGCCTGCCGTAAGCCGCCCTGCAACAGGGCCGACTATAGGTCTTCGCGCGGTCCGCCTCAAGCGGCCTCATGGCTGGGATAGAGCGGTTGCGCGCCTGCAACCCAGCCCGCAACCCAAAAAGAAAAAGACCGACCCGGCACCCCCGATGCCGGGCCGGTCACCGGCCCCCCAAAGGCCCCAAAACGTCCTCTTCGGCGGCTAGGCCCGTGCCGCCACGGCGCGGTCCGGCTGCACCTGCCCGGCAACCGCGGTGCTGGCCGAAGAAAGCTCGGTCCATTCCCAGGCGTCCGTGTCCGCAAACAGCGCGTGCAGCAGGCGCAGGGTCAGCGCGTGGCCCGCGCGCTCGCCCTGGAAATGGCCGATGATCGGCGCCCCGGCGAGATAGAGATCGCCGATGGAATCCAGCACCTTGTGGCGCACGAACTCGTTGCGGTAGCGCAGGCCCTCTTCGTTCATGATCTCCTTGCCGTTGACCACGATCGCATTGTCGAGGGAGCCGCCGCGCGCCAGGCCCATGGCCCGCAGCTTGTCGATTTCCTGCACGAAGCCGAAGGTGCGGGCCCGCGCGACATCGCGCTTGAACGCCCCTTCGGAGACCTCGGTGAACCACTCCTGGTGGCCGATCATGGTGTCGCCGAAGTCGATCTCGAAGCCCACCGTGAAGCCGGCCCCCGGCGAGAGCGTGGCCGAACGGTGCGGCTCGCTGACGGTGGTCTCGGTCAAAATCCGGATCGCCCGGCGCGGGCAGTCCTGAACCGCCACGCCGGCACATTCGATGAGGAACACGAAGGGCGCGGCGCTGCCGTCCATGATCGGCACTTCCGGCCCGTTGAGCTCGATCACCACGTTATCGATGCCGCAGCCGTTGAGCGCAGACATCAGATGCTCGATAGTGGTGACCTGGTTGCCCTTGGGGTCGACCAGCGTGGTGCAGAGCGGCGTTTCCACCGCGTTCTTCCACAGCGCCTGGATCTCGGTTCCGCCGTCGGCGTCGGTGCGCCGGAAGACGACCCCGCTGTTCGCCTCCGCAGGGTGCAGGGTCATACTGACCTTGGCCCCGGAATGCAGGGCGATGCCCGAGCAGTGAATGGAATTTTTCAGAGTCTGTTGACGCGCGACCTTGGCGGGCGAAACGCGATCAGCTGCCATAATGTCCTCGGTACCCAGGTTCATCTACCTACTCAAAGCCCGCACCGCCGCCCTGATTTTACGACCTGCGTCCCGGACGACCTTGTTTTCCGGGCGCTCAGGCGATCGGTTTGGGAAAGCCACGAACATCGGCCGCCTTCACAGAGGCCCGATACCTTCCGACCCTGCGGGAACAGCCATTTGCCTTAGTTGGATTCCCCCAAGGAATCGACCTACGCAAAACAACTAGGGGGACTATAAGAAGTCCCCCTGAGGTACTCAAATCACTCTTTGTTACAGTATGTTACCGCGCTGCACATGAGAGATTGCCGGTTCTTCTTGCCGCGTTTTCCCATGAGAGCCTCAAACAACTTTCCTTTTGTCGGCCAGCCTTTAGTTGGCTTGGCGGCGCAGGAAGGCCGGAATGTCCAGCAGATCCTCTTCCGCCCGGCTCTGGCCGATGCGCTCCGCCGGGTCGAGCCCGGAAAGCCCCGGCTGGCTGGCCGGCCCCGCAGGGCTTGCCGCGGGAGCTGCTGCCGGGCGCGTGGGGGCCGGCATCTCGCGCTGCGGCGGCATCGCGTGGCCACTGCGGGCCGGCGCGGGTTGCGGGGCCGGCTGGGCCTGGGGTTGCGGTTGAGGTTGGGCCTTGCGGGCGGCGTCGGAGCCCTGGGTTGCCGCCTGCAGGGCGCGGGCGGCCCCTCCGGTCACCTTGGCAAAGAGGCTCTGGCCGCTGCGCCGCGGGGCCGGGCTGGGTGCCTTGGGTTCCACCGCCGCGCTGGCCGTCCGCGACTCCACCGTGTTCTGCGCTCGGGGCGCAGGCGCGGGGGCGGTCCGAGCAGCCGGAGCCGGGGCCCGAGCCTCGGGCCGCACCGCGTTGGCCATGGCGGCCTCGGCGAAGGGGTCGGGCTCGGCATGGATGATCTGGTGCTCCTGCGCGCCGCTTCCGGGCATCACCGGCGGCGGCGTGATGAAGCTGTCGGCTTCGGCCCGGCCATGAACCGGCGCGGGGCTGGGCTCGACGGCGATGGGCTCCGGCTCCGGCTGCGCCAGGGCCGTCTGGCCCAGGGTCATCGGCGCGGAAGTCATTGGCGCTGGGCTGTCGGCGGCAAAGGCCGGCTCCGCAGCGGCACCGCCGGCCGCCTGGCCCGCCGGTGCCTCGGCAAAGAGCCCGGGGCTTGTCGGAGCCGACTCGGCGGCCATGGTGGCCATGGCCGGGGCGGCGGCACCGCCCTCGGCGGGTCCGCAGGGCTCGTCGCGGACTGTCGCCGCCTTCGGTCCGCCGACCAGGCTGAGAGTCACCGGCTTCGGCCGGTTCTGGGCATCGACGTCGATCCCGGTGGCGACGACGGAGACCCGCATGCGGCCCTCCATCGACTGCTCGAAAGTCGAGCCGAAGATGATGTTGGCCTCCGGATCGACCTCGTCGCGGATGCGGTTGGCCGCCTCGTCGACCTCGAAGAGGGTGAGGTCGACGCCGCCGGTGATGTTGATCAGCACGCCGCGCGCGCCCTTCATGGAGACATCGTCGAGCAGCGGGTTGGAGATCGCGGCCTCGGCGGCGCCGACGGCGCGGTTTTCGCCGTCTGCCTCGCCGGTGCCCATCATCGCCTTGCCCATCTCCGACATCACCGCGCGGATGTCGGCGAAGTCGAGGTTGATCATGCCCGGGTTGACCATCAGGTCGGTGACGCCGCGCACGCCGGAGTTCAGAACGTCGTCGGCCATCTTGAAGGCATCGGCGAAGGTGGTCTTCTCGTTGGCCACGCGGAAGAGGTTCTGGTTGGGGATGATGATCAGGGTGTCGACGTACTGCGACAGCTCGTTGATCCCCGCCTCGGCCAGACGCATGCGGTGCACGCCCTCGAAGTGGAAGGGCTTGGTCACCACACCGACAGTGAGAATTCCGGCCTCCCGCGCCGCGCGGGCGATGACCGGCCCGGCACCGGTGCCGGTGCCGCCGCCCATGCCGGCGGTGATGAAGCACATGTGCTGACCCTCGATGTCGGTGAGGATCTCATCCAGCGCTTCCTCGGCGGCGGCGCGGCCGATGTCGGGGCGCGACCCGGCGCCGAGGCCCTGGGTGATGTTGCGGCCGAGCTGGATGCGCCGGTCGCAGAGCGACTGGCTGAGCGCCTGGGAGTCCGTATTGCAGATCAGGAACTCGACGCCCTCCAGGTTTGTCTGGATCATGTTGTTGACGGCATTGCCGCCGGCTCCGCCCACGCCGATCACCGTGATCCGCGGAGACAGGTCCGGTGTGGTCGATGGAATGTTCAGGTTAAGGGTCATGTCTGCCTCCAGTGGCCTATGGCTTTGATGTTTCCTTGCCGGCGCTGCCGGTATCCCTTGCTTCGGTTCGGACTAATGGTCCGCATGGCTGCTCCCTAGTCTCAAAAGTTTTCACGAAACCAATGCCCGAGGCGGCCGATCAGGCCGCCCATCTCCTGCGCCTCTGCGGAGGCGTCTCTCTGCACTGCGCTCTCGCCGGAGACGGCGTATTTCAACAGGCCCGCGCAGGTCGCGAAGGCCGGGCCGGAGGTCGCTTCCGCCAGGCCCAGCACGCCGGCGGGGCGGCCGATGCGCACCTGCTTGTCGAGTACCGCCGAGGCCAGCTCGCGGGTGCCCGGCAACTGGCAGGCCCCGCCGGTCAGCACCACGCGCCGGCCGGCGATCTTGTCGAAGCCGCTCAGCTCCAGGCGGGCGCGCACCAGCTCCAGGGTCTCCTCCAGGCGCGGCTGGATGATGCCGACCAGGAGCGAGCGCGGGATCTGCTGGGATTCGGCGCTGTCCTCCTCGCCGACCTGGGGCACGTCGATCAGCTCGTTCTCGTCGGTCGGCACGGCGATGACGTGGCCGTAGAGGGTCTTCATGCGTTCGGAGTGGACCAGCGGCGTCGAAAGGCCGCGGGCGATATCGCTGGTGACGTGGTTGCCGCCCACCGGAATGATGTCGGTGAAGATCACGTTGTTCTCGTAGAACACGGCGATGGTGGTGGTGCCGCCGCCCATGTCGATGACGGTAACCCCCAGTTCGCGCTCGTCCTCCACCAGGCAGGCCAGCCCCGCCGCGTAGGGCGAGACGACGAAGGCCGAGGGCTCCAGGTGGCAGCGCTGAATGCAGGTGCTGACGTTGCGCACCGCGCCGCAGGCGGCGGTGATGATGTGCATGTCGACGCCCAGGTGGTCGCCGTACATGCCGCGGGGATCGCGGATCCCATGGTTGCCGTCGATGGAATAGCCGGTGGGGATGGAGTGGATCATCTGCCGGCCGTTGTCGTCGCGCTGGCGCAGCACCTGGGTCTGGTGGCCGTGCTCCAGGGCGCGGCGCAGGTCGGCTTCGCCCACCTCATGGCCGTTCAGCGAAACCTCCACGCCGACGGTGGTGGAGGCCGGGTAGCCGCCGGAGAGATTGACGACGACACGGTCGATGGTCTCGCCGGCCATCTGCTCGGCGGCGTGGACCGCGTTCAGGAGCGAGGTCTCGGCGAGATCCATGTCGATGATGGCGCCGCCCTTGAGACCCCGGCTGATCTGTTGGCCGATGCCGACCACCCTGGGCGCTTCGTCGTCCTCGACGCGCGCGATGAAGCAGCAGATCTTGCTGCTGCCGATATCCAGGGCGGCGACCAGCCCGCCTTTCACCAGACCCTTTCTCATTCTGCGCTTTGCGCTCCCCTTTTTCTTGCCTTCCGCTGCGGCCGGATCACGTGTTCTCGCCCTCGCTGTCGCGCCTCAGCGGTCCGCGCTCGGGATTGGTGCGCACCACCAGGCGGTCGGGAAGGCGCAGGTCGATGACCACGACATCGCGGGACAGCAGGCCCTGTTGCCGCTCGATCTTCGCCAGCTGCGCCCAGGCGGCGCCGGCGTCTTCCTCCGGCAGGCGCACGTCGATACGCCCTTCGATCTGCACGTTCCAGCGGCGCTCGGCGATGCGCACCGCGGCCGTCACCCGCTCGCTGAGATCGGGTTCGCTGTTGACCACGGCGATCAGCTTCGCGGCATGGCTGGCCGCGCCCGGCCCCACCACCAGCGGCAGGTGCGCGAAACCGCGCGGCTCCACGCCGGCGATGACCTCGCCGTGCTGGTCGATCAGGCTGACCTTGCCCCGCTCCTGCCAGAGCGCCATGGGCCGGCGTTCCTCCAGGCGGATGTAGATGGTGTCGGGCAGCTGCCGTTCGACGCTGGCGCGGCGCACCCAGGGCAGGCCTTCCAGAGCATGCCGGGCCTCTTGCGGATCGACGGCGAAGATCGGCACCCCGCGGGCCAGGCCCAGGCGCTCCAGGATCAGGGCGCCGTCGGTGCGCTCGCGGCCTTCGACCAGGACTTCGTCGATGCGCAGGCCGAGCTCGGCGGAGCCGGTCAGCGCGGCGTTCTGCAGCGCCGCCACCTGGCGTCCGAACCAGCCGTCGTGCCACAGCCAGCCGAGCCCGGCGACGACAGTGAGCGCGGCGGCAAAGGGCGTCGCCCGGCGGACCAGACGCCATTCGATTCGGGCGAGCCCGCCGCGGCGCGCCTTGCGCTTGCGCTTCGCCGGGCCACGCCGGGCGCCACCGCGCCCCTTTCCGGCTTTGGTCTCACGGCGAAAGAGGTTCAGGAATCGCATGCGGCGTTCTCCACCATCCAGGCACAGAGTTTGGGAAAGGTCAGGCCGATATGCCGGGCCTGCTCGGGCACCAGGCTGTTGGCGGTCATGCCCGGCTGCGTGTTGGTCTCCAGGTAGTAGAGGCTGCCCTCCGCGGCTTCGCTGTCGTCGTAGCGGAAGTCGGAGCGGCTGACCCCGCGGCACCCCAGGGCGCGGTGTGCCGCCAGGGAGGCGTCCAGCGCCTGCTCATAGACGGTCTTCGGGACCTCCGCCGGGACCACATGAACCGCGGCCACCTCGCTGTCGTCCGAGTACTTGGCGTCGTAGTCGTAGAAGCCGTCGCCGATGGGGCGGATCTCGGTGACCGCAAGGGCGCGGTCGCCCATCACGCTGACGGTCAGCTCGCGCCCGGGAATGAAGGGCTCGACCAGCAGATCCTGGCCGCGGCGCCAGCCGCTGACCTCGAGGGGCGGCTGGTTGTCGCCCTCGCGGACGATGCGCACCCCGACGCTGGAGCCCTCGCGCACCGGCTTGACCACATAGGGGCGGGGCAGGGGATCGCCCTCGTCCAGCGTCTCGGCCTTGATCACCTGGCCCGTGGGGCTGATCACGCCGGCGGTGGCGACCACGGTCTTGGCCATCTCCTTGTCCATGGCCAAGGCCGAAGCCAGCACGCCGGAATGGGTGTAGGGGATCTGCAGCAGCTCCAGGATGCCCTGGACGCAGCCGTCCTCGCCCCAGCGCCCGTGCAGCGCGTTGAACACCGCGTCGGGGGCCGGGCTCAGCGCCGTAACCAGGGCGCCGATGTCGCGGCTGACGTCGATCTCGCTCACCCGATAGCCCTCCTCGCGCAGGGCATCGGCGCAGGCCTTCCCGGAATCGAGGGAGACTTCGCGTTCGGCGGAGAGGCCGCCCATCAGGACGGCGACGTGCTTAGCCATGGCCGTCCTCCTCATTCAGCGATTGGCCGAGGCGGCGGATCTCCCACTCCAGCTCGACCCCGCTTTGCGCCTTGACGCGGCGGCGCACCTCCTCGCCGAGGTTTTCCAGGTCGGCGGCACTCGCGGTTCCGGTGTTGATCAGGAAGTTGCAGTGCTTCTCCGAGACCATGGCGCCACCGACCGTGAGCCCGCGGCAGCCGGCGGCGTCGATCAGCTCCCAGGCCTTGTGGCCCGGCGGGTTCTTGAAGGTGCTGCCGCCGGTGCGGGTGCGGATCGGCTGGCTCTCGGCGCGCTGGCTTTGGATTTCCCGCATCCGCGCATCGATCACCTCGGGATCGCCTGGCACGCCGTGCAGGCGCGCGCCGAGGGCGATCCAGTCGGCCGGCAGGTCCGAGTGGCGATAGCGGAAGCCCATGTCCTCGACGCTCAGCCGGTGGAGCCGGCCTTCCGGGTCCGCCGCCTCGGCCCAGACCAGGACGTCCTTGATCTCTTTGCCGTAGGCCCCGGCATTCATGCGCAGGGCGCCGCCGATGGTGCCGGGCACGCCGGAGAGGAACTCCAGCCCGGCGATGCCGAACAGCTTGGCGCTGGTGGCGACGTTGATGTCGAGGGCCGCCGCCCCGCAGAGCAGATCGTCCTCCGCCGCCTCGATGTCGGCAAAACCGCGTCCCAGGCGGATCACCACGCCGGGCAGGCCACCGTCGCGGATCAGAACGTTGGAGGCGACGCCCAGTACCGTCACCGGCACGTCGGAAGGTTTGGCGGCGAGGAAGGCCAGCAGGTCCTCGCGGTCCGCGGGGCGGAACATCACCTCCGCCGGCCCGCCGACGCGGAACCAGGTGATGCCGCCGAGCGGCGCCTG
>JANQPZ010000209.1 GCA_028285215.1 Rhodovibrionaceae bacterium | reverse complement strand
TGCGCTGCAGCAGCTTCGATCTGGCGCAGCATCGGCAGCTCCTCCCGTCGCGGCGCGCGCAAACGAAGGGGCAGTGCCTGATGGCCTGCTGCAGGAACGCTCACCATCCCAATCTCTTCCTGCCTGCCGGACTCTCAGACTCCGCCGTTGGGCCGTTTGTCGAAGAGGAGGCTATGAATGCCGGACGAGACAGCGAAAGGAGCTCCAGGAACAGTGTCGGAGGGTCTGATCTTCTGCAGCCATCTAGATCGGCAGCCAGAGTCGCGCGCGCAAGCCGCCGAGCGGCGACTCGCTGAGGGTCAGCTCACCGCCGTGGCTGCGCGCAACGTCTCGCGAGATACTCAGCCCCAGGCCGGTACCGCCGGTGTCGGGATTGCGCGAATCCTCCAATCGGACAAAGGGCTTGAAGACCTCTTCGCGCTGCTCCTGCGGAATCCCCGGCCCGTCGTCGTCAACCAGGATCTCCACCCCGCCGTGGCGCAGGCCGACACGCAAAGACACGAGCTTCCCGTAGCGTGCACCGTTTGCGATGAGATTGCTCAGACAGCGCCGGAAAGCCTCGGGCTTCAGCGGCAGGGTCACTGGCTGTTCCATGTGCAAATCGACAGTGGCGCCCTCACGCCGGGCATCGGCGACGGCTCGGTCGACCAAATCGGCGAGAAAGGTCAACTTCGTCTCCTCGCCTCCCTCGCCGCGCGCAAAGGCGAGGTAACCCTCGATCATCCGCTCCATCTGCTGCACATCCTGCTTGAGACTGGCGATCTCCGGCGCGTCGCGCAGCATGGCCAGTTCCAGCTTCATGCGAGTCAAGGGTGTCCGCAGGTCGTGACTCACACCGGCCAGCATGGTCGTGCGCTGCTGGATCTGCCGCTTGATCCGCTCGCGCATCTGGATGAAGGCGGCGGCCGCCTGGCGCACCTCGTCGGCACCCTCCGGCGTGAAGTCCGGCAGGTCGCGGCCCTTGCCGAAGCTGTCGGCTGCCTGGGCAAGTCGGGTGATCGCGCGAACCTGGATGCGCATGACCAGGAAGGCGACGACGAAGAGCACGATCGAAGACCCGACCATCCACATCAGGAAAATATAGGTGGTCACGCTGAACAGCCGCTTGCGGCTAACCTCCAGGTTCAAAAGGCTGTCGCCCAGATTGACCTGGATTTGCACATCCTTCGGCAAGCTGACGGTGTCGATGGCGAAACGCGGCCCAAGGCGCTCCATCAACGCCGTTTCCAGGCGTTCGTGCAAAATAGAGCCGAAGCGTGGCTCCACGGAGACACCCAACTGGCCGCCGGGCACCACCTCCGCCCGCAGCCAGAAGATATGCTGGCTGAGGGCCAATGCCCGCTCCTCAGGCATTTCCGGAGAGCCGAGCAAGCGGACCATCATTTCGACGTCACCGGCCAAACCCTGGGCCAAACGCCAGGTGGTTGTATCGTAATGCCGGTCGTAGAACACCCAGGCGGAAATCACCTGCAGCAACACAAGAGGCAGCAGGAGGATCAGCACGGAGCGGCCAAGGAAACCGCGCGGCAGCAGCCGTTTCAACGGCGGCAAGCGCTCCGGGCGCCCCAGAGAGATGCTCAGGTCTCCCAGGCGCCTCGGCCGTTCGAAGCTCTCTTCATAAGTGCTCATTAACGTCACCCTGCCGTGCGGCGCTGTCCTGTCAGGTCACCGTTCAGTCGCTTACCAGAGCGTAGCCTACGCCCCGCACCGTCTGGAGATAGCGCGGATACTTTGGGTCGACCTCGATTTTCCGGCGCAGACGCGTCACCTGCACGTCGATGGTTCGGGCGTTGCCGACTTCCGGACTGGCCTCGCTCAACTCCTCGCGACTGACCGGCGCGCCGATACGGTTGGCCAGGGCCTTGAGAAGCTGTTGCTCGGCAATCGAAAGGCGCACGAAGGCGTCGCCACGCCGCAGCTCTTCCCGATCCAGATCGAAGCTGAAGGCTCCGAAGTGAACCCGCCGCGGCACTCTTTCCTGCGCGTCGACCGCCCGACGCAGGACGGCGTTGATCCGCAGCAACAGCTCGCGCGGCTCGAAGGGTTTCGAGAGATAATCGTCTGCGCCGCTTTCGAAGCCTTCGATCCGATTCTCGACCTCGTCCATGGCGGTCAGCAGCAGCACGGGCACCCGCTGTTCCTCGCGGAGCGCCCGCAGCAAATCCAGTCCGCTTTCCCCCGGCATCATGATGTCGAGCACCAGCAGGTCGAACGCCAGGGAGCGCAGGAAATCGCGCGCCTCGCCGGCATCTCCGGCGGTGGTGACACGGAAGCCCTGTTCGGCCAGATAGCGCTGCAGCAGCTCGCGCAGCCGCGTGTCGTCGTCAACGACCAGAATATGAGCGGGGTCGTCCATGGGTCCCAGTATAGGCCGCTGCGCCCTCCCAACCTAGCGCCGCGGTCGAACAGGTCTGAAGGCCTGCGGCCTCAGAAAAAGTTCAGGGCTCAAGCTCGCTCCGGCCCGAGCGGCTCGGTTTCGAACCTCGTACGGTCGCGGGAGTCGATCAGGCCGCGCATCACCGTCCGGAAGCCGGCCACCGCCTCGGCCCCGGCATCGCGGTAGGCCCGCGCAATCCGCTGCTTCTGCACCTCCGTTAGCTTGCGCTCCAGTTCCCGGCCGGTTTCGGTCAGTTCCAGAAGACGCTGCCGACGGTCGGTTGTTCCGCGGGTCTGCTTGACGAAGCCCTCGCGCACCAGCTGACCCAGCACCCGCGACAGCGACTGCTTGGTGATCTGCAGGATGGACAGGAGCTTATTCACCGGCATGCCGGGATGACGGCCGACGAAGTAGATCACACGGTGATGCGCCCGCCCAAACCCGTAGTCGTCCAGAATGCGGTCCGCATCGCCGGTGAAGTCGCGGTAGGCGAAGAACAGCAGCTCGATCGCCTGGCGCAGCTCGTCTTCCCGCAGGAACAGGGGATTCGCAGTTTTTACGTCAGCCATGTTGACATATCTGGGTCAGCTCGTTACGTTTGCACCATCAGACGGGACAGAAAGTAACAAAGTAGGGTTTTTCGAGGTAACGATCCTCCAAATGCTCGCTTGTCATCTCGAACCCGTCGGCGCGACAGCTGACTGTTCTGCCCGAGAGCTCGAATGTGAGCCTTCGACCGGCGGTCAGGCAAACAGAAGACAAAGGCTTATAGGGCCGGAGGACCCGTCTTTCCATGCTTCCCTTCGACGACCGCGACGGCTTCATCTGGATGGATGGGGACCTGATTCCCTGGCGTGACGCAACGCTGCACAGCCTGTCTCACGGATTGCACTACGGATCTTGCGTGTTCGAGGGCGAACGTGCCTATGGCGGCGAGGTCTTCGCCATGACGGAGCATCACGAACGCCTGAAGGCCTCGGCCGAGCTGATGGACTTCGAGATCCCCTACAGCGTCGAGGAGATCGATGCGGCGACCCGCAAGGTCCTGGAGGTCAACGACATCGGCGACGGCTACGTCCGTCCGGTCGCCTGGCGCGGCAGCGAGATGATGGGCGTTTCGGCGCAGAAGAACCGGATCCACCTGGTGATCGCAGCCTGGGACTGGCCCGCCTACTTCTCCCCCGACGCCCGCCTGCAGGGCATCCGCATGACTTTCGGCAAGTACCGCCGCCCCGACCCCGCGACCGCTCCGGTCCACGCCAAGGCCGCCGGCCTCTACATGATCTGCACGCTGTGCAAGCACGATGCCGAAAAGCGCGGCTACAACGACGCGCTGATGCTCGACTGGCGCGGGCAGATCGCCGAAGCGACAGGTGCCAACGTCTTCCTGGTGCAAGAGGGCCGGCTGCACACGCCAACTCCCGATTGCTTCCTCGACGGCATTACCCGCCGCACGGTGATCGGCCTGGCCAAGGACCTGGGCTACGAAGTGATCGAGCGGGCGATCCTGCCGGACGAACTCGACAAGACCGACGAGATCTTCATCACCGGTACGGCGGTCGAAGTTACGCCGGTGGCCGAGATCGACGACCGGAAATTCAAGGTCGGAGAGATCACCCGCTCGCTGGTGACGGCCTACGACAATCTGGTCAACCGCCGCGACGGCCGCACGGCCCACGCCTCTATCGCCGCCGCCGAGTAGCCACGCCGCGTAACCGTCGCCTGTTCGAGGGCGGCGGCCGTTCTCGCGGCCTGCCGAGATTGAGTGATCGTCGAAGACAGGATGCCGCAATCGACGATCGCACCATAAGGGTCACTGCCGCTTACGGGGAGTTGGGCTAAGGTTTCAGCCTCCATGGCGCAGCAAACCTCCGCCGGCATGACCGACGCCCTGACTCCAGACCCGGCCGTGATCGGCGATCTGTTGCGTGGATTGCGCAATGGCTTGCCGATTGCGCCCGAGGCCTACCCGCTGCCGGGACCGCTTCATGCCTGTTTGCGGCAAAAGGGCCGGCGGCTTGCCGAGATCTGGATCGACAACGGCAGCCTGGCCAGCGCATTTGCAGAGATACTGGCCCGGCCGGAGGCGCAGGTGGCGGATGCGCTCACGCTCTGCATCACCCATGACTGGCAGGCCGTCCCGCCCGAACGTTTCGAAAGGGTCTTCACCCAGGCGGCCCGCGGACGCTTGGGCGTCGCCCTTGTCCTGAACGGACAGGAGCGCCGCCTGACCCCGATCGAGGCTATCGCCAGCAATCGCAGCTTCGCGCGCTGGCTGGAGCGGGAGCGAACGGCGGCCGACCTCATACCTTCGGACAGCCTGACGGCGGAGAACGAGCTTCGCTGCTTCGCCGCCCGGCAGCTCCATCTCGCGCCCTTCTCCGCCCCGCTCTGCACCGACCTCTCCTACGGCGCGCCAGCGGTACAGCCCGAGACCTTCGACCGGGCGGAACTGGACCGGCTGATCGCCGGCATGACGGACTGGCTGGCAGCCAACCTGCGCGACGACGGCCATCTGACCTACAAGTACTGGCCCAGCCGCGGGCGGGAATCGGAAGCCGACAATCCCATCCGGCGCTTCATGGGCACACTGGCGTTGATCCGGACGGCCCAGGTGCAGGGGGATCCTGCACTGATGGCGCGCGCAGCCGCCAACCTGCAGTTCAATCTCGACCGCTTCTATCGGTCGGAGAACGGGCTCGGGCTGATCGACTGGCAAGGACAGGTGAAGCTCGGTGCCGTCGCTTTGGCCGCCCTGGCGATCCTGCTACACCCGGACCGCGCCCGCTGGAGGGAGCCTTACCGTCGTCTCTCGGTGACCGTAGACTCCTTGCAGGGGTCCGACGGTGCCTTCCGCAGTTTCCTGTTGCCGGCGGAGCGCAATGACAACCAGAACTTCTATCCCGGCGAGGCGCTGCTGTTCTGGGCCAACAGGCTGCAGGCCGATCCGGCGGAGGGATTGCAGGCGCGCTTCCTGGCCAGCTTCGCGCACTATCGCGCCTGGCATCGCAGAGCCCGCAATCCCGCCTTCGTCCCCTGGCACAGTCAGGCCTACGCGCTGGCCTTTGCCGTACTGAGACAGCGCGATCTCCGCGACTTCGTGTTGGAGATGAACGATTGGCTGCTCCCCCTGCAGCAATGGGGGCAGCCTTTGGCGCCCCACTTCTGGGGCCGTTTCTACGATCCCGAGCGCCCCGACTACGGCCCGCCTCATGCCAGCTCCACCGGTGTCTACATCGAGGGGCTGGCCGCAGCTCTGGCGTTGGCCCTCGAAGCGGGAGAAACGGCCCGCGCCGCGCGCTACGAACGCGCGATTTGGCGGGCCGCCCGCAACTTACGGCAACTGCAGTTCAAGGGCCCGATCGACGCCTTCTACATTCGGCGGCGGAGCAAGGTGTTGGGCGGGCTGCGAACAGAGACCTACAACAACGAGATTCGCGTGGACAACGTTCAGCATGGCCTGCTGGGCCTGCTCGCAGCGCGTAGCCTCTTGCGTCAGGCGAGCCTTCCAGCAGCCGAAGACGCCTGCTCAGGCGGATAGACGTAGTGGCCGCGCCCTGCAGCCGGCTCGATGTCGAAGATCAGATGGATGCGCGGACGTTGGGAGAGGTTCGCTGCCTCATGGGTCTGCTTGTTGTCGAAGACCCAGAGTTCCCCCTTGCGCAGCAACGCCATCTGCCCGCCGGAGATCAGAGGACTGCCCTGGTCGCTGTCCAGGACCAAGTGGTAGCGGTCGCGAATACGATAGTATGATCCATGATCGATATGTGGATAGACGCGCCCCATCGGCTGCAGCTTGACCAAGGTAACGCGACCCAGCTTGGCCTCTTCCAAGGCTGCGAAACCCTCGCAGAAGGCCAAGGTGTTCGGGAGGCGCTTCGCCAGCCTGGTGCGCCGTGTGAGCTGCACGTCGTTTCCGCTCAGCCCAGCGGGAAAGGGTTTCGCCGCCGCCCGCAGATAAATGCTCTCCGTCTCCCGCTGACAGGCGACCTTGGTCTGACGATCGCGATTCCAGAGCCACAGCTCCGGCTGTGCTTGTATTTCCTCCAGCAGCGGCGCCGTGTGGATGCCGGCAGCAAGTCTTTTCAGGTGCGTCATCGCGCCATTGCCCAAAGATCGACGCGCGGCAGGCAGCGCCGCATCACCGATCGTATCCACGATGGCCGGTTCGCTGTGTACCGGGAACTGGCCCGACCGGCCCCTTGAACGAAGCCGGTCCTCCGGCGGTTTCGCCAGCGCTCTGACCGTTCGAGTCCGACCGAGTGGCAGGCTCGCAGAGCAACCGCATCGGCGCCGCGAAGAGAGCAAGCGCCGCGAGATTGAGATTCGCCGGGCTCTCCATGCGACGCATCGGGCTTCTTTGACCGATCTCACCCCCAGTCCCGGATCTCGGCGAGGCGCCGTCGGTCAGCGCGGTCCGGTACGATAGCTTTGCGGTCATGAGGGACATTCCTGCTCTGCTTGAAACGTTGTAGCCCAAGGGCTCTGCACCATTTCGACAGCTCGACAACGGATCGGTTCCGGCCTCTATTCCCAAAGCTCCGCGACTGCGCAGCCGGACGACCGAAGCTCAACCGCTGTCGCAAAGCGGTTGAGCCTGCAGCAGGCCATGGCCGAAAATCGGATCGTAACCGGCCTGGCCCAGATCACGCGCCTGCGCCTCGAGAAGCCGCTTAAGCTCCGGAACCGACGGGCGGCCCGCTTGCGCAGAAAGGTCAGCGGCAGCCGCAGCGACGAACGTGGCCGCATAGGACGTGCCGCTGCGCATTGCACCACCGGCAGCCGTCGGCGCCCAGACGTCGACACCTGGCGCCGCAAGCGAGAGATAGTCGCCTCGATTGGCGCTTCGAAACGGCCGCAGATCGCGATCTACGGCGGTTACGGCCAGGGCCGTGGGATAGGCGGCCGGAAAAGCGGGGCCCGCGGTCGGTCCTTCGTTGCCGGCAGCCGCCACCACCAGGGTGCCACGACTGGCCAGAGCGGAAACCGCCCGCTCGACCAGACCGTTGGCGGGGCCAGCCAGACTCATGTTGATGACCGGCAGATCCAGCCCGGCCAACCAGTCGAGCGCTTGCAGGATATCGGTGGTGTTGGCCAACGGCCTGCCGCGAGCGTCGCGATGGAAGACATCGGCAGCATATAGCCTGGCCTCCGGCAGCAGGCCCGGCGTTTCGCTCTCGGCCGCGCCGACCAGCAGCCCCGCGATCGCCGTGCCATGGTCGGAGAAGGAGGGCGGCAGTCGCTTTGTGTTGAAACGGCGCGTACGGATGTTCTGTCCCTGAAGCGCAGGTGCACTCGTAGCGACGGCGGTATCGACCATGCCCAGTGCGAGACCGCTCCCGCAGGCCCCGGCCGCGGCCGGCAGCCAGCCGACGAGCGTCTGCTGGTCGCAGGCCGGACCATCGCAATCGACGCCGGCTAGACCGTAAACGCTGTTTCCAGCCAACGCGGTGGCGCCCAACCCTGCCAAGGCTACCTGCGCTTCCGTCAAAGAAACCGCACCCAAAGCGAAACCGGTCACGGAAAGCCCCAGGTTTCCGTAAGTCGTCGAGAGATTGGGCGTAAGACCGAGCCGAACGGCAGCTGCAATCAGCTCCGGCGTGGCATCCAAAGCCAGCAGGTCGTCGACATCGGCATTGCCGCCATCGCCGTCTTGAGGCGCAGTAGCAGGCGTTTCCTCCTCTTCGTCTTCGTCTTCGTCTTCGTCTTCGTCTTCGTCTTCGTCGTCCTCATCTTCGTCGTCATCGTCATCGTCATCGTCGTCGTCATCATCGTCGTCGTCATCATCGTCGTC
>JANQPZ010000185.1 GCA_028285215.1 Rhodovibrionaceae bacterium | reverse complement strand
TGCGCTGGCCGATCCGCAGCGCCCAGCGCGCCTGCGCCAGCGCCTCCGGCCAGCGCGGGTCCCGCGCCGCCTGGGCCGCAAGCGCCGGCCCCAGAACGTCGGTGCCGGCGTCGGGCAGAGGCGCGTCGGGCAAGGGCTGGTCGGGCAAGGGCTGGTGGGGCAAGGGCTGGTCGGCCCCGCTTTCCGCATTCGAACGCGAGGCCGTAGTCTGCACAGCTCTCTCCACGGTACCGCCATCCGTCGCAGCCGCAGCAGACGGAGCAGGGACGGAGCTCCGGCGAGACTCGTCCCTTGGTACCGAGGTGTGGTCCTCGACCAGGTCAAACCGTGATGCTGCTCCAAGCGCGCGCGGACGCGCTCTCCCGGAAAGGGTCATGTCCTATCCTTTTCAGATTCTTGAGTCCGCCTCGCTCAGCAGCGCCACGAGATCCCGCGGCAAGCTCTCCGTGCGGCCGGCGACAGCGGTCAGCAGCTCGGCGATCTAGACTTGAACCTCGGTATCGGCAGGGTCGACCTTGGCCAGCTGCATCGACTGCGGCAGATGGTCCCTGTGTAACCCTGTCTGAGCGCTCCCAGCCTAGGTCCGGAGTGCGGAGACGCCTCTACGTCTCGGCTTGCCCCGTTTGCTCCGGCGCCGTCGGCGGTTCTGGGAAGGGCCAGTCCCAGCGCATGGCAGCGTACCAGTTCCGGTAAGCACGGGCTGCACGAAGCCTGTAGAGGCTCTCCCTGGGGTCGACTTCTTGACGGATCCGGTCGGCAAAGCGCTGCCGCAAGACCTCCAATCCGCCGACTTCGAGCAGATAGCGCTCCATGATCTCCGGCTCTCCGGCGAGAACCGCAACGTTGTCCTCGCCGATGTAGAGACCCCAGCGCCCCGTGTCATCGAATACCAACGTTCCGAAAATCCCATAGCAGAGATCCGAACGATGGAGCGCTGCAGCAGCCGCCTTCAAACCCTCGCGACTAGCTGAGCCGGCCCGCATGGAACCGAGAAACTGAGAAGATGGGTTTATGAAGTAAAGAGTCTGGGCGCCTTCATCCGCCATGATATCGAGCAATGGTCCCAACTCATCTCGCTCGTAGAAGCCACCTCGTTCAAAGTATGCTTCGGGTTCCAGTATATCCGATAGCATCTCCCATTCTTCCCAGGTAATCAGGCCGTCGCGTATCTCCTCCGGCCCACCTGGAGGATACGCCAGGCACTGCAGGTTGTTCACCAAGCCGACGATGATCCAATTGGGATTCACAAAAAAGGGTGGATCACCATCGAATGCGTCCCCGAAATCTCGATGTGTGGTGCGGAAAACCCTCGCAAAGAGATCCCATACCGGCTGTGCCTCGGCCTCAGGCACCAGCCACTGCAGTTCGTTCTTTCTGCTTGCTTCGGCGCTCATGCCTACTGCTCCGGAAACCTGGCCTTGAACTCCCACACTTTGCGTGAGCGTCCGTCCTCCAACGGAGGTCGATACCCGCTATGAGGGAACAATTTCAAACACTGTGTCATCGTTTTCAAGTTAATCGTAGAAGCGTTACTCGGTGCCGTCGGTGGAGCGCCAGTAGATGCCGCTCTTCGGGTGGGGCCGAATTTCGTTGGAACGTCCACTAGCGTCGGCTATCCACTTGCCAGCGATCAGACCAAACGGATTGAACAGTTAGACGGGCGCCTCCACCCGAAAATCAATGCTTCAGCGCTCGCGCTCCTCGATCATCGCCTCGCGCTTGGCAAGGTTATTGCGCAGCCCGTACCGGAATACTGCCAGCATCACGCCCACCGGTACACGGACCTGCGGAGGGAGCGGAAGAAAACGCAGAGGGACTCGCGCGCCATCTATAATGGCGAGCATCCTTTCGTCAGCTCGGTTGGCCGCCAGCAATTCTTCGTTCGTCATCGCGTAGCGGTTGTGATCCTTGCCGAGCGAGTTCTGGCTCCCAATCAGACCGCGCAGCTGAAACGCCAGCTTGCCGTGTCCGGCTCTGTCCACGGCCTGTATGGCCTTGTTGACGAGAATCCTCTCCCGTTGTGGGATCTGGCTGAATGCCGCGGCCGCTGCCAGCGCGGTAGTACCTTCGGCACCCGCCGCTTCAACCAGCCTTGGGTCGATATCCATCAGCCTTGCCATACCGTAGGCGTCTCTGTACCAGATCTGCTCAAAAGTCTTGTCTCCTACAAGCTGGCGTAGTCGAGCCTCCATTTCGGCGTGTAGTTGCGGAGCACCCAACTCTGAGTTCTGCGCCTCAGCTAGCGGGATCGGTTCCTGAGCGAAGGCGTAGCGGTTATGGGGTTCGCCGAAGGTGCGCTGGCTCGCGATAAGGCCGCGTAGGTCGAAGGCCAACCGGCCGTAGCCAGCCTTGTGCAGATCGTGGACAAGCCTCAATACGAGACGCTTATCTCGCTCCTCCAACTGGCTGTAGACGAGCGTGGCGGCGATGGCCGGAACCGCTTCTGAACCAGCTTCGACGACGAGATCGCTATCTAGCCCCATACGCTCGGCCATGTCCATAACATCGAGGGTCGAAACCAACTGCTCAAAGGGCTCGTCACCCAACGCCCCACGCAATGAGTCCGCGATCTCCGCCGGCAGGACGCTGTTGCTAGATGACGTGCCCTGAGCAGCGCCTCCGGTGTCTTGAGATGCGTCGATATCAACGCCGATGTCCTCTTCGTCCACCAGCGACACAGCGCTCGCGAAATCTATGGCAGACTGCAATACATCTGCGCCCTCCTCACCTTCCTCGGTATCATCTGCCTCGCCGCCTTCGTCGTCGCCGAAGATGCCGACAGCGACCTGCGTCCCACGCGGGTCGCCCCGATCGGGCAACGAGCTGATGCGGCGGTGGTTCACGCCCCAGGGGTCGGGCGTCGTCTCATTCACGCCATCGCCACTTGCGCCGACGCCCAGCGCCTCCAGCGCGGCGTTCAGTTCAGTGAGCGGAGCCCCAGGCGTGTCCGACCCGCCTCCAGCTTCACCGCCCTCAGCCTCATCGCCGATACCCTCGCCGCCTTCCGCCGGGGCGCGCCCGCGCTGGCGGCGCAGCTCGGCCTGCAGGGACTGCAGGCGGGCCGTCTCGCTCTCGCTCAGGTGCCGGACCAACTCCGGGCGGCTCAGGTCCAGGGCCAGCAAGGCATCAGGCGGCAGGGCGATCAGCCCTTCGAAGAGCGCAGCGTCCGGCGCCACGGCCAGACCGCCCTGCCACCAGGCCTCGATCTCCGCCCGCTCCGCCTCGCTCAGCAGCACCGCCAGGTCCGGCGGCAGGCTTGCGGGGCGGTAGTCGCCGTCGCGCAGGCCGCGGTAGACCTCCTGCAAGGCCGTCGCCTTGGCATCGCTCCGCGCCGCAACCTCCGCCTCGTAGTCGGCGGTCAGCAGCTCGGCGATCTGGCCTTGGGCCTCGGGGTCGTCGGTCAGGTCCGCAGTCGCCAGCCGGTCGAGCTGCGCCAGGTAGCCGCCGTGCAGCCCCGCCTGCGGGCTGCCAACCTGGGCTTCGGCCTGGGCGGTCGCGGCCGCCTGCGCCCGCAGCATCCGCGGGCTGAGGCCATGGCCCTGCCCCACTTCGGCGCGGGTCGCGTCCGGCAAGTCGCCTGTCTCAAGGGGGCCAGGCCTCTCAGGGGAGTCAGGAGCCTCGCCGGGCGCCTCCGGCGCGCGTCTCAAGGCGGCGGGCAGTTCGCCGCCCGTGGCGATGGCCCGGTAGCCGGCCAGCACCTCGTCCCTGCGCGTCGCCTCTGCGGCCTTGAGCTCAAGCTGCGCCCGGTCGGCCTCGGTCATCTGGCCGCCGTAGTCTTCCAGGTGCGCCAGCGCCGCCGCGCTCTGCCCCTGGCTCAGCAGCTGCTCGACCCGCCCGAAGTGGATGCGCGAGGTCTGGCCGCGGACGGTCTCGGCAACGGTCCCGGCCAAGGCCTCGGCCGGCAGGTCCAGCGCCTCGCCCTGCTGTGCCGAGACGGCGGCGATCTCCGCCAGTGCGCCGGACATCAGGTCTGGATTGGTCAGTGCCGCACCGACGGCGGACTGGATGCGCGTCTCCGCCGCCGTTGCGCGGTAGGCGCGCAGCTGCGCCTCGTGGTGCCGGGCCAGGCTGGCCTGAAAGTCCGGCAAGCGCCGGGTCACCTGCTGCGCGAAAAGGGCCCTGGCCGCCGCGTCGCCGATCTCCTCGCCGATCCTGGTCTCCAGGCCGGCCAGCTCCGCCAGGGCCGCCTGGTAGGTGCCGACGGCGTCCATACCCTGCAGGCTCTGGAACCCGGCCAGAGTGTCCGTCGCGGCGGACTGCCAGCGGGCAAAGCCCTGCTCGGCGTCGGCCTCGCTGCGCAGGGCCAGCTGGTCAAGCTCGGCCTGTTCCGCACGGCGGCGTCGCCGCACCTGGTCCAGAGCGATCCCTCCCAGATCGTCGCCCAGATCGGCGACCCCTTCGGCCGTTTGAGACAGGCGTCGCGCGCGCTGGGCGCCGAAGGTGTCGGCGGAAACGCTCAGCCGCTGCCGCGCGTTGGGCAGCGGTGTGATCCGAACCTGCTGTTCGGTGACTCTGGGCACGCGCACTAGAGACGGCCCTCCTGCCGCAGGCGCCGGCCGGCGCGGATGGCCGCGCGCAGGATGCGGGGGTCGTTGCCGGCGCCGCTCGTCTCCAGCCAGGCCTTGAAGCCGGGGCTCCTGGACTCGACCAGGGCGACGGCCGCCCGCGCATCGGCCAGCAGACGTTCGGTTCTGGGCCCGAACTGCCGCTGCAGCTCGGCCTGGGCCGCGGCATAGCTGCGGCCGCCTTCCCCGGCCGAGCCCCCTGCCCCGCCGGGGTCCTGCGCCTCGAGTGGAAGCGCATGCAGGTAGCCTTCGACGACCCCCGTCAGCTCGCGCAGGTCGCCCGCCGCCAGCCCGGCCGCGCTCAGGGCCTCCGGCAGGCTGCGCTCGCTCTCGACGGCCTGCGCCTGCCGCTCCGGCGCCTCGGCGAGAGCGGCCTGCAGCCCGTCGAAGAAGCCCGAGAGCCCGAGCGACACCTGCCCCGCCGTCGCCACCGGCCCGTCCGGCGCCGTGTAGTAGAGCGCCCGGCGCTGCTCCGGCGTCAGTTCGCCTCCGCGCTCTCCGTCGCGCCCTTCCTCGGCCTTGCTCTCATCCTCGCCGCTTCGCGGAGATGGCGCCTCGGCGTCCGGCGCCGCAGCACGCTCCGCCACCTCGCCCATAGCCACTTCGTCCCGCCTGACGCCGGTCGTGGTCCCTGCGGCCCCGGCGCTCGCGAAGCGGCCGGCAAGGCCCTCGGCCTCCAGGGTGAAGGCGGCTGCGGGCGCCCCGCTGCCGTCTAACCCGTTGCTGTCCGCCCCGTTGCCGCCCTCACGGCGCGCCGGCGTTGTCGGATAGAGCTTCTTGGCATCGACCATGGTCTCGGCCTTTCCTTCTTGCGGCCGCGCAAAGGCGAGCCCGGCCGGCAAAGGCCAGCCAGGCCCAGCCTCCCTGCGGCGGCCGCGGTCAAAAGATCTGTCTTGGTGTCAAAAGGTTTGGAGACGCGGCGGCGCCAAGGGCGTCAGCGCCTCTGTGTCCGCCTTGCGAGAGACGAGTCAGCTAGACAGCTCGCGGCACGGTTCTACCGATTGCTTCACGGGCCGATCTGCTGGGCCTTCAGCCTGTGCTAAATAACCTCTTGTCGACGCAGCGTACTGCCTTCTGCAGTTCACTCCACAAAAGGTTCTCTTCTCTGAGGAAGCTCAACGAGCTCTCCTCTCCATCGGCAAAGGGCCTCGAACGAAGCTGCTGAAGGGCGATTTCGTGTTCTGTGACGACAATTACGAGTTCGTCGATCCGCGAAAGGGCTTTCTGACCATCTTCGACAAAAATGTACTCGCCGGCCTCCAGGCTCACTGTCTCGCCATTCGAAAGATCAGCCACAGCTTTGAAATGCCCGAACGGCGGCGCATCGAGCTCAAAGACACCCGCGACATAGGGAACGGAGAAGCGCGCGCGCTCACGGTCAAGATTGATGAGGGTGAGCTCAATATCGCCCCTCGTCAGGTTCACGACGGTGTAGCGGTAGGTATAGCAGGAGAGAGACAAGCTCGTGGCCGCCAAGGCGAAGATGCCGACCGCGGGAACAAGAAGGAGTCCGAGCACAAGAACTCTGAGTCTCACAAACGTACTCCAAGCACTCGACAGGCACGCTCACAAAAGGTGCGCTGCATCACTCCGCAACCGACTGGCAAGGCAGCAGACGGATGTCTTCCATCGTGAACGACCTTTCCGGTCGCGGCAGAGGTAGAAAGAGACTGGGTCGCATATAGAGAGTTGCCATAGGCATATTCCCCGTCTCCAGGGCCTCCACGACAGTCGGCAACCACAGATCATCGATGTGTACGCTGTAGCCAGCGTTCTCTAGGAAGATGGCGAGTTGGAGCGGAAAGAGACGCGAACCCAGCGCAGTACTCCTTTCACCGAGATCCTCCCAACAATTGCTATCTGGCCTGTCGCAAGGAAGCCCGGAAGGATAAAGCGAGTAAAGCGGTCTCAGCAGGCATCTAGAGATCCGATCGTAGTCTTGCGGGCTCGCTTCATTGATTTGGCCGAAGCGGAGAAACCCGCGACCCTCAAAACTCAGCACGGCGGCCAGATAGGGCACGTCGGGCACCGACACACTCGCCCGTGGAATGCGGTAGTCGGTTGCGTAGGAGTCGGCGATCAAGTCGGCGAGATTGCGGGATTCGACCCATAACTCAAGCTCAACCTCCGTCCCCAGAGCAAAGGCGAGGCCTTCGGCACGCAGGCGCCGATCCGACGAACCGGCGGGGGATGGGCCAGTCATCGGCGTGCCTAGGGGAAGAAACGATCGCGAGCTTTGGGCCGGCGCATCTGCGGAGGCGACAGCCGCAAGCAGCGGAGAGGCCAAGACCCAGGCGAGCAAGCAAATGCATCTCAGATAGCGGCTGACCATCACGCTACTCAAATATATCGCGACCTAATAGGGCATATCGGCCACCGCGACTGATCGCCTCGGCACAGTGTCGGGTGATGGCTGCCGCGACATTGGCGCGGCCTGCGGAGAGTTCCAACACCACGTCCGGACCGAGCGCAGCCGCGAAACCCTCCGCGCGCAAGCGGCGATCGGACTGCTCTTTCGCCCGCGCTGGCGTCGAGAGTTGGGCAATCGCGCCCGCCAGCAGCAAGAGGGCCAGGGCGTACGCAAGGCCCCCGAACATACCGGGAAGCGCCCTGGCTCTCGTCCAGCACTGCACTCTCTTACGCAGCGCCGTCAAGCGGGAGTAGTGCTGCGCTCCGACGGTGGAAATTGCCTTTATTCGCGATTTCATGAATGAGATTTTCACGCAAAGAGTGCAGATTTGCAAGCGTCATCTTCGAAGGCGCCTCAGGTCGGTCTCGCACCGGCGCTTATCGATCCCCGCTCTAACGCCGCCTCTCGATGATCTCCCTACTCAGTTCCATCGCAGCACGGCCGACGTAGACCAGAAACAGCGAGAGGGGGAACAGCATGGCGGCATAGACTGTAGTTCCCAAGAGAACCATGTCGATACGGAGGTCGCAGCGCACATTCGGCCCGTAGTCGTCGAGGACGTAGAGACCGCCACCGTCGGTGCGTAGGCGACAGAACTCATCGACTTCACCGACGGCCAGCCAAAAGAGAACGCCGGAAAGGCCCATGAGGACGGAGAGAACCACGCTCCGAGGAAGAAGGCGTTTGATACTGCGCTTCATGGCCGATCAACCTTCACCGAGGCACGGCCTCATCGGCAGGCGCCGTATCGCGTACGAAACCTGTGCGCGGCGCACCGGGCGTGATGATGACCTTCATGGCGGGGCAGATTGTTTCGTAATGAGCCCTCATACCGTCGATGCCAGATATCTGCATGGCTCGGTAGTAGTCGTAGACCGGTCCCTGGGAGAGCCCCTCCTCGACCCAGCGACCTGCGATGTAACGGACGGCACCATCTGCTCCATTGAGGGGAAGATCGGTCATAGTCTCCCAGGAGAACATGTAGATACGATCGCCAACCGTGAGCGCCAGGCCGGACCAGTCGAAAGTGCCTTGGTCCACGAGCACATGGCCGGGCCAGGTGAACCAGCCGTCGCGCAGATTGAGCATCCCTCGCAGTACCGCAAGCCGATACTCGGCGCGCAAATCCGATCCAATCGAAGGGCCGCCGGGGTAACAGGACACGGACAGCGGCCGGACGGCAATCGCCAGGAACGCCATGATGTTCTCACTCGGCGCGCAGCTCGGGGTCGCCGCTTAACATACGTCTGACCGTACAGCGGGCCGTCCACTGCCAGACATCGAGTGTGATACTCACATACTGCTCAATCATCGAAGTCTCTAAAGGTTCCTCGTTTGCGGCCTTGAGGGACAAAGGCAGCGCATAGACCTGTCCGGCACTCAGAACAATGACGAAGTCATCCGGGAGAGTGCCGGAGCCTGGACTAAGCAGCCAAAAGTCCCCCTCGATGACACCACCCACGGAGGTCGTGATCGTCACCTGCAGAACCTCGATTTCCGAAGCTCGTCCGGGAAGGGGGTGGTCGACAACAAACGTGGTTGTGCCGCGAGGAACGTTGGATCGCAGTACTTCGCTGTCCCCGAAGCGCAGCACGAGCCTGACATCGCCATCAGACAAATTCGCAACGACGAAGCGATGGGTATAGCATGGCAGCAGTGCACTGGTGAGCATCCAAGCTGCAACTAGCAGAGTACCTAGAAGGCAAGATACAAAGAACAGCCAGCGAAAGGATCTTACCATATCTGCCTACGGTGCAAGTTGACGAGGCGGTGATGGAATAGAACGTACCTTGAACGGCGTAACGCGCAGAAGGCCCTTTTCGAAAGCTTCGTTGACAACTTCTGCCGCCGATCGGCCGTCGTTCCTCGGGTCAAGGGCCAGCTCTCGACCTACTCTGTTGTTGTAAAGGTCCATCAGCAGTTCCCCATCGTCTTCGTTTCGATAACGCACTTCATAGATGTCCCCGACCTCCTTCGCTTGCTGGGCCCCAAACTCTCTCGTCATTCGAAAACTCCAGTAGGCGTGTCTGTATGCGTCAATGTGGTCGTTATGAGCTACATTGCGCCCCTCTGTTTGCGCTGCCCCGATCTCTTCATCGAAACGCCTGGATGTCTCCAGCACCGCCTCGTTCGCCGTGTCAGCGGCAGTCCGCGTATCGAAAGGGCCAATTCTATAGCCTAGATCGATACCGAGACGTTGTTCATCATTGAGATCGAGATATTCCATCACACCGATCTGCTCGGCAGCCTCGTCAATGGAAGAAACAGTCTCATCAAAGTCGAGCTCGTTTAGCGCAGCTTTGACGTCAACACCATCTTCCGTATCGGCAGAGAGCAGGGGTCGTCCCGTGACTTGTCGGCGCCGTCGGCCCTCGAGAATCTGCAAATAGGCTGCGGCCGTTCCATGCGTCTTGCCGCCGTCGGGCGGCATCGTAATGCGGACAAGATAGCCGTGTTCGCTCGGAAAGGGCGGAAGGATGTACTCGGTCGCCGGCCCAAGGATCGTTACATGCCCGCCATGCTCGGTTCCGGCGAAACCACCTGGGGTCGTCACAATCGGCAACACCGACCCGTCGGCCGCCTTCGGATACCACTGCACCCAGAACTGCCGCCCATCTATTCCAAAGGCTGACGTCCTCAGATCTGCTCTGATTGGACCATCCACGTCGAGCTCAATGTGACCGCCGACGTTAAGAGACCCTACAGCCTCCCAGTCGTAGTCTCGGGGCTCGAAGGATCCGCTATCAGTGGCGTTACGGGAACCGGGCTCACGAGCTTCTTCCATCGAATCGGGTGGCATCCAACTCTCGCCCGGTGGCTCTTCTTCTGACCGTACCAGACGCCTATTTGAATCCTCGGTGAGAGTTTCCGGACCGACCCCAGAGTGGCCATCCAGCTTGGACTTGCCTTCGCTGGCTCCGGCAGGACTGGCGATGTTTTCGACACTAGGCGAGTCCGCAGTAGCAGATGACTGGCCAGGGCTTGAGCGATCCGATCCGCTGACCGACCCGCCCGCCGCGACTTGCCTGAGCCACCTTCTCGCATCCTCCCTGTCGTGCCGGGCAAAGGCGGCCGCGGCTGCGTCCCAAGCCTGCTGTGTCTCCTCCTCCTCGACGATCACGCGGGCGATGAGCTGGCGCTGCTCGCGCTTGTTCGGGGCGCGGCCCTCGCGGGCGACGAATTCGTCGGCGGCGTCGTAGACGGCCAGGCGCAGGCGGCCGCGGCGCTCCAGCTCGGCCCGGGTCTCGGGATCGACCCAGTCCTCCACCGTGCCGTCGGGCCACCGCTTGCGCTGGCCGATCCGCAGCGCCCAGCGCGCCTGCGCCAGCGCCTCCGGCCAGCGCGGGTCCCGCGCCGCCTGGGCCGCAAGCGCCGGACCCAGAACGTCGGTGCCGGCGTCGGGGACAGCCGTGTCGGTCAAGGGCGCGTCGGTCAAGGGCGTATCGGGTGCGGGGTCGGCCTCCGCGGGCGTCGCGGGCGCGGTCTCTCGACGCAGCGGATCCGCGCCCGGAGCGGGCAGCTCCCCGGCCTGGGCCTCTCCGCGCAAAGGCGTAGCGGGAGGCGAGGGTCTCGCTTCGACCATGCTTCAGGTGTTCCTTGCTTGACATAGTGCTTTGGGCTTGAAGCTAGCGGTACTCTCTGGTGGAAGGCGTGCTGATCGTCGTTGCGGTACCCAAACTGAAACCGCCGTTGTCTCACCAGTACTGATACCAGCGCTCCGAGACCGTTCCGATAGAGCTCAACAGCGGCGCCGGCGAGGCGCTTTGAACGTTGCTGGCCTCGAGACCGAAGAGGCCGGCCTGCGCCCGGTCGTTGGAGCCCTGCACCCGAAACTGCCAGGCCTCGCGCGCGGCGTTGTCGCGGATCTGCAGCGCGTCCAGTTCGCCCAGCGCCGCGGTGTCGCCCAGAACGCCAAGAGCCGAGCCGCTGTCGGCCTGAAAGCCCGTGGCGGCCAGCACCGCCTGCTGCCGGCCCAGAAGCTGCTGGGTGCGCAACCGCTGGTTCCGTTCCTCCGCGCGGCCGCGCTGGCGGGCGTCCTCGGCCAGGGCCTCGGAGGTTCGGGCGTTATTCTCCGCCACCTGGCGTTGGTAGTTCAGGGAGGCGCGCTGCGCCGCCGCCTGCTGGTTCTGCGCCTGCATCTGCATCATGGCGCTGCCCAGACTCGCAGCGGTCGAGGCAATCAGCAAAGGCTCACACATGGGTTTCTATCCCCTGGTTCTGCATCCGGTCGGTTCTCATCCAGAAACGGTGGAAGGGGCGGCCGAAGCGGCCGTAGGGCTGTGCCGGCTCCAGGGTAAAGCCGAGCCAGCGCAGCCAGCGGATCGAGAGTGCGTTGCGCGCATCGACCCAGTTCTCCAGGTAGGCGTAGCGAGCGCCCATGACGGCCAGGCCCTGGCGGCTGAAGGCCAGGAAGGCGCGCTTGTGACGCTCCAGCCCGCGTGCGCCCAGCAGCCAGGGCGCGCCCTCGCGGCCGATCAGCGCGACGCTGCCGACGCCCCACAGCGCCATCACCTCGCCGTCGGCCAGCCCAGCCCAGGCCACCTCGGACTGCCGCAAGCTGTGGGTCAGGGCCGAGAGCGGCCGATGGCCGTGGGAGGCCATGACCTCGCGCTTGTCCGCAGGCCGCAGGCGCGGCGCCAGCGCCGCCGCATCCGCTAGACGCGCTTCACGCAGCTCATATCTAACCACCGACATCGACTTCCGGCGCGATGGACAGCAGGGTCAGCGGCAGGGGATCGGCCTGCCGGATGCAGACGATACCCTGGCTGTTCCACTCCGGCGGCACGTCCATGGAGATGTCGCCGGTAAAGAGACGGATCGCCTCGCCGTAGGCCTCGGTCGAGCGCTGCTTCCACTCGTCCAGACGCGCGAAGGAAGGGCCGGCGAAGACGCCGCGTGCCTCCTGCACCCGCAGGGTCAGCTCGCCGATGCGCTTCTGTCGC
>JANQPZ010000176.1 GCA_028285215.1 Rhodovibrionaceae bacterium | reverse complement strand
ATTCGGCGGCCGTGATCCGGCCGTCGCCGTCGGCGTCCAGGCTCTGGAAGCGGTCGACCATGCGCTCGCGCACCATCTGCAGCCAGAGCTGCTCGAACTCGTCCAGCGCCAACGTGCCGTCGCCGTCGGTGTCGCTGTCGCCGAAGCGGTGATCGCGGACCTGGGTGACCTCGGCCCGGGTGATCTGACCGTCACCGTCGAGGTCGACCTGTTCGAACATCTGCATTATCTGGCCGCCGCGTCCGCCCGGGCCATGGTTGGGGCCGTGATTGGAGCCGCGGTCGGCCGAGGCGACGCTGGCCGCCGCGAGCACCAGGCCGGCTGCCATGAGAAGACCCAGCAGAATCTTGGTGTGAAGTCTCATGCCGTGATTTCTTTCGCCCTCGCAGGCATCGTCGTTATCGTGAGAGTCCATGGTCTGGTTCCCTGTGGTGAAAGCTTCGATGCCATGAAGCTAGGCAGCGGCTGTCGCAGAGTTTTGTCGGGCGGCCGAGGAAAGAGTCGCGGTCTGTCGCAGGGGGCCGGCTTGCGACAAAGCGTTACAAAATCGCCGCGCAAAGCGCGCGCGCCGGCGGCAGAATGACCGCCATGGAAAAGAGTCCGCACATTCTGGTCGTCGACGATCACCGCGAGATTCGCGATGCCCTGGCCAAGTATCTCGCCAAGCAAGGGTACCGGGTGAGTGTCGCGGACTCGGCCGCCGCGGCGCGGCGCAGTCTGGAGGTTGCGGCCGTCGATCTCGCGGTGATCGACATCATGATGCCGGGCGAGGACGGGCTGAGCCTGACCCGCGATCTGCGCGCGAAGGGCGACCTGCCAGTGGTCTTGCTGACCGCCGTGGCGGAGGAGACGGACCGCATCGTCGGCTTGGAGCTGGGGGCCGACGACTACGTCACCAAACCTTTCAACCCGCGTGAGCTTCTCGCCCGAATCAAGGCGGTACTGCGCCGGGCCCACAGCCTGCCGCCGCACAGCGCAGCCTTGCCGGACGTGGCCGATCGCGCCCGAGGCGACGGCAAGGGGAGCGAGCGCTTGCGCTTCGCGGACTGGATCCTGGACCTTGCTCGGCGCGAACTGCTGCGCGCCGACGGTACGGCGGTGCCCCTTTCCACGGGCGAGTTTCTCTTGCTCGGCGCCTTCCTGCGGCATCCGCACCGGGTGCTCAGCCGCGACCAGTTGCTCGACCTGACCCGCGGGCGGACGGCGCAGCCTTTCGACCGGGCGATCGACAACCAAGTCAGCCGGCTGCGCCGCAAGATCGAAGCGGACCCGAAGCGACCGAGCCTGATCGTCACCCACTGGGGCGGCGGCTACGCTTTCGCTGCCGATGTGACGCCTGCCGAAGGGGTGTCTTCGTGAAGTCCGTCGGTTCGGACGGCGGCCGCTCCCGCGTCAAGCTCTGGCCAGGAAGCCTGGCCGGACAGCTCATCGCCCTGCTGCTGATTGCGCTTGTCGGCAGCCAGCTTCTCGCCGGACTGCTGTTCTTCGGCGAACGGCGGGACGCTCTGCTGGCGATGCAGCGCGACCATGTTCTGGCGCGCACCGCCTCCGTCGTCCGCCTGCTGGCCGCAACCGCGCCGGATCGGGCCGACGAAGTGTTGGCAGCCTCCTCCTCGCGTCTCCTCCGTTTCCGTCTGTCGCGCGAACCGGCGCCGGAGGCGAGCGGAGACGAAGTGCGGATCGAGGGTCGGATCGAGGGGCGGATCGAGCGGCGGCTGGCGGCGGACCTGGTCGGCTATCTCGAAGGAACGGGCGCAGGCATGCCGCGCGTCGGGCTGACCCGGCTGGAGGGGCAGGGTCGTCATGCCCGGCTGGGCCTGACGCTGGCGGTGCCCTTGGGACCGGAACCCGACGCCCTTTGGCTGGCGGCGCGCACCGTCGCGCCGCTCCGCCCGGTGGGCTGGGCCTGGCCGGCGGTGGCCGCCCTGGCCGCTTCGGCGACGGCCATAAGCCTGATCGTGATCTTCATGGTGCGTCGGGTCACCCGGCCCTTGCGTCGCCTCGCCGATGCGGCGGAGGCCTTTGGGCGCGGGGAGCCGGGGGCGCCGCTGGAGGTCCAGGGGCCGGTCGAGGCGCGCCGCAGTGTCGCCGCCTTCAACGAGATGCGCGGCCGCATCCGCCGTTTCGTCGATGACCGAATGAGTCTGCTCGCCGCGATCAGTCACGACCTGCGCACGCCGATCACAGCGCTGCGGCTGCGGGCCGAGCTGATCGAAGAGACTGAGACGCGAGAGAAGATGCTGGAGACCCTCGCGGAGCTGCAGCGCATGGTCGAAGCGACCCTGAGTTTCGCGCGGGAAGAGTCGGCCGCCGAGCCGACCCGGCGCGTCGATGTAGCGGCCTTGATCGAAGCTCTGGTGGCCGATTTCGCCGAGCTGGGGCGCCCGGTGAGCTACCGCGGGCCCGAGAGCCTGATTGCGGAGCTGCGGCCCGACGCCCTGCGCCGCGCGCTCCGCAACCTCATCGACAATGCCCTGACCTACGGCGCGAAAGCCGAGACGGCACTGGTGCGAAGCGAGCAGGGTCTGGAGATCCGCATCGACGACGCCGGTCCCGGCATTCCGGCGGAACAGCGCGAGCGGGTGTTCGACCCCTTTCGGCGGCTGGAAACCTCCCGCAGCCGCGAGACCGGCGGCGTCGGCCTGGGTCTCTCTATCGCCCGCTCCATTGCGCGCGGGCACGGCGGCGATCTCACGCTCCAGACGGCGCCCGGCGGCGGCTTGCGGGCGGTACTGAGTCTGCCTGACAGAGTCCGCTAGAGCAGCGTTGCCACGCGTCTGCGCAACTCCGGCAGCACCTCGGCTTCGAACCAGGGGTTGCGCTTCAGCCAGGCAGTATTGCGCCAGCTCGGGTGGGGCAGGGGCAGGAACGCCGGGCCGTAATCGCGCCAGCACTGCACCGTTTCCGTCAGGCTCTTCTTGCGTGCGGGGCCGAGGTAGCGTGCCTGCGCATAGAGACCGACCAGCAGGGTCAGCTCCAGCTTGGGCAGCAGCGGGCGGATCCGCGGGTGCCAGGTCGGGGCGCAGATCTTCATCGGCGGTTTGTCGGCACCGCGCGCGTCCTGGCCGGGATAGCAGAGCCCCATGGGCAGGATCGCCAGCCGGCGTTTGTCGTAGAAGGTCTCGCGGTCGATCCCCAGCCAGGCGCGCAGGCGGTCGCCCGAGGGGTCGTTGAAAGGGATACCGCTGGCGTGGACCCGGGTGCCCGGTGCCTGACCGACAATCATCAGCCGCGCCGTGGCGCTGGCGCGCAGCACCGGCCGCGGCCCCAGCGGCAGATCGGCGGCGCAGAGCCGGCAGGCACGAGCCTCGGCCAGAGCGAGGTCGAGATCGCTCACCGTGCCGGCCTCACGCGGTCAAGCCCGTCTCCGCCAGCACCTCCTCGACCCAGGTGGGGACCAGTTGACTGGCGGGGCCGTAGCGCGCTTCGGCGAAGAAGGTGGCGCCTTCGCTGGGCTCCAGGTTGAGTTCCAGGGTGCGGGCGCCGGCCTGGCGCGCTTCGGCGACGAAACCGGCCGCCGGGTAAACGTTGCCGGAGGTGCCGATCGAGACGAAGAGATCGCAGGCCGCCAGCGCGCCGTAGATGCGTTCCATCTCCATCGGCATCTCGCCGAACCAGACCACATGCGGGCGCAGCTGGCCGGCCGTGCCGCAGGCCGGGCAGCGGCTGCCGGTCTCGATGTCCGCGATCCAGGAACTGTCGGTTTCGCAGGCCAGGCAGCGGGCGCGCAGCAGTTCGCCGTGCATGTGCAGCACCCGCCCGGCACCGCCGCGTTCGTGCAGATCGTCGATATTCTGGGTCACCAGCAGCAGGTCGCTGCCGTTGCCGCGCGCGAAGGCCCGTTCCAGCCGTCCGAGCGCTTCGTGGGCCGCGTTGGGGCGGACGCTCGGATCCTGCAGCTGCCGGCGCCGGGCATTGTAGAAGCCCTGGACCTTGGGCGGGTTTTGGCGAAAGCCTTCCGGCGTCGCCACTTCCTCCAGGCTGACCTTCGACCAGATGCCGTCGGCGTCCCGGAAGGTATCCAGTCCGCTTTCCTTGGAGATGCCGGCGCCGGTCAGCACCACGATCCGCTGAAGTGGAGACGCCATGGGCAGAGGGCCTCTTGCTTGTCGGCTGTGCGGGTCTTGCGATATGACCGGGAGCTTCCGGGAGCAAGGAAAAAGACGTGACCGATCCCAGCGATGACAGGCCGCCGCAGAGCCTGCTGTTCGTCTGCAGCGGCAACATCTGCCGTTCGCCCAGCGCCGAGGGCGTGATGCGCAAGCTGCTGGACGATGCCGGTTTGGCGCAGGTGCGCACCGGCTCGGTCGGCACCGGCGGCTGGCATGTCGGCGATCCGCCGGACAAGCGCGCCCGCGATGCGGCGGCCCGGCGCGGCTACGACCTCTCGCCCCTGCGGGCCGAGCAGCTGGCCGACTGGCACTTCCAGGACTTCGACCGTCTCTTCGCCATGGATCTGGGGCATCTGCGCCATATGCGGGCGCGGGTCTCGGCCCCGCTGCGCAGCCGGGTTCGGCTCTACCTCGCGCCGCTCGACCCGGAGGTTGCGACCGGCCGCGAAGTACCCGATCCCTACTACGGCGACCTGGCCGGCTTCGAGCAGGCGCTCGACATCGTCGAGGCCGGCGCGCGCGCGATCCTGGCTGCCTTGCAGGCCGGACGTCTGTGACCGGCGCGGAATGACGGCGGATCGATGACCCTGGCCGAAGCCGTCGAGGCGGCGCTGGGTCAGCGCCCCACGTCTCTTCGCGCCCTAGGCGGCGGCTGCATCGCCGAGGTGGCGGCCCTGGAGCTGCCGGACGGCCGCTGTCTGGTGGCGAAACGCGGCGCGCCCGGCCAAGCGGGTCTGGCGCTGGAGGCCTGGATGCTCGCCACCCTGGGGCGGCAGGGCCTGCCGGTTCCGGAGGTCATCCACGCCGGCGACGATCTCCTGATCATGACGCGGCTGGACGACGGCGGCAGCCTGGATGCCGCGGCGGAAGCCCGTGCGGCCGGGGCCATCGCCGCGCTGCACGGCAAGACGGCCGAGGCCTTCGGGCTGGAGCGGGATACCGTGATCGGCAGCCTGCCGCAGCCCAATCCCCAGAGCGAGCGCTGGTTGCCCTTCTTCGCCGAGCAGCGGCTGCTCTACATGGCGCGCCTGGCGCATGACCGCGACCGCCTGCCGAAGGAGGATTTGGCGCAGGTGGAGGCTCTGGCCGGGCGGCTCGACCGCTATCTGGCCGAGCCCCCGCAGCCGGCGCTGCTGCACGGCGATCTTTGGGGCGGCAATGTCCTGGTCGGCCGGGACGGCAGCGTCGGCTTCATCGATCCGGCCATCTACTACGGCCATCCCGAAATCGAGCTGGCCTTCACCACCCTCTTCGGCACCTTCGGCGAAGCCTTCTTCCGCCGCTACGCCGAGTTGGCGCCGCTGGAGCCCGACTTCTTCGAAGCCCGGCGCGATCTCTACAACCTCTACCCCCTGCTGGTGCACGTCGCCCTCTTCGGCGGCGGCTACCTGGGCGGTGTGAGACGAGTCCTGAGACGCTTCCTCTAGAGCAGGATCGCCTTAGGTGGGCGCGCTCTGGCGATCCCACTTAAGGCGTGAATCCTACTCTCGTCATAGGTTTAGAGGGCGATTCACGTCTCAGGTGGAATCGCCAGAGCGGTTCCACCTGAGACGATCGCGCTCTAGTGCGCCTCGTCCCAGCTTGCGCCGACGCCGACGTCGGCCACCAGCGGGACGGTGAGCTCGAGAGCCGGGGCGCAGGCGCCCTCCATCACCTCGGCGACCAGGGTCGCGGTCTCCTCGACCTGGGCTTCGGGCACTTCGAACAGCAGCTCGTCGTGCACCTGCAGCAGCATGCGGGCCTCCAGCTTTGCCGCTTCGATGGCCGGCGGGATGCGGATCATGGCGCGCTTGATGATGTCGGCGGCGGTGCCCTGGATCGGGGCGTTGATCGCGGCCCGTTCGCCGAAGCTGCGCCGTGCCGGGTTCTTGTCGCGGATGGTCGGCAGGTGGATGCGGCGGCCGAAGAGGGTGCCGACCCAGCCGCGCTCCTTCGCCTCGGCCTTGGTGCGTTCCATGTAGTCCTGGATCTCGGGATAGCGGGCGAAGTAGGCGCCGATGTAGTCGCGCGCCTCGCCCTGGGCGATGCCCAGATTCTGGGCCAGCCCGAAGGCCGAGATGCCGTAGATGATGCCGAAGTTGATCGCCTTGGCGCGCCGGCGCGTGGCGGGGTCCATGTCCGCCAAGGGCACGCCGAAGACCTGGCTGGCGGTCATGGCGTGGATGTCGTGTCCGGCGGCGAAGGCCTCGCGCAGGGCATCGACCCCGGCGATATGCGCGGTCAGGCGCAGCTCGATCTGGGAATAGTCGACCGAGAGCAGCTTGTGCCCGGCCTCGGCGACGAAGGCACAGCGGATCTTGCGCCCTTCTTCGGTGCGCACCGGAATGTTCTGCAGGTTCGGGTCGGTCGAGGAGAGACGGCCGGTGGAGGCCACGGCCTGGGCGAAGGAGGTGTGGACACGCCCCGTCTTCGGGTTGATCTGATTTTGCAGGGCGTCGGTATAGGTCGACTTCAGCTTGGCGACCTGCCGCCAGTCCAGCACGCGCGCCGGCAGGTCGTGCCCCTGCGCCGCGAGCTGTTCCAGGATCTCGGCGCCGGTGGCGTAGGCCCCGGTCTTGCCTTTCTTGCCGCCGGGTAAGCTCAGCTCGTCGAAGAGGATCTCGCCGAGCTGTTTCGGGCTGCCGATGTTGAAGGGCCGGCCGGCCAAGCGATGGATCTCGGTCTCCAGCTCGCCCATGCGCGTGGCGAAATCGTTGGACAGACGCTTGAGCTGGCCGGTGTCGACCTTGATGCCGGCTTCCTCCATCGCGACCAGCACAGGAACCAGGGGGCGTTCCAGGGTCTCGTAGACCCTGGTCACCTTCTCCGTAACCAGTTGCGGCTTGAGCAGGGCGTGCAGGCGGTAGGTGACGTCGGCATCCTCGGCCGCATAGTCGGTGGCGCGGTCCAGCGGCACGCGGTCGAAGGTAATCTGCGACTTGCCGCTGCCGCAGACCTCCTTGAAGGGAATCGGCGTGTGGTCGAGATGGAGCTTCGAGAGCTCGTCCATGCCGTGGCCGTGCAGGCCGCCCTCCAGCACGTAGGACAGCAGCATGGTGTCGTCGAGCGGCGCGACCTCCACGCCGTAGCGGTGCAGCACCTCCAGGTCGTACTTCAGATTCTGCCCGATCTTCAGAACCGCGGGATCGGCCAGCAGGGGCCGCAGGAGGTCCAGCGCCTCCTCCAGCGGGATCTGCTGCGGCGGCGCACCGGCTTCGAAGTCGAGGGAGTCCCCGTCGCCGCCGTCGCCCTTGTGAGCGAGCGGGATGTAGCAGGCCTCGCCCGGTGCGACGGCGAGCGACACGCCGACCAGCGTCGCGCGCAGGGAGTCGAGGGAGTCGGTCTCGGTGTCCACGGCAACCGTTCCGGCTTCGGTGGCCCGGGCGACCCAGGCCTTCAACGCCTCCGCGGTCTGGACCGTTTCGTAGCCGGAACCCGGCGGGCGCTCCGCGGGTGCCTCGCTGGTGACGGGGGCAGCGGACCCGCCGACCTCCTTCGCGTCGGGGACGACGCCCTCGCCGCCGTTGGCAACCAGCTTGTCCGCCAGGCGGTTGAGGATGCTGCGAAACTCGTAGCGCTCCAGGAAGTCGCGCAGGACCTCCGGGTCGGGCTCCCGCAGACCGAAGCCGGCAAGATCCGCCTCGACCGGCACCTGCTGCTCCAGGGTGACCAGCCGCTTGGAGACACGTGCGAGGTCGGCGTTCTCGATCAGCTTTTCGCGGCGTTTGGGCTGTTTGATTTCGCCGGCGCGCTCCAGCAGCGCCTCCAGGCTGCCGTAGTCCTCGACCAGTTGAGCCGCGGTCTTGATTCCGATGCCCGGCACGCCGGGCACGTTGTCCGTGGAGTCGCCGGCCAGGGCCTGAACGTCGATCACCTTCTCCGGCGGCACGCCGAACTTCTCGATCACCTCGTCGCGTCCGATCGCCTTGTCCTTCATCGGATCGAGCATGTCGATCCGCTCGGCCACCAATTGCATCAGATCCTTGTCGGAGGAGACGATGGTCACCCGCAGGCCCTGGTCGGCGGCGAGCCGGGCGTAAGTGGCGATCAGGTCGTCGGCCTCGTAGCCGGGTTGCTCCAGGCAGGGCAGACCGAAGGCACGGGTCGCCTCGCGGATGGCGGCGAACTGCGGCACCAGTTCCTCGGGCGGTTCGTCCCGGTTGGCCTTGTAGTCGGGATAGATCTCGTTGCGGAAGGAGTCGCCCGAGTGGTCGAAGATGACCGCCAGGCCGTCCGCGTCGGTGTCGCGCAGCAGCTTGATCAGCATGTTGGTGAAGCCGAAGACGGCGTTGGTGTGAACGCCGTGGCTGGTCATGCGGGGCGGTATGGCGAAGAAGGCGCGGAAGATGTAGCCCGAGCCGTCCACCAGATAGAGGTGCTTGTAGGGCGCCGTGTCGGCGGCTTTGTCGCGCGCAGGAGTCTCAGTCATGGCCGGCAAGATGCCGTGGGGCCATCGCGCTGTCGAGGCGCTTCGGCTGGAGCGCGATCGTCGCAGGCGGAAACGCTTGGCTCCTGCCAGAGACGTGAGTCCTACTCTGGTCTGCCGATCGTGATGCGAGGAGTGATGCTATGACTGCCATCGACCGCCCGGACTACCCTGATCCCGACTATGCCTGCCCCGTGTTGCCGTCGTTGGACGTCGACGAGACCGAGGCTTGGTTCGCGACCTTGGGCTTCGCTACGCTGGGGCGCTGGGAGGGATACTTGATGCTCGGACGGGGCCCGTTGGAACTCCACTTCTGGAACTGTCAGGATCGGGCGATCTGCGAGGCCTCCGGGGCCTACCTGCAGGTTGGTGATGTCGCGGCCTACGATGCTGCGTGGCGACCTTTGATCGAGGCGCCGGCACGGATCGGGCCGTTGGAGGATAAGCCCTGGGGAATGCGCGAGTTTGCGTTGTGGGACCCGCACGGAAACCTTTTCCGCGTAGGTACGCCTGCGCAGGCTGCCTGACGCCCTCCGCTCGAAAGCGAAAGTCTGTCAGAAGCTCTGTTTCTGCTCTTCTTCCGCCATTGCACGGCACAGCTGTGCGAAGGCCTCGCGGCAGCGGTCATTGCGGATGCGCGTAAAGTTGCGGGCCACGTCGAGGCTCAGCCGCTGGCGGTTGTTCGGCGCCGCTGCCAGAGATGGCTCTGCGCCGTCGAAAAAGTAGTTGGCGTCCACGCCCAGAACATGGGACAGCGCATGCAGACGCGCGGCCGAAATGCGATTGATGCCGCGTTCGTATTTATGTGCTTGCTGATAGGTCACGCCGATCAACTCGGCCAACTGTTGCTGGGTCAATCCAAGAAGGGTGCGGCGTTCGCGAATACGGCGGCCGACGTGCTGTTCGATTTTGCGGTCGTTGATCTGGTCTCGATCCACGCGCTCAAACCAATAGTTTAAAATCAGAGCTTGGCACACCTGAGATGATACATTTTGTCCCCTGTCGACTGCGAGAATCAACGAAAAAGCAGTCGTTACTTTGGATAAAAAGCACGCAATACGCGTAGGTTCACATACATCTTTTGCAAGTCAACCCTGAAAGACAATCTTTGGGCGAGACAATTCTTGATACGGCAATTAGAGGAAGAAGAACGCTATCGCAGCCGGTCGGCCGTTGGCCATCGCACCAATCAGACCGAGGACCTTGCGGCCGCCGCAGCCCGCCATCGCTGTCGGAACGCTTGTCAGCGCCGCTGTTCCTAGACGTCGAAACGAAACAATACCGGCCCTGGATCGTAAAGCACCGGCTCGCCTCCCTGCCGACGATAGGCGTGGCAGATTTCGGTTGCGTAGCCTGCGGTCGCCCGATGGCCGGTGCCAGACGGGCGCGGACTGCTTGCGTTCGCTTCGATGACCACCTGATCGCGAGCTAAGCAGAGCAGCAGCGCTGCGGCCCGGTCCTGCGGCCGGGCGCTGGCTGTCGCCGCGATTGGTTCCACCCGACGCAGACCTGTGGTCGTTGCGGGTGAGGCGGGCGCCTGCGCAGCGGCAGGCGCCCGCGCCTCCGTGCTGGAGACCGGTAGTCTGATCGCCGTACTGCGCAGTGCCGGAACGCCGGCCATGGATGTCGATCCTTGTCCCGATCGGAACCGCCGCCTTGTGGCCTCCGCAGAGACCACGCTGCGACAAATGTAGGTTAACCGATTGCTTCCATATAAGGTAAATAAAATATAAACCAGGGATTTGGATCAAATCAATAATAAATTTCAGATTAATAACTAGGGTTATTAACCATGATTTTTGGCTTTTAGCTGGATCGGATAAGATGTATGGCTATATTAGAGTGCAGTTAGAAGTTAGCGCGCAGTTAGAAGTCGGCCTGTCGTTAGAAGAAGGTGGTGATGTTTAAGGTTTGCCGATTGAGCTAGGTACTGGAGCCGGGGAAAACGGTGATTTCACGCTTTCTTAAGTCCTGTCGGAGAATCGTGACTTTGGCTGCCGGTCAGCCAAGGCTCGACCAGGACGTGTTCGGGTTCTCTGGAAAGCGCGCATTCAGGTAGGAGGGCGGGCCTTGTCGCGGTCAGCCAAGCTCGTAGAGGGCTTATCGGATCTCACGCTTTGGCGTTCGGCTATCGAAGCGGCCGGCGATCTTGTTTATGAGTGGGATCTTGTGGCCGATCGCATTGTCTGGGGCGGTGACGCCTCGGCGTTCTTTGCGGTGCAAGATGCGCAGGTACCCGGCGGTGGCGAAGCCTACCACGGCCGGATCAATCCGGAGGACCTGCCGCGCCGCCTGCGCGCCCTGACGGATCACCTCGGCAATGATCAGCCTTTCGATTGCGAGTATCGCGTACGCTCCGATAGCGGGGACTTCAATTGGGTCCACGATCGAGGTGCGGTAGAACGCTCTCCCAACGGCACGCCTCTACGCTTGCTCGGAACGTTGCGTGGTATCACTCAGCGCAAGCATCATGAGGGCCGTCTCGAATACCTGGCCAACTTCGACGATCTGACCGGCCACTACAACAAGCTGCGACTGCGCGAGGCGCTGGACCACGCCCTGGCCAACTCCCTGCGCTTCCAGCAAACCGGCGCCTTCATCGTGGTCGGCGTGGATTCACTCGACAAGATCAACAGGGCCTACGAATACGAGGTCGGAGACAAGGTTCTGGTCGAAGTCGGCCGCCGACTCGATCGTTGCCTGCGGGCGGCCGACGTGATCGGACGGCTGGGCGGCGACCGCTTCGGTATCATCCTGGCCTCCTGCCCCATAGGCGAAGCCCAGGCGGCGGCGGAACGCATTCTCCAGGCCGTGCGCCAAGGTCCCGTTCCAACTCAGTCCGGTCCGGTTCATGTCGCCGTCTCCGCCGGCGTGGTCGCCTTCCCGCAGCAGTCGAAGACCGCCGTGGATGTCATGACCAAGGGGGAGGGCGCCCTGTTGGCGGCCAAGACAGCCGGGCGCGACTGTGTGTCGATCTATTGTCTGTCCGAAGCGCAGCGCGAGGACTTCCGTGCGTCGATGGCCATCGGCGAAGACGTCAAGCAGGCCCTGCGCGACGAGCGCCTGATGCTGGCCTTCCAGCCGGTGGTCGATGCCAGGAACCAGCAGGTCAGCTGGTACGAGTGCTTGCTGCGCATGCGCGATCCGGAGGGCGAACTGGTGCCGGCGGGAAAATTCATTCCTGTCGTGGAACAGTTGGGTCTGATGCGATCCATCGACCGCCATGTGCTCGATCTTGCCGTGGCGGATCTGGTGGCCTATCCCGACGTAACCTTGGCGATCAATATCTCCGGACTGACGGCGGCCGATCGTTCCTGGTTGCGGGCCCTGGTCGCTCATCTGCGTGGCCGGCCCGAGGTGGCGCGTCGGCTGATTGTCGAGATCACCGAAACGGCGGCCCTGCACGATATCGAGGACTCTGCCCGGTTCGTTGCCACGGTGCGGGATCTGGGCTGCAAGGTGGCGATTGACGACTTCGGAGCCGGCTACACGACCTTCCGGCACCTCAAGGCCCTGACCGTCGATATCGTCAAGATCGACGGTTCTTTCGTCCGCCAGATCCGCGACAGTGCGGAGAACCAGCTTTTCGTCCGCAATCTTCTGTCGCTCGCGCGCGCGTTCAATCTGGCAACGGTGGCCGAGTGCGTCGAAGATTCCGAGGCGGCAAACTATCTGGCCGAAGAGGGGCTCGACTTCCTGCAAGGCTGGCACTTCGGAAGACCCGAACTGGCTCCACCTTGGCGCGTCGGCGACAACGGCGATGTCCAGACCTGGCCTCCGACGGACAACGCGGCGACGCTTCGCTACAGTCAGGCCGGCACCTGAATCAGCCGCCTCCGTCTTGGTCTCCGCCTTTGTTGACGCCGGGCGAGATTGCTGCCTTCGGTCCGGAGACGCCGGCAGCCGATCTTACGACTTGTCGTTTTCACCGCCGGAGATGCGGTCGAGTTGGCGCTGCAGGTTGTTCACCTGCTTTTTGAGCGACTCCAACTCCTCGGCATTCTCTTCGCCACCGGGCTCGCCGTCATCCCCACTGCCGTTGGCAAAGGGCGAGAACATTTTCATGGTACGTTGGAACAGCGCGATGTTCTGGCGTCGCGCCTCTTCCATCTTCTCCATGTTGTCGCTCATGTTGCCGAGGGAAAACATCCCGCCCATGGACTTCTGCATGGCTTGAGCGACCTGCTCCTGGTTCGCGGCAAAGGCCTGCATCATCTGATCCAGATAGGTCGGCACCATGTATTGCATGCCTGCACCGTAGAAGGAGATCAGCTGGCGCAAGAAGGAAATCGGCAGCAGGTTTTCGCCTTTGGCCTCTTCCTCGACGATGATCTGAGTCAGCACCGGGCGTGTGATGTTCTCGCCGGTCTTCGCGTCGTAGACTTCGAACTCGACGTCTTCCTTCACCATCTGACAGAGATGGTCGAGGGTGACGTAACTGCTGGTCGCCGTGTTGTAGAGCCGCCGGTTGGCGTACTTCTTGATGGTAATCGGCTTCGTCATGCCGCTGCGGCTGGCGTGCGTGCTCCGGCCTGACGCCTCGCCGGTCTTTGAACTCTTACTGTCGGTCACGTCGAGCCTGTCCTTGCTGCTGTACTGTCGGCCCTGCCCGGTCGCTCGCTTTCCTGCCGTTGTCATTTTTCAGATTTCGGACCACACGGCGCCTGCGAGTGTGCTGCGCTGCGGCAAGAGCTGTCAATCTTCACGGCCGATTTTCGCCGAAGGGGTGCGAAGCTGCCTGTGGCCGTATCCCCTGACAGGCGAGCCCGCGCTTGACCGGATTCCGCCCGCTCCCGATAGTGAGGCCGGCATGAGTGAAGAGACCGCAGACCTCGACGCCTTGGCGCGGCGCACGCTGGATCTGATGCAGGATCAGATCTCCGCGCAGGCGGCCGACCGCCAGTCGGCAGAGCAGATGCAGCGTTGGTTGCAGACGGTTCTGCAGATCAGCGGGCCACTTGCGGCAGCGCAGGCGATGGCTGGAGCGGTGAGCGCCAATGCCATGGCGGGCTGGGCTGGACTTTGGCAACAAGGCTACGCCGGCGCAGCCGCTGCAGGAGGGACGGAAGAGAAAGATGCAGGCAGCCCGAGAGCAGGCGGCCGGCACGAGCGCGCCGCGCCAGGGCATGCGACGGCTGGGACCCCGCCCGCTGACGCTGCATCTGGCGATGGCGGGGTTCGCCTGGAGCAGTTGGAGGCTCGCCTCGCTGAGCTCGAGACCGCCTTGGCTCGCGCCACTGCCGGCCGATCGGCCGGATCTGGCGAAGCGGGTCGGCGACCTGGCACGCGACAGCGCAAGCGCAAGACCTGAAGCGCTCGCTGCCGCCCTGCAGCGCGAAGCGCTGCGGCGGGCCCATCGCCTGCTCGATGGCATCGAAGCCTACCGGTATCACGACTACAGCCGCGATCTGCCGGCCCCGCCCACGGTCTGGCAGGCCGGAACGACCCGGCTGCTCGACTACGGCGCCTGTCCCGAAGCGACCGCACCCGACGGCGCCCCCATTCTCTTTGTGCCGTCGTTGATCAATCGGGCCTATATCCTCGACCTCTCGCCGCGCATCTCCCTGCTGCGCTGGTTGGCGGCGGAGGGGTTCCGGCCTCTGCTGGTGGACTGGGACGTGCCCGGTTCGGAGGAACGCGGCTTCTCGCTGACGGATTACGTCGCCGGCCGACTGGAGCGGGCACTCGATGCCGCGCGTGCGCTCGCCGGCCGGCCGCCGTTGCTTGCCGGTTACTGCATGGGGGGGACCCTCGCTGCCGCGCTGGCTCAGCGGCGCCAACAGGATCTGGCCGGTCTGATTCTGCTGGCCGCGCCTTGGGACTTTCATTGCGATCAGCCGCAGGCCGCGCCGCTCGGTCTCGGCAGTCTCCTGTCTTTCGGGCCGGTGCTGGACGTACTGGGCGAACTGCCCGTGGATGCCATCCAGGCGCTCTTCGCGGCGGTGGATCCCTTGGGCGGTGTGCGCAAGTTCCTGTCCTTCGCAGGGCTCGACCATAGGAGTGCCAAGGCCGAAACCTTCGTGGCTCTGGAGGACTGGCTGAACGACGGCGTCCCTCTGGCGGCACCGGTGGCGCGCGAATGCCTCGGCGGCTGGTACGGCGCCAACACGCCGGCCGCTGGCGGCTGGCGGATCGCCGGAGAAACCGTAGCGCCCGAGCGCCTGCGGCTGCCGGCCCTCTGCGTCGTTCCGGCTCAAGACCGCATCGTTCCCCCGGCCTCGGCGCGGGCGCTGGGCACGGCCATTCCCGGCTGCAAGCTCTATGAACCGGCGGTCGGGCATATCGGTATGGTCACCAGCAGCCGTGCCCGCAGCCAGGTCTGGACGCCCCTGACAGAGTGGATGCACGAAACGCTGTCCTGATAGGCGCCGGTTGCGTCGAGGCGGTTGCTCTTCTTAAATGCGAATAGCCGGGTTTTGCGGTGCAGCACTCCGGCCCAGAAAAAGCTGCGACCGGTGCAAGCAGCCGACGGCATCAACAAGGAGCCCGCGTCACCCGGCGCGCGCCGAACCTTACGGAACGGAGGATCTATCATGAGCGACATCGTCATCGCGGGCGCGGCCCGCACCCCGGTCGGCGCCTTCAACGGCGCCCTGTCCACTGTGCTCGCCTCCTCTCTCGGCGCGGCGGCCATCAAGGAGGCCCTGCAGCGTGCGAAGGTGGAGCCGGGCGAGGTGGATGAAGCCATTGTCGGCCAGATCCTGACGGCTGGCGCCGGCCAGAACCCGGCCCGCCAGGCCGCGATGGAGGCAGGCCTGCCGCAGGAGAAGACCGCCTACAACATCAATCAGCTTTGCGGCTCCGGCTTGCGCGCTGTGGCGCTCGGCTATCAGGCGCTGCTTGCCGGTGACAGCGACGTCGTCGTGGTCGGGGGGCAGGAGTCGATGAGCCAGGCGCCGCACTGCGCGCATCTGCGCAACGGGCAGAAAATGGGCGACATGAAGTTCGTCGACACCATGATCAAGGACGGTCTTTGGGATGCCTTCAACGGCTATCACATGGGCAACACCGCAGAGAACGTGGCCAGGAAGTGGCAGCTGACGCGCGACGAGCAGGACGAGTTCGCTGCGAAGAGCCAGCAGAAGGCCGAAGCGGCGCAGAAGGCCGACCGCTTCCGTGACGAGCTTGTTCCCGTCATCATCAAGACGCGCAAGGGCGAGATCACGGTCGACAGCGACGAATACCCCAAGCACGGCACCACGACCGAGACCCTGGCCAAGCTGCGCCCCGCCTTCGACAAGGAAGGGACGGTGACGGCCGGCAACGCGAGCGGCATCAACGACGGTGCGGCCATGGCCGTGCTGATGAGCGAGGCCGAGGCCGCCAAGCGCGGTGCGACGCCGCTGGCGCGCATCGTGAGCTGGGCGACCTGCGGGGTGGATCCGGCGATCATGGGGACCGGACCGATCCCTGCGAGCCGCAAGGCGCTGGAGAAGGCCGGCTGGTCGGTCGAGGATCTCGACCTCGTCGAAGCCAACGAGGCCTTTGCCGCTCAGGCGCTGGCCGTCAACAAGGACCTCGGCTGGGATCCGGAGAAAGTCAACGTCAACGGCGGGGCCATCGCCCTCGGTCACCCGATCGGTGCGTCGGGGGCGCGGGTTCTGGTGACGCTGTTGCACGAGATGCAGAAGCGTGACGCCAAGAAGGGGCTCGCCACCCTCTGCATCGGCGGCGGCATGGGCATCGCCATGTGCGTCGAGCGCTGACTCTGGTTTTTGGGACCAGCGACGGGCCGTCCCTGGGGCGGCCCGTTTCGCGTTCCGTCGTCCATGCAGACCATCAAACAGCGAGACATCGCCCGGGACGAGATCGCCCGGGAAGAGGTCGCCAGAGCCGAGGCGTTGATGGCCGAAGGCTGGCCCGCCGCCGAAACGCGGAGGATCGGGGAATGGATCTGTCAGCTCGATGCCGGGGTGACGCGTCGTGCCAACTCGGTGCTCCCCTTGGGCGGGACGGATGCCGACCCGGAGACGGCGATTGTCCAGGTGGAAGCGCTCTATAGCACCAAGGGCCTTCCGCCGGTCTTCAAGATCAGCCCGGCGGCCTGCCCGAAGGACTTGGATGCCCGTCTGGCGGCCCGCGGCTATCGCGAGGAGGGGCATGCCCTGGTGCTCGGTCGCCTGATCGCGGGTGCCGAGACGGCGCCGCAGGTTCCGGTGCGTCTCGAGGACAGGCTGACGCCGCTCTGGGCGGAGATCTGCCATGGTACCGAACCCGACCGCGCGGTACGCGATGCCATCGTGGGGCGCATCCGGCGGCCGCATCGCTTCGCGCTCGCCGAGGCGGACGGCGAAGCGGCGGCGGCTGGGCTCGGTGTCGTTCTGGACGACTGGCTGTTGATCACCGCGTTGGTCACGCGCCCGGCGTTGCGCCGACGCGGGGCGGCCCGGGCCGTCATCGCGGCACTCGCAGGCTTCGCGGCCGGGTCGGGCGCTCGGCGCCTTATCCTGCAGGTGGAGCGCGACAACCTGCCGGCCCGCAGTCTCTACGCCGGTCTCGGCTGGGCGCAGCTCTACAGCTACGCCTACCGGGTCCGCTGTGCGGTGTGACGCCTTGAAGGCATGTCCCCAATTGTGTGCGCTCGGGCGGTGCCACTGCGAAAACGTGTATAGCGACTGTTGGTTCGCGCGTGCCGTCGTGGTTTTATTGCGATGGCGGCATCAGACCGCCCGGCGTTGCGTCCTGCGGCGTCCGGTCATGGAGGCAAAACCAAGGAGACGGATATGTCCGGACGTCTGGCATTGGTCACTGGCGGCACCCGCGGCATCGGGCGCGCCATCTGCGAAGCGCTCAAGGGTGCAGGCTATCGGGTGATCGCCAACTATGGCGGAAACGACGAGGCGGCGAAGAAGTTTTCCGACGAGACCGGTATCGCCGTTTCCAAGTTCGATGTCTCCGATTTCGATGCCGTCAAAGCGGCTTTGGAGGCAGTGACCGCAGAGCACGGCCCCGTCGAGGTCCTGGTCAACAACGCCGGCATCACCCGTGACGGCACCATGCACAAGATGTCCGCGGATCAGTGGCAGGCGGTGATCGATACCAACCTGACCTCCTGCTTCAATCTCTCGCGCTGCGTTATCGAACCGATGCGCGCCCAGGGATTCGGGCGGATCGTCAACATCGGCTCGATCAACGGACAGGCCGGCCAGTACGGCCAGGTGAACTACGCTGCCGCCAAGTCGGGCATCCACGGCTTCACCAAGGCGCTCGCGCAGGAAGGCGCCGGCAAGAACATCACGGTCAACGCCATCGCGCCCGGATATGTCGAGACCGACATGGTGCGTGCCGTCCCGGCCAACGTGCTGGAGAAGATCGTGGCGAAGATTCCGGTGGGGCGGCTCGGTCAGCCGGAAGATATCGCGCGCGGCGTGCTTTTCCTGGTTGGCGACGATGCGGGCTTCATCACCGGCGCCACGCTCTCGATCAACGGCGGGCAGCATATGTACTGACCGGCGGACGCGTCGGCCTCGCGGCGCGGCCGGTTCATCGCCGGGGCCGTGCGACCACGAGGCCGGCGAGCAGCAGCAGACCGCCCGCCAGCTGACCGAGCAGCAGGGCCTCGTTGAAGATCGCCCAGGCCGCCGCCGCGGCCACTAGGGGCTGTAGCAGCAGAACCAGCGCCGAATAGGCGACCGGAAGGTGCTTCAACCCCTGTGCGACCAGTCCTTGGCCGATGGCGTGACCGACCAGGCCCAGGGCGGCGACGGCAGCCCAGCCTTCGAGGCTTTCCGGCAACAGCGGTTCGTCCAGCGTCAGCGCGACCGCCAGCAGTGCGGCGGCTGCGGCGGTGGAAGACCAGAACATTAAGGCGGCTGCCGAAAAGACGGCACGCAGTCGCTTCAACGTCAGCAGGTAGGCTGCGTAAAAGCAGGCGGCGGCCACCGCCTGCAGATCCCCGGTCAGGCCCGTTTCCACATTGCGCGCCGCGGCGGCACTGAGCCAGGCCGCGCCGGCCACCGCCAAGGCGAGGCCGCCCAGGTAGTGGAGGCTCGGTCGCTCGCCGAACAGCGCCCAGGCTCCGAGACCGACCAGGACCGGAGCCAGGTTCACGAGAAGTGTGGCGTTGGCGACCGAGGTGTTGGCGAGAGCAGCGTGGAAGAACCCCAAGTCGCCGGCGAAGAACAGGCCGGCGGCCCCCAGCAACAGGATATCGAAAGCCCGGGCCGGGCGGCGCTCCCTCGGGGTTGGCAGCAGGGCCAGCAGCAGGCCGAGCGCCAGGCTGGCGAAGGCCATGCGATGGAAGGCGGTGGGGATAGCTCCAACCTCGCTCAGCCGTGCGAAGATCGGCGCGAAGCCCGTCATGGCGGCGCCGAAGGCCACCGCCGCCAAAGCCGCCGCCCTGTCGGAAGTCAGATTGCGGCCGGCTGCGAAAGCGGGTCTCGGGCCCATCGGCGTGTCCTCTCTCCGGGTGGCTTGCGGAGCCTAGGCCGGACGTAGATATAACAGAAACGAATTGTAGTGATCGGTCTCATCATATAATGTGATGATCATGCGGAGATCGCTCGACCTCGATTTGCTGCGCGCTTTCGTCACCGTGGCGGAGACCGGCAGTTTCACCCGGACAGGTCAGGAGCTGGGCCGCACCCAGTCGGCTGTGTCCATGCAGATCAAGCGTCTGGAAGAGCAATTGGGATCCTGCCTGCTCGACCGCGCCGGTCGCGCTGCGGTCGTGACGCCGGAAGGGCGGATTCTCTTCGGCTACGCCAAGCGGTTGTTGCAGCTCAACGACGAAGCCATGGCCCGGCTGTTGCGGCCCGAGGTCGACGGTGCCGTGAAACTGGGGACGCCCGACGACTACGCCACCTGTTTCCTGCCCGGCGTGCTATCGCGCTTCGCTCAGGCGGCGCCGCGCGTCCGTGTCGACGTGGCCTGCGACGAATCCTTGGATCTGATCGGTGAAGTGGAGGCCGGACGTATCGACTTGGCGTTGCTCACACGGACCTCCGCCATGCGGGGCGGGGCGGCGGTGAGACGGGAACGCCTGGTCTGGTGCGCGAGCCCCGGCAGCCCGGCTTTGGACGCCGAGCCGCTGCCCCTGGCGCTGTTCCCCGAGGGCTGTCTTTTCCGCCAACTGGTCGCTCAGGCCTTCGACGCCGAAGGACGGGACTGGCGAGTCGCCTACTCCAGTCCGAGTCTCACGGCGATCGGTGCTGCCGTTTCCGCCGGTTTGGCGGTCACCGTTCTGGCCGAGTCGACCGTGCCTCCGGGCCTGCAGGTCTTGCCGCCGGACAGTGGTTTGCCGCAGCTCTCCAGTGTCGAAATCGCCCTCTTCCGCCGGCCGGACGGTCTGAGTCCCGCCGCACGGCTGCTTGCCGAGCACATTCTGGAAACGCTCGGCCATGCCCAGCCGGCGACAGTGGCGGCTTAGAGACGGGCCTTCACGGGCAGCCGTAGCAGCCTGCCGCCTTGCTGTGCAGTGACGACCGCAGGCCATGGTTCGCGCGAGCCGAGGCGAAGAGCTGCGCGCGATCTGCGACAAAACGCAGTGGAACCTACCATGGCGTTTCTGCGGCAGATCAATGATCCATTTATGATTGATCGTTAGTCCTCCTGCTATTGCGATGCATAAGGAGGAAAAGATGCCGCAAGGCTCGCTGCAGGTGACGAAGGGTGCGATTGCGCTCTGTACGCTCGCTTTGACCGTCGGACTCGCCAGTCCTTTGGCGGCCGACGAGGCCGAAAGCGGCTTCCTTGGTCTCGATCTTCGCGGATCGCTTGGCGAAGGCCGCCACAGCCGCTACGTGCCGCCTTTGACCAACCCGATTTTCAACGAGACTCCTTACATCACCACGGAAGCGCGAGGCTTCTACTTCTATCACGACATCCCGGACGACTTCGTCACGGAAGGCGGAAGCGTCAATCTGTTCGCCCTGCAGCTTCGGTTGGCACTTACCGAGCGGTTGGGATTCATCGCCACTAAAGACGGCTACGCGGACATCAACTTCGATGAAGTCCTGCCGGATGAAGAAGGCTTTGCGAACATTGCGTTCGGCCTCAAGTACGCCCTGATCTCCGACCCCGAAAACGAGGGCATCCTCACGGCGGGCTTGCGCTACGAGATTCCCATCGCCGATTTGGAGACGGGTGGCATCGAGCTTCAGGGCAACGGCGACGGCTTCCTGAACCCCTTCATCACCGGTGCGCGCGCTTTCGGCGACCTCGGCCTGCAGGCCAGCCTCGGCGCAAACATTGCCCTGGATTCGGACGAAGACACCTCCATCTTTCACTACTCGCTTCACGCCGATTACGAGCTGCTTCCCGGTTTCTTTCCGATCCTGGAGCTCAACGGCTTCACAGCCTTCGACACCGCCGAGCGGCTGACCGGCGCCCTGGGTGACCTGGACGGCGTGGATCTCGTCAACTTCGGCAGCGAGGACCGCGGAACCACGGTCACGATCGGTGGCGGTGCGCGCTACCGTTTGAACGATCATCTGCAGTTCGGCACCGGCGCCGAGATTCCCTTGACCGATCGGGACGACACGATCTTCGGCTACCGACTCTACTTCGACGTCGTGGCCTCCTTCTAAGGCTGCCGGATCGTCGAAGGTGGACTCGCGTCAGTGATCTCACCTTCGACGTGACTCCTATATCTCTTCATTTCGTTTGAAGAGCGATTCACGTCTAGGATGGAAGTGGGTTCGCTCCCATCCTAGACGATCGCGCTCCTAAGGCCCGATCGGTGGTAGGCTTCTGACCATCAGAACGCGGGAGCGGCGGAAGAGCGCGGGTCATGACCTACAAGGCCACCAAAGTCGTCATCATCACGGAAAAGATCATCTTCGACGGCGTGGCGCGGATCATTGAGGAGGCCGGGGCCAGCGGCTATACCGCCGTCGCCGCGGGCGGCAAGGGCAGCCGCGGCGTGCGCTCCTCGGGGCGGCCCGCCGTGGTGGATGCCTTCTCCAACATCAAGATCGAGGTCATCACCTCCAGCCGCGAGATGGCGGACCGGATCGCCGACGAGGTGGCGGCCGCCTACTTCGAGAACTACTCGGGGATCACCTACCTCGAAGAGGTCGAGGTGTTGCGCCCGCAAAAGTTCTGACCCGCAATGCGCCGGCCCGTTGTGCGCTTCCGATCAGATGCTCAGATATCGAAGACGATCTGCCCCAGGGCGATGAACAGCGGGATGCCGATCGCGATGGCCACGGGCGTGCCGATGCTGGTCGACGCGCCGATATAGGACGAGGGATTGGCCGTCGGGATGCCGGCTCGCAGCGTCGGGGGGCCGGAGATGTCGGAGCTGGAGCCGGCCAGCACCGCGAGCAGGATCACCCCGCCCGGGCTGAAGCCGGTCGCCAGATGGGCGAGGTAGCCGAGCCCGAAGGCGATCAGGCCGTGCGCCAGCGGCGCCACCGCCGCGTAGACGCCATACCAATGCGCAACCCTGCGCAGCTCGTTGAGGCGCGTATAGGCCTCCATCCCCATGATCAGCATGAGGATCGACAGCAGGCCGCGGAACAGCGGATCGTAGAAGCCTTCGAAGACCTGGTCGGGCCGGGTCAGCAGCCCCAGCGCCAGCCCGAGCAGCAGGGCCGAAAGCGCCGAACCCTGCAGGCTCTCCTTCACGATCGGCCAGATCCTGACCTTGGCGTCGGCACCGGCCTTGCGCTTCTTCAAGTAGAGGTCGGCCAGCACGATCGCCAGGACCAGGGCCGGGATGTCCATGAAGGGATAGAGCGCCGGCACCCAGGCCTCGTAGGCAATGCCGTCCGCTTCCAGCATGACCATCGCCGCCGCCAGGGTCGAGGCGCTGACGGCACCGAACAGCCCGGCCGTGGCGATGCCGTCCTCGGTCTTGACGCCGGGCAGCATTGCGAGCGTGACCCGGCCGACCAGGACGATCAGGCAGCCGACCAGCGCGGCGAAGGCGGCCGGCAGCAGCATGTCGCCGAGATCGGCCTCGCGAATCGCCATGCCGCCGTCGATGCCGATCCGCATCAGCAGCATGAAGACGGCGAACTTGTAGATCGCGTCGGGGATCTCGAGCTTGCTGCCTAGCGCGGCGATCACCATTCCGCCGATCAGAAACGCGAGCGACGGGGACTGGAACTGCGTGACGAAACGCGTCAGGAAGTCCAGCAGCAGATCCATCGCGTTTCTCCCCCATTCCTACTCAACGAAGCTGCGGCGTGCGCCGCAGTGTCCGGGCATGGCAGCGGAGACTGCACTCTGCCCGTAGTCGGGATATCTCCGTAGGGAGGCCTCTTAGCGCAGGTCGCCTGCCATCAAAAGCCCGTAAAGCTGCCACCGGAGTCACCTGATTGCGCACTGTTACTCAATGCCGGCGTGGTCGGGTCCATCGGCTTGCGATGGATGGGGCTCGGGTTTCTCGACCGCCGTCCGACGTCTCATCCAAGTCAGGCCCTTCAGCGCCGCATTGAGACAGCAGCCAGTCGATCACCGCTTCCCTGGCAACGCTCGGCTTGGCGTCCCTCAACCAGACGATATAGAAGCCGCTCTCGTTCCGGCTGGCATCGGACCAGATCTCCAACAAGCTGTGCCGTCGACGCTCCCCCTGCAGGAACAGGCGCGGCACCAGGGCGATACCCTGCCCGTTGCTGGCTGCGTCCATTGCAAGCGCAGTCTGGTTCAACTGGACGAACCGTTGGCCTGGCTCGATGCCGGAGGTTTGGAACAGCTTGTCCCAATGGAAATGGCTGTCCTGGATCAGGGTGTAGTTGCAAAAGTCTTCGATGCGCCTGATTGGATCGATTCTCTCCGCGTAGCCCGGGCTTGCCACCGCACAGAGGTGGATCGGGCAGAGCCGCCTGACGGCAAGGCCCGGGCCGGACGGGAAGCCGCCTTGGCGCACGGCAAGGTCGACTCCGTCGGACGTGAAGTCGGCCAGGGTTTCGCTTGCAACGATCTGGATGTCCAAACCTGGCAGGGCAGTTGACAGATCCTTCATGCGCGGAACCAGCCACTTCGCCGCGAACGATGGCGGAACGCTGAGGACGATCCGCTTGCCTTCCCGTCTGAGCTGCTGCGTCGCGTTCTCGATCAGCGCCAGAGCCCGACGTACCGGGGCATGATATCGGCGGCCGTCTTCGGTTAGCAGCAGTCCCCGGGCCTTTCGATGAAACAGCCGCACACCGAGATCGCCCTCCAGGCGGCGCACCTGTTGCGCCACCGCGCCCTGCGTCAGGTTGAGTTCTTCGGCTGCCAGGCGGAAGTTCGAGTGCCGGGCGGCCGCATCGAACATCTTGAGGGCTTTCAGGTTCGGCAAGCTCACGGATCGTCAGGTCTCAGACAGTAGATTTTCTACAGTCATGCGTGGCGAAACATGATTGGTCAAGTCGGGCGGCCCGATGCAGAGTTCCGGCGGAAGAGATGGCGGAGGGTTCGGGATGGACGTGACGAAAGTGGCGCTGGTGACGGCGGGCGGCAGCGGCATGGGCGCCGACGCGGCGCGGCATCTGGCGGGCCTTGGCTACGGCGTCGGTATCCTCTCGTCCTCCGGCAGGGGCGAGGCCCTGGCCAGTGAACTCGGCGGGGTGGGCGTAACAGGCTCCAACCGTTCCGGCGCGGACCTTCAGAAGCTGATCGACCTGGCGATGGGGAACTGGGGGCGGGTCGACGTTTTGATCAACTCGGCCGGGCACGGTCCCAAGGGACCGGTTCTCGAGATCAGCGACGACGACTGGCATGAGGGGATGGAGGTCTACCTCATGAACGTCATTCGTCCGACCCGCCTCGTAACCCCGATCATGGTGAGGCAGGGCGGCGGGTCGATCGTCAACATTTCGACTTTCGCGGCCTTCGAGCCGGATCCCTTGTTCCCGACCTCCGGCGTGTTCCGGGCCGGGCTTGCGAGCTTCGCGAAGCTGTTCGCCGATCGCTATGCCCCTGACAAGGTCCGTATGAACAACGTTCTGCCCGGTTTCATCGACAGCCTGCCCGAGACGGAGGATCGCCGCGCGCGCATTCCGGCCGGCCGCTATGGCCAAGCGCGCGAAGTCTCCGGTCTGATCGCCTATCTCGCGTCCGACGAAGCGGCCTACGTCACCGGTCAGAACATTCGCATCGACGGTGGTCTGACATCCTCGGTCTGATGAAGCCTGTCCGGGACCCGGGCCGGCCGACGTCGTCCCGACGGGAGGTGCGGGCCGCTATGAGAAACGACGGCGCCGGTCTCGATGGTATGCGACCCAGGTCAAGGCGATGAACCCGACGGTAAAGACGGCGACCGCCAACAGACTCGCTGGCGGAATCGGCGTCGCCCCGACTACTGCCCAGGCCACCTCGCCCATGTGGCGGGTCGGGGTCCAGTGCGAAATGGCGTCGATCTGTGCGGGCAAGCTCTGCGGCGGCACCCAGAGGCCGCCGAGATAAGCCTGAGGCAGGAAGACCAGATTGGCGATCGCCACGGCCGAATGGCCGGACACGAGATAGCCCAGCGCCGTGCCCATGAAGGTGGCGGGGACTGCCAGCAACAGACAGGCCGCCAGCAGTCGCAGCTGCGTCGCCGGATCGAGGCTCAGGCCGCCGACGACCGCGGCCGCCACGAGCACCAACAGGACCGCTGCCGTCGAGAACACCAAGGCGGCGCAAAGCCGTGCGGCCCAGATCGGCGCCGGTCCGCCCGGCAGACTGCGTTGCCAGGTGGCGAAAGCGCTCTGCCGGTCTTCGGCAATGCTGACGCCGAACTGGAAGAAGGCGACGCCCAGCACGGCGTAGACCGCGAAGGAGGCGACCGCATAGACGGCCTGCGGTCCCTCTCCGGCGTTGTGAGCGCCGAAAAAAGCATAGAGCATGGCGGGGAACAGAATTGTCGGCACCCAGAACCCAGGCAGCCGGATCAGGCCTTTGAAGGTCAGGGCTAGGTTGGCCCGAAACAGGGGCATCATGCTGCCAGCTCCTTGCGCAACTGAGCGACAGTCTCTTTTAGGTCCAGCGGTGTGATCTGCAGGTCGCGACACCTCGGCAGATCCCGTATCAAGCGCCGGACCAGCGCATCGCTGTCGGCGGCGATGGCATGCCAGCGACCCGAGTCAAAAGTGAACCCCTCGATCAGCCAGGCGGGGAGATCCGTATCTTCCGCCATGGCAAAGCTGACGCGGCTGCGCCCGGCTCGACGGCGAATGTCGTCCAACGCCCCTTCGAGGATCTGTTTGCCCTGATCGATCATCACGATCCGGTCGCAGATTTGCTCGATCTCGTCCCAATGGTGCGATGTCAGCAGCAGGCTGCCGCCGGCATCGGCGTAGGCTCTGGCGTAGGCCTGGAACATCTCCTGTCCGTCGGTGTCCAAGCCCGAGGTGGGCTCGTCCAGAAACACGAGGAGGGGGTTGCCGACGAAAGCGAGTGCCAGAGCGACACGACGGCTTTCCCCGCCCGAGAAGCCGCCCATGCGGCGGTCGATGATCCGGTTCAGACCGAAGGCCTCGATCAACTCCGTCATTGGTTTCGGTGTCTGGAAATGCGCCGCCGCGTAGCTCAGCATCTCGCGTGGCGTCATTTGCTCCGGGAAGTCGGCGTTTTGTGGCGTGATGCCAACGCGACTCTTCGCACCCGAGCTGCCGGCGGGCTGTCCGAATATCGCCGCGCGGCCGCTGTCCGGCACGCGCAGCCCCTGCAGCAGCTTCAAGGCCGTGGACTTGCCCGCCCCGTTTGTGCCGATCAGCCCCAGGGCTTCGCCTGGCCGCAAACTCAGCGAAAAACCCTGCAGCGCCTGTACGTTGCCGAAGCGCTTGTTGAGGCCTTCCGCCTCAATCGCGAGGGTCGAACTGGGGGATCTCGCAAACATTCTGTCGGGTATCGCTTGCTTCTAGCCGGCCTTCGAACCTGTTGGCGAGTCCATCGCATCGACTGTCATCGGAATGGCCACGCCTAACCCCGGCAGGTTGCTTTGCCCCGGAGACGCTGTCTCGCTCATTGGGAAACTGGCGGTGAGGGAGGGATTCGAACCCTCGAAGAGCTGTTAACCCTTACACGCGTTCCAGGCGTGCGCCTTCAACCACTCGGCCACCTCACCTCGCAGGGCGGTTTAGGTAACGAAGCTCGAGCGCCGATGCAACGGCGAACTTGGGGAGCATCGTAGCAGCCGGCTGGTCCGGACTCCGCGGCAGCCGCTGGTGCCCGCGCCGAAGCGGTTGCGCGTAACGCCTTGCCCTTGCCGCCCGCTTCCGCCAGATTCCTAGCTCATGCGCTCGGCCTTCCGCGTCTTCGCCTGGTTGCTGGTCCTCTCTGGCCTGGTCGTCTTTGCTGGCGACTTCTGGAGCTATCTGGCCACCGACCTCTTCGCGCTGCGCCCTCTCGGCGAGGTCTGGGCGGCCATCGACCGGGATAGCCTGGCCATCCTCCAGCCTGCCATCGAGCGTCACGTCTGGGCGCCGCTGTGGCACGACGTGATCTTCCCCGCGCTGTTGTTGCCGGCGGCTCCGGTTTTGTTGGCGATCGGTTTGTTGCTGATCCTGGTGACCCGGCGGCGCCCTTCGACGGCGCGCCGCCGTAGCTTGGGGCGCTGAGGCAGCCCTGGATCGGCCGGACTCAGGCGGCCCAGCTCTCGATCAGAGCACCGACCGGCTCGCGGGCGCCCTTCAGGATCGGCACGCCATCGCCCGGCAGCAAGGTGTCGAACTCCAGGGTCTGCAGCCGCGCGACCGACGCGCGGAGCTGTGCCGGGTCGTCCATTTTGTCGTCGGGCAGGAGTTTGCAGGCGCCGGCCGGCCAGCCGATGATCGAATCGCCGACGAAGAGAATACGCCGATCCCGCCAGAAGAGCGCCACCTCGCCGGGGGACTTGCCGGCGGCATCGACGGCCTCGATCGGGCCGAAAGTGGCACCGACCAGCAGGGCGCCGTCGACGGCGATCCCCTGGCTCTCCGCGTGCAGGCGATCGGCAGGGTTGATCAGGATCTTGGCGCCGGTGGCCTCTCGCACCGCATTGGCGGCACGTCCATGGTTGCGATTGGTCAGCAAGATCAGCGCGGCGCCCTTGGCGGCGATGGCGTCCAGTTCTTGCGGGCTCGGCTCCACCGGGTCGATCACCAGGTTGCCGCCTAGATCGCTCTCGGCCAGCTCCAGAAGATAGCCGTTGAAGTCGTAGCCGTGCGGCGGGGACAGCTTCGACCAGATGTGGATACCGGGCAGAATCTCGCGCATCGTCATCTCTCCGCTTGCTGTGTCAGGCGTCCGCAGCTTCGCCGGCCTCCAGCCCGCCCAGCTTGGCGGCCAAGGCGGCTTCCAGGTAATCGTCGATGTCGCCGTCCAGCACCGACTTGGAGTTGGTCTTCTCCACGCCGGTGCGCAGATCCTTGACCATCTGGTAGGGATGCAGGACGTAGGAACGGATCTGGTGCCCCCAACCGATATCCGTCTTGGCGTCCTCCGTCGCCTGGGCTTCGGCCTCGCGTTTCTTGAGCTCGTGCTCGTAAATCCGCGCCTTGAGCATGCCCATGGCCGTGGCCTTGTTCTTGTGCTGGGACCGGTCGTTCTGGCACTGCACGACAATGCCGGTCGGGAGGTGCGTGATGCGAACCGCAGAGTCCGTTCGGTTCACGTGCTGTCCGCCGGCACCGGACGCGCGGTAGGTGTCGATCCGCAGGTCCTTGTCCTCAAGAGCGACTTCGATGGAGTCGTCGATGACCGGATAGACCCAGGTGCTGGCGAAGGAGGTGTGGCGCCGCGACTGGGAATCGAAGGGGGAAATGCGCACCAGACGGTGGACGCCGGTTTCCGATTTCAACCATCCATAGGCGTTGTGGCCCAGGATGCGAATGGTTGCCGACTTGAGGCCCGCTTCCTCGCCCGCACTCTCCTCGATCCATTCGATCTTGTAGCCGTGCTGCTCGGCCCAGCGGGCGTACATGCGCAGCAGCATCTCCGCCCAATCCTGGGCTTCGGTGCCGCCGGCGCCGGCATTCACCTCCAGATAGGCATCGTTGCTGTCGGCTTCGCCGGACAGCAAGCTTTCGATCTCGGCCTTGTCGGCCTCGGCCTTGAGCTTTGCCAGATCGGCTTCGGCCTCCTGGATCGAGGCCTCGTCGCTTTCCGCTTCCCCCAGTTCGATCAGCGTCAGGGCGTCGTCGAGACGCTGCTGCAATCCCTCGCCCCGCTCGATCTGCCCGGAAAGGGCGGCACGCTCGCGCATCAGCCCTTGCGCCTTGTCCGGATCGTTCCACAGCTCCGGATCCTCGGCGAGGGCGTTCAGCTCCTCCAGCCGCTTGAGCGCCTGATCCCAGTCAAAGATGCCTCCTCAGCAGTGCCATCGACTCTCGGATCGAGTCGACCACTGCTTGCGTTTCGGCGCGCATGTCCGGCGCGTCCTCCCTCTCGTAATCGCTGACGTTCGGTCTCGATATAGCGATGCCGACCGATCTGGGACAAGCTTTGGCTTTATGCGCAGGTGTCGGCTGGCTAAAAGCACTGCTCAAGCCTTCGGAAGAGGACGGACGCGTGGTCGTGGAGATCAGGGAAGCAAGTGCGGAGGACGTTGCGGACCTCGTGCCGCTCGCCCTGGAGATGGAGCGCTTCTATGGAAGCGATACCGTCATCGACGCGACCCTTGCCGAGACGCGGTTGCGGGCAGCCCTGCCGATGCCGCCGGACGGTATCTTCCTGATTGCGCAGGGCAGAGCACCGCTCGGTTTCGCCATGCTCTACCGCATGCATCCGGGGCGAGACCTGGAGCCCATGTGGTATCTGAAGGAGCTGTTCGTGGCTGCGGCCGGCCGCGGGGCAGGGGTCGGCGAGCGTCTGATGCAGGCCGCCGCCGCCGCAGTGGTGCAGCGTGGCGGTCAGCGTCTGGAATTCACGACGGGCAGTGACAACGCCGCAGCTCAGCGCTTCTACGAGCGGCTTGGAATCCCGACCGTGGGGAAGGTGTTCTATCGCCTCGAAGACGATGGGCTGGAGCGTCTGGCGCGATCGGCTAGGTCGTAACGGAGCCCGGACTAGTAAAGCCCGGAGCCGCTGGTGCGCGGCGCTTCCGGGGCCGGTCCCGTCGCGGCGCCGCCAAGCGTGCCGCCTGGCACCTGGCCGGTCAGAACCTGTGCCGGGTCGTCGCGTCGGGGTTCTTCGCCGGGCTTGAAGGCCTCCCAGATCACGCCGCTGTCGCCCGGTCCGGCAGGCTGGCCGGTCGCGTGAGAAACACGCATCAGGCGGACGCCCTCGGGAATGCGGAAGGGCGTGGCCGGCGCATCGGCCAGAGCGGCTTCCATGAAGGCCTTCCAGACCGGCAGGGCGGCGCGGCTGCCGGCTTCCTGATCGCCGAGTGTCCGGGGTTCGTCGAAGCCGATGTAGACACCTGCGACCAGATCGGGGGAGAAGCCGACGAACCAGGCGTCGCGATAGTCGTTCGTCGTGCCCGTCTTGCCGGCCAGCGGCTTCCCGATCTCGCGCGCCCGCACGCCGGTGCCGCGCTGAATCGCGCCTTCCAGAATGGAAACCATCTGATAGGCGCTGCGCGGATCCGCGACCTGAGGGCGGGTGTCGGGCAGCGCCGGCGGCTCCTGGCCGGTCCAGATCTGGCGTGTACAGCCGATGCAGGCGCGGCTGTCGTGTTTGAACAGAGTCTGACCGAAGCGATCCTGCACCCGGTCGATCATGGTCGGCTCGATCCGTTTGCCGCCGTTGACCAGCATGGCATAGGCGGTCGTCATGCGCAGCGCGGTGGTTTCCCCGGCGCCGAGCGACATCGAGAGCACCTCTTCGAGGTTATCGACGATGCCGAAGCGCCGTGCATAGTCGGCGACGATCGGCATGCCGACGGCGTCGGCAAGTCGCACGGTCATGAGGTTGCGCGACTTCTCGACCCCGATGCGCAGAGTCGTCGGGCCGTAGAACTCCTCGGTGTAGTTGCCCGGCTTCCATTTCGGCAGGCCGGGTCCCTGGTCGATGGTGATCGGCGCATCCAGGATGATGGACGACGGCGTGAAGCCATGATCGAGCGCGGCCAGGTAGACGAAGGGCTTGAACGCGGACCCTGGCTGCCGGCGCGCCTGGACGGCCCGGTTGAACTCGCTGATCTCGGCCGAGAAGCCGCCGCTCATGGCCAGAACGCGACCGGTATGGGGATCGAGCGCGACCAGTCCGCCCTGGGCGTCGGGGATCTGCCTGAGTGCAAAGGTCGGCGGCTCCGGAGCATCGGCCGCCTCTTCCAGCGGTAGCGGCTCGACCAGCACCACGTCGCCGACCGCCAGGACATCCGCCGGTCGCTGCGGCCGGGGCCCGACCCTCTGACCGTCACGCGCCTCTCGAGCCCAGGTGAGTTCGCTCATCGGGATCTCGCCCAGGCTCCCGGTCGCAAAACCGAGCCCGGCCGCTTCGCCGTTCAGCGACAGCACCACGGCCAGCGGCCAGGTTCCGGCGCCGGCCGGCCGTTGCACGGTCTCCAGGCGCTCTGCCCAGCCGTCGCTTTCGGCGTCGATCTTCGCCAGCGGACCGCGATATCCGTGACGCCGGTCGTAGGCGACCAGACCGTCGCGCAGGGCGTCGTCGGCGATGGCCTGCAGGCGCGGATCGACGGTCGTGCGCACCGAAAGCCCGCCCTCGTAGACGCCGTCATCGCCGAAAACCTGGGCCAGTTCGCGCCGGACCTCCTCGGCGAAGTAATCCGCCTCGGCCCTTTGCGTTTCGCTGCGCTGGCGAATGACAAGAGGCTCCGCGCGTGCCGCCTCGGCTTCGGCCTGGCCGATTGCCCCGTCCTCAAGCATGCGCGAGATCACCCAGTTGCGCCGGGCGATCGCTGCCTCGGTGCGGCGGGTCGGGTGGTAGTTGTTCGGCGCCTTCGGCAGCGCGGCGAGATAGGCCGCCTCCGCGGTCGTCAGCTCATCGAGCGACTTGTCGAAGTAGTTGATCGCCGCTGCGGCAACACCGTAGGACCTGAACCCGAGATAGATCTCGTTGAGATAGAGCTGGAGGATCTTTTCCTTGGAGAAGGTCTGCTCGATACGAAACGACAGGATCGCCTCGCGCACCTTGCGATCGATCGAGACCTCGTTCGTCAGCAGGAAGTTCTTGGCAACCTGCTGCGTGATGGTCGAGGCTCCGACAGGTCGACGGTCGCTGCCGATCTGACGCAGATTGGTGATCACGGCGCGCACCAGCGCCACGAAGTCTACGCCGGGGTGTTGATAGAAGTTCTGGTCTTCGGCCGAGAGGAAGGCCGCCTTCACCCGTTCGGGGATTGCATCGAAGGGCACGAAGATCCGCTTTTCGATCGCGAACTCAGCGAGCAGGCGGCCATCGTTGGCATGCACCCGGGTCACCATCGGCGGCTCATAGTCGGCGAGCTGATCGTGTGCCGGAAGGCCTTTGGAGAAGTGGTAGACGCCGAAGGCCACGGCCCCCGCACCCATGAGCAGGCCGACCAGCAGCAAAGACGCCGTAATTTTCACAAACTTGAGCATCGCTTTCGAAAGACCCGCCTGTCTTCCCCCGTCTCGACTGCGAACAACTATAGACCTTAAGTGACGGCCTTGGCCGGAATATGGCGGTGGCAACCGTGCGGCCTAACTTCGCAACCCGGTAGGCCCCGCGTCGGTTCCTCCCGATGAGTGCCTATGCAGAGCAAGTCAGTTGCTGTGCATGGCCGTTTGCAGCTTGAAGAAGCGGTCGATGGACGCCACGAGGCCGTCGGTCACCTTCTCCCGGTGTGCCTCGGTCTTCAGCTGGCGCTCTTCTTCAGCGTTCGACATGTATCCGATTTCGACCAGAACCGAGGGCACGCTTGGCGACTTCAAGACCGCGAAGCCGGCAAAGCGGTGGGTATTGTTCAGCAGCTTGACCCGTTCGCCGAGCGAGTCCACCAGCATGTTCGCGAAGGACCGCGAAAGGTTCAGCGTATCGGTCTGCATGAGATCGATCAGAATGTGCGAGACCGTGTCGCTGTGCGGGCTCAGGTCGACTCCGCCCAGGGCGTCGGCTTTGTTCTCCTTGGCGGCCAGCGCCGCCGCCTCGGTGTCGGAGGCATCCTGCGACAGCGTGTAGACGGAGGCCCCGCGGATGCGGCCCGAGGAGTGGATGTTGGCGTGCAGCGATACGAAGAGGTCGCCGCCGGCCTGCTCCGCTATGCGGTAGCGATCCCGCAGAGGAATAAAGCGGTCGTCCGCACGGGTCATCACGACGCGGTAGCGGCCGCTCTGCTCCAGGGCGCTGCGCAAGGCCTTGGCATAGTTCAGTGCCAGCACCTTCTCGTAGGTTCCGGACACGCCGATCGCTCCGGGATCCACGCCGCCGTGGCCGGCGTCGATCACCACGGTCGGCCGGGTGTCGCTCGGGACCGCAGGTGCCGCCGGCAGGGCGGCGCGCATCAGCGGCAGCTGCTCTCGCGACACGAGGCGCCGATCCAGTTCCGTCGCAAGGAACGCGGTGCGGTCCGTGCGCTCGAGATCGACCACCAGACGATGGCCCTGGCCGTCGCGCGGCGGGATCGTGAAGACATCGCGGAGACTGGCCGGTCCCGTCAGGTCGAGCACCACGCGGCTGGTGGTTGGCGTAAAGAGGCCATAGCGCAAATCGCCGATGAGCCCGCCCTTCTGCCCGGAAGCCGGCGCAGGCCAGTTGATCTCGGGCAGGTCGATGACAATGCGGTAGGGGTCGGCCAAGGCGAAGACCCGATAGGCCGGCGCGGCATTCAGCTCCAGCACGAAGCGCGTGAACTCGGGGTGGGCGCCGATGCGCACCTCTTCGACGCGCGGCTTTGCTGCGATCGGCTGGGTGAGAGCGCAAAGGACCACCGCCGCTAAAGCAGCGAGGGCGCAGAACCGGCTCCGAAAAGTATGCACCCGAATGCTCCCCAAGCCCGTCTAGGGTAGCTTCGCCAACGCAAGACCGGCTCGAATGCCGGTCGGAGAGACGATGGCCGCGGACAAGTATTCGGCATGAATGCTTGCCGAGTGTTAAATACACGTTGATGAGTCGCGAAAGCAATGCATTTTGGGCGCGGCCGCTCGTAAAAAAGCACGGCAGCTCCGAGGGATGCGAGGCAATCTTGAGGTGATATGCCATCTAAGCGACCGCTCCGGCGCGCGGTCGCGGCCGCTTCCAGGCGCCATGCTAAGCACTTCGAACTCAATCGTTGTTTCCTTCTGAGCGAATCCCTATGGTGTGACGTGCGAAGTCTGTCCAAGGGTGAAGAGTCGTTCGTCGGGGCAGACCGGTCGATAGCCGCCGAAATCAAGAGGTTGCCCGACCAATCGCACTGCATGAGGAATTCGTCGACGGCTGTCGGCGCCGGAGAGATCGAGAAAGGCGCAGGCGTCGTTGCGAGCGGATCGGCCCGGTTCGGGCGCGTTCGACGCGTCCGCTCACCTGTCGGTCCTGATTTGATGAAGCCCGGGGGCCACCTGCTCTGCCTGCCGATATCCGCCGAGAAGGCGGCTCGCTTGCGACGCGGTGGCACAAGCAACGAAAGGATCGAGGCCCGAGGTGATGGGCTGGCAGACGCTTTATAGCCGACACGCAGTGTTTCGTGCTGCCTGCCCCACTGTGCCGCGATTCTATGCTCCGCATCCCTTTCCCCGACGGACCGTAACCTCTGGCGCAGGTCGCGCCGCAACAATCTGCGCGTCTCGCGCCGCCCCCGCCGCCTGCGGTTTCGTCGCAGGCTGGTGCCGGGGCGCCGGGCGTGCTCTGGAGTCAGGACTACATGGCAAAGCGTATGCTGATCGATGCCACCCACCCGGACGAGACGCGGGTTGTGGTGGTTTCCAACGGAAGGGTCGAAGAATTCGACTACGAAACCGCCGCTAAGGCGCAGCTCAAGGGCAATATCTATCTCGCAAAGGTCACCAAGGTCGAGCCGTCGCTCCAGGCGGCCTTTGTAGATTACGGCGGTAATCGTCACGGTTTCCTGCCGTTCAGCGAAATCCATCCCGATTACTACCGCATTCCGATCGCCGACCGCGAAGCACTGCTGGCCGAAGAAGAGGCCTTGCGTGCCAAGGCCGATGGGGCAGCGGACGACGAGGCATCGGACGAGCCCCTCGACGAAGCATCCGAGGGCTCGGTGGCTCGGGCCGCCGACGAGACCGAGGAAGACGGTTTCGAAGAAAACGGTGCCGATTCGGAAGATGCCGCCGCCGACAGCGAGGCTTCGGCAACCCCGGAGACCGACGGTACGGAGGATGATGCCGAGGGTCTCGAGGCGACGGCCCGGAACGGCGGCGCCAGCGGTCCGGTCGAAGAGATCGAGACCGAGGGCAGCGTCGATACGGTCGGGGGCGACGAGGTCGAGGAGGCTGCCCGTCGCCGCGCAAAGCTGATGCGCCGCTACAAAATCCAGGAGGTGATCAAGCGCAAGCAGGTCATGCTGGTGCAGGTGACCAAGGAGGAGCGGGGCACGAAGGGCGCGGCCCTGACCACCTACCTATCGCTGGCGGGGCGTTACTGCGTTCTCATGCCGAACACGGCCAAGGGCGGAGGCATCTCGCGCAAGATCGGGAATGCCGCGGACCGCAAGCGTCTGAAGTCGGTGCTGAGCGAGTTGCTGATCCCCGAGGGTATGGCGGTCATCGTGCGTACCGCCGGAGCCCAGCGCACGAAGGCGGAAATCCGGCGCGACTACGAGTATCTTCTCCGTCTGTGGGACGATATTCGCACCAACACGCTGGAGTCGACGGCGCCGGCTCTGATTCACGAGGAAGCCAATCTCATCAAGCGGGCGATCCGCGATCTCTACGCGCGCGATACCGAGGAGATTCTGGTCGAGGGCGACGAGGGCTACAAGGCTGCCAAGGCCTTCATGAAGATGTTGATGCCCAGCCATGCGCGCCACGTGAAGCACTATGCGGATCCCAAGATTCCGCTGGTCTATCGCTACGACGTAGAGCAGCAGCTGGACCTGATGCATGAACCCCAGGTGCAGCTCAAGTCGGGCGGCTCGATCGTGATCAACCCGACGGAGGCGCTGGTTGCGATCGACGTCAACTCCGGCAAGGCGACGCGTGAGCGCCATATCGAGGAGACGGCGCTCAAGACCAATCTGGAGGCCGCGGACGAGGTTGCGCGGCAGCTCCGCCTGCGCGATTTCGCCGGCCTCATCGTGATCGACTTCATCGATATGGAGGAATCCCGGCACAACCGGGAAGTGGAGCGGCGCCTGAAAGAGGCGATGAAAGCCGATCGTGCGCGCATCCAGCTCGGTCGGATCAGCCCCTTCGGTCTCCTGGAGCTGTCGCGTCAGCGTCTGCGCCCCAGTCTCTTTGAGACCGAGACCGAAGTCTGCCAGTACTGTAATGGCACCGGCCACCGCCGCTCCAACAACTCTGCCGGGCGCCTTGTGCTGCGCGCTCTGACCGAAGAGGCGATCAAGCGGGGCGGCGGCGAGTTGGTCGTGACCGTGCCGACCTCCGTGGCGCTTTTCCTGCTGAACGAGCGACGCCAGGCCGTCCTCGATCTGGAGCAGCGCTACGGCGTCTCCATTGCGGTTCGCGCCGACGACACCCTGTTGACGCCGGCTTACGACTTGCGGCGCCTCAGCAGCGAAGGCGCCGCCCCGGTTCAGGTGCCGGTCGTCGAAGACGAGGAGGCCAAGGCCGGCGAGGAGCGTCGTTCCGGCCGCCGTGGTCGGAGGGGCGGCCGGAAGCGCCGCGGCGCCGGCGAGGAGGAGAGCCGGTCAGCGGAGCTTTCCGAGGAGAATCGCCAGGAAGACGACAATCCAGACGAACCGTCGGACCTGGACGAGGCCGCCGCATCGGGCGTTGACGCCGACGATGAGGAGCAAGACGAGGCGCGGCAGGCCAAGCGCCGCCGTCGCGGAAAGCGCGGCGCCCGCCGCCGCTCCAAAACCCGCCAGGCTCGCGACGAGCAGGGCGGCGAGACGGAAAGCGGCGATCCTGGGGATGAAGCGGTCCCCTTCGACGAGGAGGCGGCCGCGGAAGAGCCTTCGG
>JANQPZ010000172.1 GCA_028285215.1 Rhodovibrionaceae bacterium | reverse complement strand
TGGCCGGGACTTCAGACCCGGCCGAAAGGTCTCCATGGCAGCCATGCTCCGCGCCCTTCCCTCATCGTGCTCGTGACGAGCGGGTTCCGTCGGGCCGCTTCCTGCTTCGCCGACGATGCAGACTGCTGCGCAGATTGCTGCGGCGGCGCCATTCTGCGCGTGAATCCCGACCCGACATACGACTACAGTGTGTGGCTCCGCCCCTCCACCACAGCAGCCTGCCTTTTAGTCCCGAACTGGATCGCGATGAACCACGACCTCTATTCCGACAGCTACCTGCGCCGCATCCTGCGCGAGACCAAGACCCTGGCCATGGTCGGCGCCTCGGCGAACTGGAACCGGCCCAGCCACTTCGCCATGAAGTACCTGCAAACCAAGAGCTATCGGGTGATTCCGGTCAATCCGGGACAGGCGGGCAAGACGATTTTGGGCGAAACCTGCTACGCCCGCCTGGCCGACATTCCCGAGACCTTCGATCTGGTCGATATCTTCCGCAACTCACAGGCCGCCGGCGCGATTGTCGACGAAACTATCGCTCTGAAGCAGGCCAAGGGCATCCGCACGGTCTGGATGCAGCTCGGCGTGCGGAACGACGCCGCCGCCGCGCGGGCCGAGGCCGCCGGCCTGCAGGTGGTGATGGATCGCTGTCCGAAGATCGAGTTCGGCCGGCTGAACGCCGAGCTCTCGTGGGGCGGCTTCAATTCGGGCATTATCAGTTCCAAGCGCCGCAAGCTGGGCGCGTAAACGGATAACCGACGGAGGCACGGCCACCATGAGCAGCGACACACCCGGTTTCGAGACACTGCAGTTGCATGCGGGCACCCAGCCCGACCCGGTCACCGGCGCGCGGCAGACGCCGATCTACCAGACCACCTCCTACGTCTTCGAGGACGCGGACCACGCTGCCAGCCTGTTCAACCTCCAGACCTTCGGCTTCATCTACTCGCGGCTGACGAACCCGACCGTCTCGGCACTGGAAGAGCGGCTGGCCGCCCTGGAAGGCGGCCGCGGCGGCACCGCCTGCGCCTCCGGCCACTCGGCGCAGCTCCTGGCGCTCTTCCCTCTCATGGAAGCGGGCGACGACGTGGTCGCCTCGACCCGCCTCTACGGCGGCTCGATCACGCAACTCTCCAAGTCCTTCCGCAAGTTCGGCTGGGGCGTCCGTTTCGTCGACTTCGACGACCACGACGCGGTGCGCGCCGCAATCGGGCCGAAGACCAAGGCGGTCTTCTGCGAGTCCCTGGCCAACCCCGGCGGCGTGGTCACGGACCTGGAGGCCGTCGCGGCGATCGCCGAGAAGGCGGAGATCCCGCTGATCGTCGACAACACCATGGCGACGCCCTACCTCTGCCGGCCGATCGAATTCGGCGCCACCCTGGTGGTGCATTCCACCACGAAGTTCCTGACCGGCAACGGCACTGCGATGGGCGGCGCCATCATCGACTCCGGCCGCTTCGCCTGGACCCGCGGCGACAAGTTCCCCAGCCTTGCGGGACCGGAGGAGGCCTACCACGGTCTGAACTTCTCCGAGACCTTCGGCGACCTGGCCTTCACCATGCATGCCCATGCCGTCGGCTTGCGCGATCTCGGGCCCTGCCAGTCGCCGATGAACGCCTGGCTGACGCTGCTGGGCAGCGAGACCCTGTCGCTGCGCATGGAGCGGCACTGCAGCAACGCGCTGGCCGTCGCCGAGTTCCTGGAGGCCCATCCGCAGGTTGAGTGGGTCTCCTACGCCGGGCTGCCCTCCAGCAAGTACAAGGCTCTAGCGGACAAATACCTGCCCAAGGGCGCCGGGGCCGTCTTCACCTTCGGCGTCAAGGGCGGCTACGAAGCCGGCCGCGCGGTGGTGGAGAACTGCGAGATGCTGAGCCATCTCGCCAACATCGGCGATACCCGCTCGCTGATCATCCACCCCGCCTCCACCACGCACCGCCAGCTGAACCCGGAGCAACTGGCTGCGGCTGGCGCGGGACCCGAGGTGGTGCGCCTTTCAATCGGCATCGAGACGGTCGAGGACATCATCGGCGACCTCGACCAGGCGCTCGGGCAAGCCCAGAAGAAAGCCGCCGAATAGGCAGAGGCCCAGCCGAGCAGGCGGTCCTGCTCTAGAGCGTGATCGTCTTAGGTGAAAGCGTTTCGCTTCCACCTAAGACGTGAATCGCCCTCTAAATCTATAATGAGAGCAGGATTCACGCCTTAGGTGGGATCGCCACAGCGAGTCCAGCTAAGGCGATCCTGCTCTAGATGAAAGCGGCGCTGCGGACGGTGGCCATGCGGCCGCCGTCCGGCGTCTCCACCTCGACCTGCGTGCCGCCGGTCCAGTGGCTGAGCTGAACCATGCCGATCGCCACGTTGGTGTCGAAGTCGGGAGACCAGGCTGCCGAGGTGACCTCGCCGACCCGCGTCGTACTGCCGGGCGCATAGACCGGCCAGGGGTCCAGGCAGGGCGGGACCGGCGCGCCGTCGATGGCCAGGCTGCGGATCTGGCGGATCGGCCCGTCCACGGCGACGCGCAGCAGGGCATCCCGGCCGGCGCAGCCGATGGCCGTCAGGGTATCGCAGAATCGCCCGAGACCGCATTCGTGGGGCGTGTTCTCCCGGGTCATGTCGTTGCCGTAGGACAGGAGCTGTCCCTCGATCCGTTCGATCAGGTTGGGGCAGCCGGCGCGCACCTCCAGGTCGCGGCCCTGCTGCATCAGCGCGTCCCAAAGGGGCTCCGCAACCTCGGCGGAGTCGACGTAGATCTCGAAACCGCCTTGCTTGGAGTAGCCGGAGCGCGCCACCACCAGCTCCTGCCCGTTGAACGGCAGGCGGCTGAAGCGAAAGAAGCGGATCTCGCGTACCGCCGGCCCGAAGACTCGCTCCATGAGGGTCTCCGCCCGGGGGCCCTGCACCGCCAGAGGCCAGACATCCGGTTCCGTGATGTCCACCTCCAGACGGAAGCCGTAAGCCAGTCCCTTGATCCAGAGCAGCAGATCGCTGTCCGCGATGGAGACCCAGTAGCGGTCTTCGGCCAGCTTCACGGTGACCGGGTCGTTCAGCATGCCGCCGGTCTCGTCGACCATCGGCGTGTAGTAGCAGCGGCCAGGCAGCATCGGCCGCAGGTCGCGTGGCGTCAGCATCTGCAGCAGCCGCGTGGCCTCGCGTCCACGCACCTCCACCTGCCGTTCGCAGCCCACGTCCCAGACCTGCACGTGGCGCTTCAGGTGATGGTAGTCGGCCTCGGTCGACTCGAAGAGCGTCGGCAGCAGCATGTGATTGTAGACGGTGTAGGCCTTCAGGCCGGACTGCTCGACCCGGTCCGAAAAGGGTGTCCGCCGTACCCGCCGCGACGGCGTCAGAATGAAGCTCTCCACAGCGCCAGCCCTCCGCGCTCGCATTACCTCCGATCTGCCTACCCGAGATCGCGGCGCCCTGCCATGGCAGGTGCGACATGGAGATGGCGTTCCTGAGCAAGGCCTCGTAAAGCTTGGGAAATCTCCAGCGACCGGGACTCCGACATGCCTTCAGATCTGACCGTCTACGTCGATGCGGACGCCTGTCCGGTGAAGGCGGAGGTCTACCGGGTGGCCGAGCGCTACGGCCTGAAGGTCTACCTGGTCGCCAACGACATCATGAGCGTGCCGCGCGACCAGCCGAACGTCGAACTGGTGGTCGTGAGCGACCGCTTCGATGCCGCCGACGACTGGATCGCGGAGCGGGCCGGTCCCGGCGCCATCGTGGTGACCAACGACGTGCCGCTCGCCAGCCGCTGCGTGAAGGCCGGCGCCTACGCCCTGGCGCCCAACGGGCGCGTCTTCTCGCCGGATTCGGTGGGAATGTCCCTGGCCGTGCGCAACCTGATGCAGGACCTGCGCGCCAGCGGCGAGGTCACCGGCGGCCCCCCGCCCTTCTCGAAGAAGGACCGCTCCGCCTTTCTGTCCGCGCTGGATCTGGCGGTCACGCGCCTGCGCCGGCAGATCCGGACGCAGGGTTAGAGCGCGCTCGTCTCAGCCGGAAGCGTTTCGCGTCCGGCTGAGACGTGAATCGCCCTCTAGACCCATGACGAGAGCAGGATCTCGAGGGTCAGTCGTAGGTCGCGATTTCGACCAGGTTCTCGTCGGGATCCCGGATGTACAGGGAGGTCACGGGGCCGAGCGCGCCGACCCGCGCCACCGGGCCTGTCACCAGCGGTATACCTGCCGCGTCCAGCGTCTGGCGAACCTGCTCCAGCGGCACCGCGGCGATGAAGCAGATGTCGGCGGAGCCCGGCGTCGGCCTGCCGGCCTTGGTGTCGATCGGGCTGGGATTGGGATGCAGGTTGATCTTCTGCCGGCCGAAGCGCAAGGCGGTGCGGCCCTCGCCGAAGG
>JANQPZ010000170.1 GCA_028285215.1 Rhodovibrionaceae bacterium | reverse complement strand
GCGGGCGGCGCCGTGGGGTGGTGCCCCACAAGCCGTCCGCGACGCCGGCCTGGCGAAAAGCCGCCCCGTCCCGCAGGAATCCGGGGCGGGATCCGGCGGGTTCGGCCCGCGGCCGCGTCGCTCCCCCTTGGATTGGCTTGGGTCGAATATGCTTAAGCATGTCCTTCCTCGTCGCTCCTAACCGCGGACCGAAGGCGCTCGGACCACGACCGCAAAATGAACCTCAACAGGCCCTACAGCGGGCCCTTGAAAGCGTTGACGATGGGATAGCGGCGGTCGCGGCCGAAAGAACGCCGGGTGATCTTGACCCCCGGCGGCGCCTGGCGACGCTTATACTCCGCGTTCTCCAGCATGCGCCAGGTGCGCGTCACGGTCTCCAAGCCGTGCCCGCGCTTGGCGATCTCGGCCAGGGACAGCTCGCGCTCGATCAGGCAGGCGAGAATGTCGTCCAGCTCGTCGTAAGGCGGCAGCGAATCCTGGTCGGTCTGGTCCGGCTTCAGCTCGGCCGAGGGCGCCTTGGTGATGATGCGTTCCGGGATCACTCGGCCTTCGACCCCGCGCGCGCCGGCCGGCTTCTGCTGATTGCGCCAGCGGCAGAGGCCGTAGACGGTGGTCTTGTAGACATCCTTCAGCACGTTGAAGCCGCCGCACATGTCACCGTAGAGCGTCGAGTAACCGACGCTCATCTCGGACTTGTTGCCGGTGGAGAGCACCATCTTGCCGAGCTTGTTGGAAATCGCCATCAGCGCCACGCCGCGGGCACGGGCCTGGATGTTCTCCTCCGTGGTGTCGGCCGGCAGGCCGTTGAACACCGGGCGCAGCATCTCCGCGAAGGCTTCCATGGCCGGCTGGATGGCGATTTCGTCCAGACGCAACCCGTTCAGCCGCGCAAGCTCCGCGGCGTCCTCCAGGGAGTGGGCGCTGGTGTAGGGCGAGGGCATCATCACACAGTGAACCTGTTCCGGCCCAAGCGCGTCGGCCGCCACCACCGCGGAAAGAGCCGAATCCACGCCGCCCGACAGCCCGATCACGACGCCCGGAAAACCCGACTTCTCCACATAGTCCTTCAGGCCCAGCATCAGGGCACGGTAGGTGGCCTCGAGGCCTTCCAAGGGCTCGACGAGGTCGCCGTCGTCGCAGCGCCAGCCCTCGTCCGTCCGCTGCCACTGCGTCAGGCCTATGGCCTCCTGGAAGGCCGGCAGGTGGGCACGCAGGCGGCAGGCGGCATCCAGCGCAAAGGAGGCGCCGTCGAAGACCAGCTCGTCCTGGCCGCCAACCTGGTTCACGTAGATCAACGGCAGGCCGCTTTCGGTGATCCGTTGGACCGCCAGCTGCTGGCGTTCCTCCAGCTTGTCGGTCTCGAAGGGGCTGCCGTTGGGCACGACCAGAATCTCGGCGCCGGACTCCTCCAGGCATTCGGTGACGTCCGGCGTCCACATGTCCTCGCAGACCATGACGCCGAGGCGCACGCCACGAAAGCTCACCGGCCCGGGCAGCGGCCCGGCCGCAAAGACCCGCAGTTCGTCGAACACGCCGTAGTTCGGCAGATCGTGCTTGTAGCGCACCGCCTGCACTGCGCCACCGTCGAGCAGCAGGGCCGCGTTGTAGACCTGACCGCGCAGCGGCGCGTCCTCGGCCGATCCGTCGCGCCAGGGGGCACCGACAAGCAAAGCCGGCCCGCCGTCGGCCGTTTCCGCCGCAAGCTCCTCGACCACAGCGGCAACGCCGTTCAGGAAATCCGGCTTCAGAACCAGGTCTTCCGGCGGATAGCCGGAGATGCAGAGCTCCGGCGCGATCACCAGATCGGCACCGCCCTCCGCCGCTGCGGCCCGGGCGGCCCGAAGCCGCGCCAGGTTTCCCTGCAGGTCGCCGACGGTCGGATTGATTTGTGCCAGCGCAATGGTCAGGCGGTCGGTCATGCCTGTCTCGGATCCCTCAGTCAGTCCATTCGCTGGACACTACGCCAGACAGCGCCGGGATCAAGCTCGCTCGAAATCGGCAGCGCGAAGAAGACCTGGTCGCCGATGCCGCCTCAGGCCGCCGCGCTGGCTTCCAGCCGCAGGCAGGACGCGCCGAGGCCATCGAACAGTGCCGAGACACGGTCGACCCAGGGGCGCAAGGCATCGTCGGCAGAGAGCACAGGTGTCGGGCTGGCGCAGCGTGCGAACTGGAAGACAGAAAAGACGGCGTAGTCGGCATAGGCCGGTTCCGACCCGCTGACATAGGGATGGGCCTGGAGCTGGGCACGCAACGGCGCCAGAACCTTGGCCAAATTGGCCTCGAAGGCCGGGCGCTCGCCAGGAAAGGACTCGATGGTGCGGCCCAGGCGCTTTTCCCGCGTTTCGCGGAAATAGGCTTTGTCATCCTCGGCGATGTTGGCATGGAGATCCGCGATCACCAGCGGAAAGACGGCCGGCATGAGCGCCGTATCGGCCCAGCCGTTGGCGAAACGGGCCAAGGCCTGCGATCCGCCGAACAGGCTCGGCCGCTCCGGATAGGTTTCTTCCAGATACTCGGCAATCGCCCAGGAGTCGTGCACGGTTCGATCGCCGTCGACCAGGATCGGCACCAGACCCTGACCGGAGAAGGCGATCGTTTCCTTGTCATGGAACTTGATCGGCACGTGGTCGTCCACCGCCAAGCCCTTGTGCGCCAGGGCATAGCGCGCGCGCCAGGAAAAGGGGCTCGGCCGGTGTTCGTCCTGCTTGCCGACGCGTTCGTAAAGTGTGCGAGTCATGCTGTGCGAGATCCCATGAAAAGAGTGATCGCTCGGCAACCTAGCTGTCGGGTGCCGTTTTCGATAGCTGCCGCAGGATCACAAGGGTTTGGCCCGGCAATCGGCAGCGCCGACGCAGCGGCGAGAGACAGCCTCAACGACGCAGCAGAAACTCGCGGCCGACCTTGACCCGCGGCTGTCCGTCGTAGGCCACGATGTCGGCCGTCGCATAGGTTTCCGACCATTTGGAGGGCAGGTAGCTGCCGGTGCCGACCAGGTCCAAAGGCGCATTGGCCTCCGCCATGATGCGGCACTTCTCCGGTCCGAAGCCGGAGGAGCCGACAATGCGCACCTTGTCGAATCCCTCGGCATTCAGGGCCTCGCGCAGCGACCAGATCGCCGCCGCCGAGACTCCGGGACCGACCAGATTGCGCAGCTGATCGTCCGTACGGTAACCGCGGACCGCGTCCGGCGCGTTGCGCTCCAGCACCGCATAGCTGGCCGCCGGGTCGAGGCCCTCCTGGTAGCGGCTGCCCGGTACGTCGATGCGCAGGGAGACCTCGCCGCGGGCGGCGCGCTCGGCGAAACGGCGGCAGACCGCCAGACTGTCGGTGACTTCCTGAGCGAAGTAGTCGACCAGCACCACCAAGGGATCGTCCGGGAAGGTTTCGGCGAACATCTCCGCGGCGCGCACGGTCGACCCTGCGTAACCGATCAGCGCATGCGGCATGGTGCCGATGCCCCGCTCCTTTCCCAGGAAGTGGGCCGTCGCATCCGTGGCCGTCCCGACGAAGCCGACGGCCCCCACCTTGCGCTGGGCCCGCGCGGAGCCGACCGACGCCGCATAAACCATCAGCTCGGTCATTTCGGTTCCGGCACAGTGGCGCGCCTCCATGGCCAGGAACCCGACCTTCGGCAGGTCGGCGCACATGGTGTAGGCGTTGTAGGCGGCCACGCTGGGTGGCCCGAGCTTCTGCAGCAAGAGGGTTTCGAGATCGGAGAGGTGATAGAGCGGCCCGGTCACGTAGAGGATCGGTTCGCCCGCGCCGACCCACTTGCCCTCGGGGTAAAGCAGCTCGATCTCGATTTCGAAACCGCGCTGCGCCGCCATCTCCTGCAGCCACTCCACAGCCAGCCGCGGGGCGCAGACCACGGGACGCCGCATGAAGAGCGCATAGGTGACGCGGCTGTCGCCGAACCGACCGACGATCTGCTTGGTGCGCTTGAAGTAGGTGTCGGTCCAGGCCGCAACGCCGGCTTCGTCGCGCGGGCTGTAGCTCAAGCGCTGCGCCAGGGAGCCGCTGGTCTTGGGATGATCGTCCGGCATGACTGTCTCTCGCGCTGAGGAGCCCGCCCGCCGCCGCCGGCCCTCAGGCGCCGGCAGCCCGCTGCAGCGGCAGGTCGCGACCGGCCCGCTCGGCTTTCAGCTCCGCGGCGATCAGGAAGGCGAGCTCCAAGGCCTGATTGGCGTTGAGCCGGGGGTCGCAATGGGTGTGATAGCGATCGCCCAGGCGTTCGTCGCTGATGGCCTGGGCGCCGCCGATGCACTCGGTCACGTCCTGCCCCGTCATCTCGAAGTGAACGCCGCCGGCGTGGGTGCCTTCGGCACGGTGCACCGCGAAGAAACCCTGCACCTCGGTCAAGATCCGGTCGAACGGCCGGGTCTTGTAGCCGGAGGCGGACTTGATCGTGTTGCCATGCATCGGGTCGCAGGCCCAGACCACCTGCCGGCCCTCGCGCGCGACGGCGCGGACCAGCGGCGAGAGCTTCTCGAGAACCTGATCGTGCCCCATGCGACAGATCAGAGTGAGACGCCCGGGCTCGTTCTCCGGATTCAGCCGGTCGATCAGGCGCAAGAGGTCGTCCACCTCCAGGCTCGGGCCGCACTTCATGCCGATGGGATTCTTCACGCCCGAGAGGAAATCGACGTGGCCGCCGTCGAGCTGCCGCGTGCGATCGCCGATCCACAAGAAGTGCGCCGAGGTGTCGTACCATTCCCCGGTCAAGCTATCGACGCGGGTCAGGGCCTGCTCGTAGTGCAGCAGCAGCGCCTCGTGGCTGGTGTAGAAGTCGGTTTCACGCAGCTGAGGCACGGTTTCGGCCGTCAGGCCGCAAGCCGCCATGAAGGCCAGCGCTTCGTCGATCCGGCCGGCCAGCTCTTCGTAGCGGGCGCTCTGCGAGCTGCCGGCGACGAAGCGCAGGTTCCAGGCATGCACCTTGTGCAGGTCGGCAAAGCCGCCCTGGGCAAAGGCCCGCAGAAGGTTGAGGGTTGCGGCCGACTGATTGTAGGCACGCACCAGGCGCTCCGGGTCCGGCTTCCGCGCTTCGGCGTCGAACTCGATGCCGTTGACGATGTCGCCGCGATAGCTCGGCAGCTCGACGCCGTCGATGGTCTCGCTCGGCGCCGAGCGAGGCTTGGCGAACTGGCCAGCCATGCGACCGACCTTCACCATCGGCAAGGACGCGCCGTAGGTCAGGGCCACCGACATCTGCAGCAGGACTCGGAAGGTGTCCCGAATGTTGTTCGGATGAAACTCCGCAAAGCTCTCGGCACAGTCACCGCCCTGCAGCAGAAATGCCTCGCCGGCCGCGACCTTGGCGAGATCCGCCTTCAGCTTGCGCGCCTCGCCGGCAAAAACCAGGGGCGGATAGTTGCGCAGGCTGTCTTCGACACGCAGCAGCGCATCGCCGTCGGGGTAGTCGGGCACCTGCTGTACCGGCTTGCTGCGCCAGCCGTCGGGTGTCCAGGTGGAGGTCTTCGTGGCAGACATTGCCTCGGCTCCTGCCGTTAACGTGCGGGACCGCAGGTTCTAGCGCTTGCCGTCGCATGAATCCAGAGCGCAAGCGACCTGCCGGCCGTCCAGAGCGCGACCTACTCGGCCGCCCGTGCTTCCTCCGGCTCCAACACCGGCTCACGCATGGTGACGAATTCCTCGGCTGCCGTGGGATGGATACCGATGGTGCGGTCGAAGTCCGCCTTGGTCGCCCCGGCTTTCAGAGCGATCCCGATGCCCTGAATGATCTCCGGCCCGTCCTGCCCCAGCATGTGGGCACCGACCACCTTCTGACTGTCGCGCGCCACCACCAGCTTCATCAGGGTCTTCTCGTCGCGACCCGTCATGGTGTGCTTCATCGGCGTGAACCGCGACCGGTAGATATCGACGGCGCCGTAGGCCTCGCGCGCCTGAGCTTCGGTCAAGCCGACGGTCGCCAAGGGCGGCTGACTGAAGACCGCGGTCGGAATCTGGCCGTAGTCGACCTCCGTGTCCTGGCCTGCGAAGAGGTGACGTGCCACCACCATGCCTTCGGCCAGCGCGACCGGGGTCAGCTGCACGCGGTCGATCACGTCGCCGATCGCGAAGATCGACGGCACCGACGTGCGATAGAAACCGTCCACTTTGACGCCGCCGCTGTCGCCCAAGGCGACGCCGGCGCGCTCCAGGCCCAGTCCGGCGATGTTGGGGCGCCGGCCGATGGCATAGAGGATCTGGTCGACCTCCAGTCTGTCCCCGCTCGAGAGATGCGCGAGCAGTCCGTTGGACGTCTTCTCCGTCTTGTCGATGATGGTACGAAAGCGCAGGTCGGCGCCCTTTTTCGGCATCTCTTCGGCCAGGCCGCGCCGCAGGTCGTCGTCGAACCCGCGCAGGAAGAGGTCGCCGCGGTAGAGTTGCGTGACCTCGCTGCCGAGACCGGCGAAAACGCCGGCAAACTCGACGGCGATGTAGCCGCCGCCCGCGACGATGATCCGCTCCGGCTGCCGGTCCAGATAGAAGACGTCGTCGGAGACGATCCCGAGCTCCTGCCCGGGCTCCCGCGGCCGCGACGGCAGTCCGCCGGTGGCGATCAGAATGTAGCGTGCGCGGATCTCGCGGCCGGCGACCACCACGGTATGGGCATCCTCGATGGCCGCGGTGCCTTCGACGATCTCCACACCCGAGTTGGTCAGAAGCCGTTCGTAGATGCCGTTCAGCCGGCCGATCTCGCTGTTCTTGTTGGCGATCAGCTTGGACCAGTCGAACCGGCGCTCGCCGACCGACCAGCCGTAGCCGGCAGCGTCTTCGAAATCCTCGGAAAAGTGGCTTGCGTAGACCATCAGCTTCTTCGGCACGCAGCCGATGTTGACGCAGGTGCCGCCCAGATGCCGCTCCTCGGCGACCGCCACCTTGGCGCCGAAGCCTGCGGCAAAGCGCGCCGCACGCACGCCGCCCGAGCCCGCACCGATGACAAAAAGGTCGTAGTCGTAGTCGCTCATGGCTTGTTCTCTGTGTTTTTGCCCGTCGACCTGGAGGTAGGTACCCCGCACAGCGTTGCTACGATCTTTCAGATCGCATCAGCCATGCCCGATCGGCGCAGATACGCCGAAGCTCCTATCCGGCCGCCTGGACGGCACAGGTAGCGGTCGGCCGCCGAAACCGCCGCTATTCGGCCACTTTCACCAGCACCTTGCCGCGGTTGGTGCCGTCCAACAGCTTCATCAGCGCCTGCGGCGCCTTCTCAAGCCCCTCGATCACATCTTCGCGAAAGCGCAGGCGACCGTCCCGGTACCAAGCGCCCAGCTGCTCTACGGCCTCGCCGAGCCGATCGAAGTGGTCGAGCACCAGAAACCCCGTCATGCTCGCGCGCTTGACCAGGATCTGCCGGCTGTAGCGCGGGCCGGTCGGCGGCGGACTGCTCGGGATCGCCATGGTGCCGACGACAACCACCCGAGCCCCCACAGCCAGCTGCGCCATCACCGCATCGGAGATCCAGCCTCCGGTCATGTCGTAGTAGATATCGACACCGCGGGGGCAAGCCTCCGCCAGGGCTGCGGAGAGGGCTTCGGCATCGGCGTAGTCCCTGTAGGTCAGGGCCGCGTCGTAGCCGTAGAGTTCGGTGCAGTCGGCCGCCTTGGCGGCGCTGCCCGTGATCCCGACGGTGCGGCAGCCGAAGATCTTAGCGATCTGACCGACCGCGCCGCCGACCGCGCCGGCGGCTGTCGAGACCACAAGGGTGTCGCCGGCCTTGGGGCGACCGACGTCGACCAGCCCGAGGTATGCGGTCAGGCCGGTCATGCCGAGCAGATGCAGGTTGGCCGACAGCGGCGCCTGGTCCGGGTCGACGATCCGGTCGATGTCGCTTCCGTCGCTGATCGCCCAGTCCTGCCACCCCTGACGCCCGGAGACGTAGGCGCCGACCGGATAGTCGGGATGATCGCTGGCCTCGACCCGTCCGAGGGTGAAGCTGCGCATGACCCCGCCGAGCGGAACCGGTTCGCTGTAGTTGGGGCCTTCGGCGATCCACCCGCGCATCGCAGGGTCGCAGGACAGCCAGAGCACCCGGATCAGCAGCTCGCCCGGTTGCGGGGTCGGTCTTGCGGTCTCTTCGAGGCGGAAACAGGCGGGGTCTACGCCGTCGGGGCCGGGACGCCGGGCCAGCACGACACGGCGGTTGATCTCGCCAGACACGGCGTCAGGCCGGCTTCAGAGTGATGCTGTTCAGATCCTTGGGCGCGTGGGTCAGGACCTCCGGCGTTTCTCCCACCACCACCGTATCGTCGATCCGGAATCCGCCGACACCGTAAAGATAGATGCCGGGTTCGGCCGAGTAGACCTCGCCGGCCAGCAGCGGGCGATCGTTGAAGGCCATGTCTTCCGGATACTCGTGACCGATCAGGCCCATGCCATGGCCGGTGCGATGGCGGATATGCGCACCGAAGCCGGCGGTCTCGATCTCCGTCCGGGCCGCATCCTCGATGGCGCTGACCGGGTTGCCGACGCGCGCCGCCGCGATCGCCGCCTCGTTGGCCGCGAGCGCCGCATCGTAGGCCTTGACCTGTTCGTCGGTGGGTGCACCGCAGAAGAAGGTCCGCTCGTTTTCGATCACCATGCCGTTGAGACGGGGAATCAAGATGTTGACGATGCCGTGCCCCTCTTCGATACGCAGCCCGGTCAAGGCGCCGTTGCCGTGGGGCGACGCGGAGGCCGGGCCGGTAAGCGTGTAGCCGCGAACCTCGAGATGCTCGCCGGGAAAGCGGTTCGCCGCCTCCTCGAAGATTTTCGCGTGCATTGCGGCGTCCAGCTCCTGCACCAGCCGTCCCGGCCGGATCGCATCGGCATAGAGCTCCTGCGCCCAGTCGGACAGGGCCGCGGCCTGCCGCATGAGCGCGAGTTCCTCCGGATGCTTGACCAAACGCAGTTCGCGAAGCTGCGCCGTGCGCGGCAACAGCTCGAGCTGCGGCAGGAGTTCCGCAACCTTGGCAAGGGGACCGGACAGGGCATCGACGGCGATCCGGCCCTCGGCCAGACCCTTGTCCCGCAACAGATCCGCCGCGATCCGGGGCCACTGGGTGACCAAGCGGTTGGCGTTGGAGCGCGAGCGGTGCTCATCGTAGAACTGCGCTTCTTCCAACCAGAGCTGACCGCGCTCGCCGGCCATCTGGAAGTGATGCGTGGACAGCTCGTTGAGCAGACAGAAGGGGTCGCCGGCGCGCGGCACCACCACCAGGACAGGCCGCTCCCAGGTCTGGACGTCGAGATTGAAGTTGGTGGCGAACTGCACGAAGTCGGCAGAGACGAAGGCCAGGGCGTCCAGACCTTCGCGGTCCATCAGCGCCTTCATGCCTGCGCGGCGCTCGTCCCAGACCGCCGTTGTAAGAAATCCCATTCTGCTGGTGCTCCCGTTCTGCGCGCGCGTTCGTCACGCATCATAGCCAAATACCAAAGCGGGATCGGATCCAGGGGAATCTGCAAACGGAAGCGAACGCCGTCCGGCCATAGCAAAAGCCGCAAACCAAGTAGGGGTGCAGTTATCGGGTCCGCGAATGGTGGGCGGTGCTGGGATTGAACCAGCGACCTCCTCGGTGTGAACGAGGCGCTCTCCCGCTGAGCTAACCGCCCGCCTTGGGTGGGTTGGGAGCAACGAAAAGGAGGCTCCGTGACCCGGTCTGCGTGGAGAGGCGGACAGATATCTTCCGCCCCTCAGGCTGTCAAGCGGCGCCGGGTCGCGAGAACATCTCGAAGAGAGCCCTCTCAAAGCTGGCAAGATGCCAGCGGTCTCCTATCTTAAGGGCTGGTTAAAAAGGCGCGGCCGCAACCGGGTCCGGCAATCGTTACGGCATCACAACGACCGACCGCGCGGCAACGGTCCCCTGAGATAGCCTTTCAAACTGCGGAGACTGCGAAGATGCTCCCTTCGTCCCGTCCGTTTCCCGCCCGGCCCCGCCCCTCGAGCCCCCTGTCCCGGAGATCCCTATCCCGGCGCAGAGCTTCACTCGCCCTGAGCGCGAGTGCCGCTGTCCTCCTGGCGAGCGCATCGCCGCTGGCGCAGACAGACGCGCCCGCCTTTCCGGAACCGCTCCCCCCCGGAGCCCTGGAGGCGACTTACGAGGTCTACTCCGGCGGCTTTCAGGCGCTCACCCTGCAACTCCGCTACGACGGCGCCGTCGGCGAGCGCTACGACGCCCGCTTCCATGCCCGCAGCGACGGCTTTCTGGCCAACTTCTTTACCTTCCGCATGGATTCCGAAGCGGAGGGCCGCCGCACGGAGGAGGGCCTCGCGCCGCTCAGCTTCCGCACCGAGGCGCGCTGGCAGGACAACGATCCCCGTTCGGTCGCCCTCAGCTACGGTCCCGATGGCGCGGTCTCGGCCGAGGTGGTGCCGCCGCCGGAAGAGGACGAGCGCAGCAGCGTTCCGGAAGAGGCACGACGAGGAACGCTGGACCCCATCTCGGCAGTGGTCCACATCATGGAGGCCAGCACCGAGGCCGGGATCTGCAACGGCGAAGCCCGTATTTTCGACGGGCGCCGACGCCTGGACGTTCAGGCCCTGTCCCTCGGCAGCACGGTGCTGGAGGAGCGGAGCTACGCCGCCTATGCGGGCCCCGCGCAGGTGTGCCGCATAAATCTGGAGCCCGTGACGGGCTTTTGGGAGGGCGAAGAGCGGCGGGAACGCTATCCCGCCGAGGTCCGCGTCTTCCTGGCCGAGGTGGCCGAAGGCCGTCCCGCCCTGCCCGTGCGGATTGAAATGGATATCGTGGCTCAAGGCGCGGTACGCGCCCATCTGACCGACTTGCAGATCGGCCGCCAGGCGGCCGAGCGCTAGGCTCCGCCGCACTTTCGCCCCAGTGCATTAACTAGGGTGCAGTAACAGAACGTGAGTTGTCGCGGAGCGGGGAGCTGTGACAGGTTTCGCGAATTCGACGGCCTGGTCCGTCCGCCCTCGACGCTTCACTCGGTTTGCAACCGGCGCCTGTCCCTAACCGCATTTTGTCGATAGCTTTTCCATGACGTCAGATCGTCTTTCTGTGGTGGTTCTGGCCGCAGGCATGGGCACCCGCATGAAGTCGGACCGCCCGAAGGTTCTGCACGAGATCGCGGGCAAAGCGATGCTGCGCTGGGTGCTCGACGCCGCCGGGGCGCTGGACCCCGACCGCATCGTCGTGGTGATCGGCCCGGGGATGGAGGCGGTCGCCGCAGCCGCCGCGCCCCATGCCGCTGTCATCCAGGAAGACCGGCTTGGAACAGGCCACGCAGTGCAGCAGGCGCGACCTCTTCTGAACGATCTTCTCGAAGCCCGGGGGGACGACAGCGGGGAGCACGGCGACCTGCTCGTGCTCTACGGCGACACGCCTTTCATCTCGCCCGAGACTCTCAGGGCGATGCGCGAGCTGCGCCGCAGCCCGCAAGGTGGAGCCCTTGTGGCACTTGGCTTCGAGCCCAGCGACCCCACCGGCTACGGGCGGCTCGAGCTGGACGACCAGGGCGCCCTGCTGCAGGTCTGCGAGCAAGCCGAAATCGACGCCGATCCGGCCAAGGCGGCGCTTGGCGGGATTCGTCTCTGCAACGCCGGCGTGGTTCTGGCCGAGGATCGCCTGCTCTTCGAACTGCTTGCACAGGTCGGCAACGACAATGCGAAGGGCGAGTTCTACCTCACCGACATCTACGGCCTGGCCAAGCGGCAGAATCGGCGCACCGCCGTCTACGTCGCTCCTGAGGAGGAGGTCATGGGCATCAACGACCGCTGCGAACTGGCAGTGGCCGAGACCCTGGCTCAGGAACGCTTGCGCCGCCGGGCGCTGCTCGCCGGCGCAACCCTGATCGGCCCGGAAACCATCTTCCTGAGCGAAGACACGCAGCTCGGCCGCGACTCCATCGTCCATCCCCATGTGGTCTTCGGACCCGGCGTCGCCCTCGGCAGCGGCTGCGAAGTCAAGTCCTTCAGCCACCTGGAGGGCTGTCGGCTTGCAGACGGCGCCGTGGTCGGCCCCTTCGCGCGCCTTCGCCCCGGCGCGACGCTCGGCCGGGGCGCGCGGGTCGGCAACTTCGTCGAGGTGAAGAACGCTTCTCTCGGGGCCGGTGCCAAGGCCAATCACCTCACCTATCTCGGCGACGCCACGGTCGGGGACGGCGCCAACCTGGGGGCCGGTACCATCACCTGCAACTACGACGGCTTTGCAAAGCATCATACGGAGATCGGCGCAGGCGCCTTCATCGGCTCCAATTCCGCACTTGTCGCACCGGTGGAAATCGGCGCGGGCGCCATCGTCGGGGCTGGAAGCACCGTGACCCAGGACGTTGCGGAGGACGCGCTTGCGATCGTCCGCGGCACGCAGAAGCAGGTCGAAGGCGGTGCACGGCGCTTCCGCGAGCGGCGCAGGAAGAAGGACTAGCAAAGATGTGCGGCATTCTGGGAATCCTGGGCAAGGCGCCGGTCGCCCCGCTGCTGCTCGACGGCCTGAAGCGGCTGGAATACCGCGGCTACGACTCCGCCGGCATGGCCAGCCTGGTCAACGGCCGGATCGAACGGCGGCGCGCCGAAGGCAAGCTCTCGAATCTTGCGCGCCTCTTGGAAAGGAACCGCTGCCCGGCACGGTCGGAATCGGTCACACACGCTGGGCCACCCACGGCCGACCCACGGAACGGAACGCCCACCCGCACAGCAGCGACCGCGTCTCGGTCGTGCACAACGGCATCATCGAGAATTTCCGCGAACTCAAGACCGAGCTGGAGGCGGCGGGGCAAGTCTTCGAGACCGAGACCGACACGGAAGCGGTCGTCCACCTGATCGACCATCACCTGGCCCAGCAGATGTCGCCCCAGGAGGCGGTCGGCGCCGCCCTGCACCGCCTGGAAGGCGCCTTCGCACTCGCCATCGTCTTCGCCGGACGCCACGACCTGATGATCGGCGCCCGCCGCGGCAGCCCCTTGGCGGTCGGCTTCGGCGACGGCGAGATGTATCTGGGCTCCGATGCGCTCGGTCTGGCGCCCCTCACCGACCGTATCTGCTATCTGGAAGAGGGCGACTGGGCAGTCCTGACGGAAGACGGTGCCAGGATCTTCGATAACCAGAACGCGGCGGTGGAGCGGCCGGTCACACAGACCGCCCTGTCGGGCGCGCTGATCGGCAAGGGCCAGTACCGTCACTTCATGCAGAAGGAGATTTTCGAGCAGCCCGCGGTCGTCGGCGACACCCTGCAGGTCTTCGTCAATCCGCAAAGCCGCGCCGTTACGCTGCCCGACCTGCCGATCGACTTCGCCAAGGTGCCCCGGCTGACCGTTGCCGCCTGCGGCACGGCCTACTACGCCGGCATGGTCGCGAAGTACTGGTTCGAGCAGATCGCCCGTCTGCCGGTCGAGCTCGATATCGCCAGCGAGTTCCGCTATCGCGAGGCGCCGCTGCCGGACGGCGGCGCGGCGCTCTTCATCAGCCAGTCCGGCGAAACCATCGATACCCTGGCCGCCTTGCGCTACGCGAGGAGCCAGGACCAGATTATTCTGTCCGTGGTCAACCAGCCCGAAAGCGTCATCGCCCGGGAATCCGACGCGGTTCTGCCGACGCTGGCCGGACCGGAGATCGGCGTCGCCTCGACCAAGGCCTTCACCACCCAGCTCACCGTGCTGGCCTGTCTCACCATCGCCGCCGCAAAGGCGCGCGGCGCCATCGATGCGGCTCGCGAGGCCGAACTCTCGGCGGCCCTGACGGAAGTGCCCGCGCGCTGCGCCGAACTGCTGAATCACGACGAGGCCATTCAGGCCATCGCCCACGATCTGGCCGAGGCCCGCGACGTGCTCTACCTCGGCCGGGGCGCAATGTTCCCGATGGCCCTCGAAGGCGCCCTGAAGCTGAAGGAAATCAGCTACATCCACGCCGAGGGTTACGCTGCAGGGGAGATGAAGCACGGGCCGATCGCGCTGATCGACGAGACGGTCCCGGTAATCGTCATGGCCCCCAGCGGACCGCTGTTCGACAAGACCGTCGGAAACCTCTCGGAGGTCTCGGCACGCGGCGGACAGGTCATTCTGATCACCGACCCGCGCGGCGCCGAGCGCGCCGGAGAGCATGCTGCGCACGTCATCGAGGTGCCGGAAGTCGATCCCTTGGTCGCACCGCTCCTCTACGCCATCCCCGCTCAGTTGCTCGCCTACCACACGGCGGTCGTGAAAGGGACCGATGTCGACCAGCCCCGCAACCTGGCCAAGTCGGTGACCGTCGAGTGAACCCGGCACCTGGGTCCGCGCAGCTTGAGATCGTCCGTGCCGATTACGCCGATCCGCGCCATGCCGCAGACCTTGTCGCGCTGCTGGACGCCTACGCATGCGACCCCATGGGTGGCGGTCGGCCCCTGCCGCCGGACGTGCGGATACGGCTGGTGCCGGAGCTGGCCAAGCGCCCGCAGTGTTTCACCCTGCTCGGCTACCTCGACGGCGCGCCTGCCGGTTTGGCGAACTGCGTCGAGGGATTTTCCAGCTTCGCCGCCAGGCCGCTGATCAACATCCACGATATCGCCGTGCTGCCCGCCTTCCGCGGCCGGGGTCTGGCGCAAGCTCTGCTGGCCGAGATCGAAGCGATTGCCCGTCGGCGCGGTTGCTGCAAGCTGACCTTGGAAGTCCTGGGCGGTAACGCAGCCGCGAAGGCCGCCTACCGCAAATTCGGCTTCGGCGGCTACGAACTCGACCCCGCTCAAGGCCGCGCGGAGTTCTGGGAGAAGGCGCTGAGCTAGAGGGCGATCCTGCTCTGGGGCTCGCCGCTCCGATCGCGGGGTCACAAGAGCTGTTCGACACCGTCGAACCGCGACACTGGCGTTGAGACGCTGCGGCTTGGTAGCTTGCCGCGGCAATTCGAGGCCCCCCAAACAGGCGATCCGCGAGGAGCCACCATGTCCGAGCCGCAAACCCTCCTGGCGATGGCCGGAGCCCCCTCCGCACCGCCTGCGCTGGCCGAGTCCGCCGTCGTCATGATCGATGCGCAACGCGAGTACCTGGACGGCCGGCTTGCCTTGCCGGGCGCCGAAGCGGCGCTGGCCGAAGGCAGCCGCCTGCTCGGCGCTGCCCGCCAGGCAGGCAGGCCAGTGATCCACGTGCGCCACAAGGGCCGTGCGGGCGGGCTGTTCGATCCCGAGACAACGGCCTATGCAATTGCCGAAGCGGTCTTCCCGGTGGGCGACGAGCCGGTCGTGACCAAGACTCTGCCAAACAGCTTCGCCGGTACCGAACTCGCCGAGCTGCTGGCAGGCCTGAAGGTCCAGAACCTTCTGGTCGCCGGTTTCATGACCCATATGTGCGTCAGCTCTACGGTGCGCGCCGCCACCGACCTGGGGTACCGCACGGCCGTGATTGCCGGGGCCTGCGCCACCCGCGATCTGCCCAACGGCCAAGGCGGAGTTATTGCGGCAGACCAGTTGCACCGCGCCGAACTGGCGGCGCTGGCCGACCGTTTCGCCGTGGTCGTGGAGCGGACGGAGGAGGTGCCAGCCTAAAGCGCAATCGCCTTGAACGGCCGGCTTTGGCGAAGTCGACCTGTTGCGCCTATAGTCCGCGCCAGGCGCGCCGCAACGACGTAACCGCAAGAGAGCAAAGGGAGGAAGGGCCATGAGCCTGTCCGTGAAAATCGAACCGGTTGGGGGACCTCGGCTTTCCGATCCCGGCCTGTTCCGGCAGCAGGGCTACGTCGACGGCGCCTGGATCGACGCCGACAGCGGCGAGACCGTCGAGGTCACCAACCCGGCGACCGGCGAGACGCTGGGCCAGGTCCCCAAGATGGGTGCGGCCGAAACGCGCCGGGCGATCGAGGCCGCCGAGGCCGCCTGGCCGGCCTGGCGCGCCAAGACCGCCAAGGAGCGTGCCCAGATCCTTCGCCGCTGGTTCGATCTGATGATGGAACATCAGGAGGATCTGGCGATCCTCATGACCATGGAGCAGGGCAAGCCACTGACCGAATCCCGCGGCGAGATCGCCTACGGCGCCAGCTTCGTGGAGTGGTTCGCCGAGGAAGCCAAACGGATCTACGGCGACGTGATCCCCGGGCACCAGCCCGACAAGCGGATCGTGGTGCTGAAGCAGCCGGTCGGCGTGGTGGCGGCGATTACGCCTTGGAATTTCCCCAACGCAATGATCACCCGCAAGGCGGCGCCGGCTCTGGCTGCCGGCTGTCCGATCGTGCTGAAACCGGCCAGCCAGACCCCCTTCTCCGCCCTGGCCCTGGCAGAGCTGGGCGAACGGGCTGGGCTGCCGACGGGTATCTTCTCGATCGTCACGGGCAGTGCCCGCGAGATCGGCGGCGAGATGACTGGGAACCCGATCGTTCGGAAAGTCACCTTCACCGGCTCGACCGAGGTCGGCAAGCTGCTGATGCAGCAGTCTGCGGAGACCGTGAAGAAGGTCTCCATGGAACTGGGCGGGAACGCGCCCTTCCTGGTGTTCGACGACGCCGACCTGGATGCCGCGGTCGAGGGCGCCATGATGTCCAAGTTCCGCAACACCGGTCAGACCTGTGTCTGCGCCAACCGGATCTACGTCCAGGACAGCGTTTACGACGCCTTTGCCGCGAAGCTTGCGGAGAAGGTCAGGGGCCTGAAGGTCGGTTACGGCCTGGAAGAGGGCGTCAGCCAGGGACCGCTGATCGACATGGCCGCCATTGAGAAGGTCGAGGAGCATGTTGCGGACGCCACGGGCAAGGGTGCACGCGTGGTGGCCGGCGGCCAGCGGCACGACCTGGGCGGCACCTTCTTCCAGCCGACCCTGCTGACCGAGGTCACCACCGATATGAAGGTCACCAAGGAGGAGACCTTCGGCCCGGTGGCGCCGCTGTTCCGCTTCACGACCGAGGAAGAGGGCATCGCCCTGGCCAACGATACGGAGTTCGGCCTGGCCAGCTACTTCTACGCCCGCGACATGAGCCGCATCTGGCGGGTCGGCGAGGGACTGGAAAGCGGCATCGTCGGCATCAACACCGGCATTATCTCCACGGAGGTGGCGCCCTTCGGCGGCGTCAAGGAATCCGGCGTCGGGCGCGAAGGGTCGAAGTACGGAATCGACGACTACCTGGAGATCAAATACCTGTGCATCGGCGGCGTATGAGCGCCCCGCCCTTGCCCGGATGACAGTGCGACCGCCGGGCCGTCCGGAGTCCCCGTCCGAAATCGCGGTGGTGCTGAAAGGCTACCCGCGGCTGTCGGAGACCTTCATCGCCCAGGAACTCCTGGCGCTGGAGCAGGCAGGCCTGCGCTTGCGGCTCTGGTCGCTGCGCCATCCGACGGATAAGGCCGTGCACCCGGTGCACCGGGAGATCGCGGCCCCCGTCACCTACCTGCCGGAGTACTTGCGGAGCGAGCCGGGGCGCGTTCTGCGCGCCTGGTGGCGTGCGCGCAGATACCCGGGCTATCGCAGGGCGCGGCGCGCCTTCCTGCGCGATCTCAGGAGGGACTTCACGCCCAACCGCGTGCGTCGGTTCGGACAGGCCTGCGTGCTGGCGGCGGAACTGCCGGCGGAGACCGGCTGGATCTATGCCCATTTCCTGCATACGCCCGCCTCCGTCGCCCGCTATGCAGCCCTGTTGCGCGGCCTGCCCTGGTCGGTATCCGCCCACGCCCGCGACATCTGGACCATTCCCGAGTGGGAGAAGCGGGAGAAGCTGGCGGAGGCGGCCTGGGCCGTGACCTGCACGGCGGTCGGGGCCGATCATCTGACCGGCCTCTCCGAGCGGCCCGAGAAGGTGGAACTGCTCTACCATGGACTGGACTTCGCCCGCTTTCCCCTGCCGGCAGTCGAGACGCGCGCGGACGACAGCGGCGCAACCGTTCGGCTCCTCTCCGTCGGGCGGGCGGTCGAGAAGAAGGGCTATGAGGATCTCTTGGAGGCCTTGGCCCTCTTGCCGCCGGGCCTCGATTGGCGTTTGACGCATATCGGCGGCGGCGCGCTCTCGAAACACTTGAAGGACCGCGCGGCCGCGCTCCGGCTGAGCCAGCGAATCGACTGGCTCGGCGCGCAACCGCAAGACCGCGTGTTGGAGGCCTATCGGGCCGCGGACCTCTTCGTCCTCGCCTGCCGGATCGCGGAGGATGGCGACCGGGACGGCCTGCCCAACGTCTTGATGGAGGCCCAAAGCCAAGCGCTCTGCTGTCTCTCGACCGCGGTCTCGGCGATTCCGGAACTGATCCGCGACGGCGAGACAGGTCTTCTGGTGCCGCCAGGAGACCCCACAGCGCTCGCCGCCGCTCTCGAACGGCTGATCCGCGATCCGGCCCTTCGCAAGCGCCTCGGGCAAGCCGGTTCTCGACGCGTCCGCGCCGACTTCTCGATGGCGGGTGGTATCGCCCAACTGCTGAAGCGTTTCGGGTATGAAACGACTTCTGTGCCGGACGACCGAACCGCCGAGGCACAGTGATATTCGACCCGACGCGAACTCACCCGGCGTTCAGCAAGCCCAGCGCGTCCAGTCTGCGCTGCAGATCGGCGACGCCTTCGACACGATAGGCCTGCAGTCCTGCTGCCAAGGCGCCCGCCACGTTTTCCGCGCCATCGTCGAAAAAGGCGATCTCCGAAGGGTCATGACCGAGATGACCTGCGACCGACCTGTAGATCCGGGGATCGGGCTTGGTCATTGCCAGGAGATGCGATGCATAGTGGCGATGGAAGGCAGACCGCAGCCCGTCCCTGTCCAGAAGGTCCGCCCAGTGCATCTCGTTGGTATTGCTGAGGCAAGCCAAGGTGAAGTGCGGCCGGAGCCGATCCAGGAGGTCATGCGCCCCAGCGAGCGGCCCCCTGTTCCACGAGCGGAAGAGCGAGAGGAACGCGTCGGGTTGAACGGCGAAACCCCACTCGGCCAGGAAGCGTTCGGCAAAGATCCTTGGCGACAGAAGGCCGCGCTCGAAGTCCACCACCGACCTGGAAGTGATCCAGCGATGCCGCACTTCTTCCGAAGTGAGCGGCGGAGTCAGCATCTTCTCGATCTCGCGCAAACCGGCGAAGTCGATCAGCACACCGCCCAGATCGAAGAGGATGACCTTCGTCACCGTCATGCGCGAAGCCTCCTGACGGCCGGGACCACGACGTGAAGATCGCATTCTACGCTCCGATGAAACCCCCGGACCATCCGGTGCCGTCCGGCGACCGCACCATGGCCAGGCTGTTGATCCGAGCGCTCGAGACCGCCGGCCACAGCGTCGAGCTGGCGTCCAGACTGCGCAGCCGGGAACCGGACGGCGATCCTGAGCGCCAAGCGGAACTGCGCGACCTGGGCGCGGCTATGGCCGAGCGTTACGTCGAGCGGCACAGCGGCGCGGCACGGCCCGACCTCTGGTTTACCTATCACCTTTACTACAAGGCACCCGACTGGATCGGCCCGCTCGCCAGTCGCCGGCTCGCTATTCCCTACGTCGTTGCCGAAGCCTCGGTCGCGCCGAAGCGCGCCGGCGGGCCCTGGGACCTCAGCCATCGGGCCGTACTCGCCGCGCTCGACCGGGCCGCCATGATCCTGCCGTTGACCCCCCGCAACGCCGCTTGCCTGCCACATCCGGAACGGCATCGCGACCTTCCGCCTTTCCTGCAAGTGCCAGGCAGCGCCTCGGCCGACGACCTGCACATCCTGCGCGCCGCGCTCGATCTCTCGGCTGGCCCTTTGCTGGTGACGGCAGCCATGATGCGCTCGGGCGCAAAACTGGCCTCCTACCGCCTGCTGGCCGAGGCGCTGCAGAGGATTGCCGCCCGCCCCTGGCACCTTCTGGTGCTGGGAGACGGCCCGGCCCGGGCAGAGGTGGAAGCAGCCTTCGCACCGCTGAAGGACCGGGTGCGTTTCCTCGGTGAAGTCGCGCCGGAGCAGCTATCTCGCTACCTGAGGCTCGCCGACGTCTTTCTCTGGCCGGCCGTCGCGGAAGCTTATGGCATGGCGATCCTGGAAGCCATGGCCGCAGGCCTGCCCGTCGTGGCCGGCGACGAAGGCGGCGTCGCGGCCCTTGTCGCCGACGGGGAGACAGGCCTGCTCGCCGCGGCTGGCAATGCGGACGATTTCGCCGCCAAGGCCGCTCAACTTTTAGACAATCCCCCGTGCCGTCAGCGGATGGGCGATGCGGCCCGCAGAAAGGTCGCGCAGCACCACGCGCTGTCCGCTGCGGCGGAGACGCTCGGCAGACTTCTGGACGAGGCGGTTGCGGCAGGTCCGCCGCGCGAAAGGGCGGGCGAATGACCGAACTGGTAGTGATCCGCCATGCGGAAACGGCCTGGAACGCCGCGAAACGCATTCAGGGCCAGCAGGATATCCCGCTTTCGCAGCGCGGCCGGCTGATGGCTACGGGTTGGACCGTCCCGCAGGACCTGCGGAGGCATCGCTGGCTCAGCTCCACCCTCTGGCGCGCGAAGGAAACGGCACACCTGCTCGGGCACCCCGAGGCAACGCCGCTGGCCGCGCTCAACGAGATGCACTGGGGGGCCTGGGAGGGCGAGACCCTGACCGATCTGCGCGCCCGCCACGGTGCTGCGATGGTAGAGAACGAGGCCCGTGGCCTCGACTTCCGGCCGGAGGGCGGCGAGAGCCCCCGCCGGCTGCAGATACGCTTGCGGCCTCTTCTCGCCCGCCTTGCCGAGACACGACAGCCGAGCGTTGCGGTGGCCCATCGAGGTGTCATCCGGGCGCTCTACTGTCTGGCCAGCGGTTGGGATATGACCGGCAGGGCGCCGGTGGAGTTCGACCGCGAGTCGCTGCACCGCTTCGTCTTGTCCGACGGCGGAACCCTGGCGATCCTTCGGCTCAACGAGCGCATGCGACCATGACCGGCATTCTATTCGTCGTAACTCATCTGCACGGCATCGGCCACCTGCGGCGGATCGCTGTCCTGGCCCGCGCGTGCAGCGAGCGCGGGCTCGAGGCGACGGTGGTTTCCGGTGGGCGGCCGCTGCGCGACCTGGATTTGGGTGACGCACGGCTGATCCAGCTGGAGCCATGGCTGCGCAGCCGCGACGAACGCTTCGCCGAGCTGCTTGGCCCCGAAGACCGGCCGCTGGACGACGACATGCGAATCAAGCGTCGCGACCGGCTGCTCGCGATCCTGGCCGAAACGGCGCCAAAGGTTCTGGTGACGGAGCACTACCCCTTCGGCCGAGGCAAGCTGCGCTTCGAGCTGAAGCCGCTGGTCGAGACAGCTCGGACACAGTCGCCGCGCCCTTGGATCGTCTCGTCAGTACGCGACCTTCTGGTGCGGAAGCCCGCCGAGAAGACCCGGTGGATGGCCGAGGCCGCGATGGAATACGACCGTATTCTGGTTCATGGCGATCCCGAGCTGATTCCCTTCGAGTCGAGTTTCGCGCAGGCCAAGGCTATCGCCGAGAAGCTGATCTATACCGGCTACGTGACGGAGCCGCCAAAGCCCCGGCAGAAAGGGCCCGAACGCGAACCGACCGGAGGCGACGTTCTCGTTTCCGCGGGCGGCGGCGCTTTCGGGCGGGAATTCCTGCAGTCCGCCGTGTCGGCGCGGCCTCTCAGCGGCGCCCGGCATCTGCCTTGGCGCCTGCTGGTGGGCGATAACCTGCCGGAGCAGGATTTCCGCGCCCTCAGCCTGACGGCCGACGACGGCATAAAGGTGCAGCGCGCGCAGCCGGACTTCACGGCGCAACTGGCGCGCTGCGCGCTTTCCATCAGCCAAGGCGGCTACAACACGGTCGTCGACGTTCTGCGCGCCGGCTGTCCAGCCGTGATCGTGCCCTACGAGCAGGGCGGCCAGAGCGAGCAGCGGCAGCGGGCCGATCTGCTGCACAAGAGCGGCTGGCTGACTTGTGCGGCCGGCGGCGACAGCGACCCCGGTCTGCTGGCTGCGGCAATAGACCGGGAGCTGACGGTCCGCAGGCGGTCCAGCAGACGGGGGGGGCCAGGGCCTCTCCCGAAATTGAACGGTGCGGAAGTCGCAGCCGAGATTCTGGCAAACTTGGCTGCTATAGTGCCGGCGCCGGACCCGGGGGACCAGCCAAGAGGACATTGTTAGCGGCGCGATGAGCGATCTCGACACCGCCTTTTATCGTTATCCGCCACGCGCGCTGGTGGGCGACTACGTCAGATCCGGGGTCGGAACCACCTTCGGACTGTTGATCGTCATCAGCAATCCCGCCAACCCTTGGATCGTCGGCATCTTCGGGGGTCTGACCCTGGCCTTCGCACTGTTCGGCCTGCGGACCATTCGCCAGCATGTCACGGAGGTCGCCGTGACGTCGGACGGCGTGTTCGTGAGAGGGCTCGGCCGCCGCGAGTTGGCGTGGCACGCCCTCGAGCAGGTCCGGCTGCGGTTCTACGGCACCCGCCGTCAGGCGCGGGGGGAAAAGATGTCGGGAGGCGGCTTCCTGGAGCTGACCCTGCTCGGTGCCGGCAAGAAGCTGAAGTTCGATTCCAATCTGCTGGGCTTCAAGGACGTGGCCTGGCACGCCGCCCGCGCGGCGCGGGAAAACCAGATCTCGCTCGACCCGACGACGGCCGGCAACCTGCTGGACATCGGCGTCGACGCCGACAGCGACACGCCGCGGCCGCGGCCACAGGACGCGCTCCAACTGTGAACACGACCGCGCCCTTGCTGGAGGTCCGCGATCTGCGGATTGCCTTCGACCTTCCGGAAGGCCGCCTCGACGCCGTCCGTGGCGTCAGCTTTACCGTTCCCGCCGGAGGCACCGTCGCACTGGTCGGGGAGTCTGGATCGGGCAAGTCGGTCATCAGCCAAGCGATCATGGGAATCCTGCCGAAACCCGCCAGGATCGCGGGCGGCAGCATCTTTTTCACCGACCCGGCCGACGGCAAGACCCGCGATGTCGCAAGCCTGCCTCCGAGTGGCCCGCAGATGCGCGCGCTGCGAGGCGGGCGCATCTCGATCATCTTCCAGGAGCCCATGACGTCGCTCTCGCCGGTGCATACCGTCGGCGATCAGATCGGCGAGGCCCTGCGGCTGCATCGCAGTCTGACCGCCCCGCAGACCCGCGAGACGGTGACCGAGACGCTGCGGCTGGTCGGCTTCCCGGACCCGCAGCGCGCGCTCAAGACCTATCCCTTCGAACTCTCTGGCGGCCTGCGGCAAAGGGCGATGATCGCCATGGCCCTGGTCTGTCGGCCGGCGCTGCTGATCGCAGACGAGCCGACCACCGCGCTCGATGTCACCGTTCAGGCCCAGATCCTGAAGCTGATCGGCGACCTGCAGGCCGAACTGGGCATGGCCATGCTGATGATCACCCACGACCTGGGCGTGGTGGCCAACGTCGCCGAGCAGGTGGTGGTGATGTATCGGGGTCAGGTCATGGAGGCGGGGCACCTGCGCGACATCTTTCGCGATCCCCGGCATCCCTATCTGCGGGCTCTGCTGAAGGCCGTGCCACGCTTCGACATGGAGCCGAACGAGCGGCTCACGCCGCTGCGCGAAATCGAGCACAACGGCCATGCCATGCTGCTCGCCGCCAAGGCCTCCTGGCCGGGTCGGGAAGAGATCCCGCAAAGCGGGAGCGAGGCGCCGCTGCTGACCGTGCAGGGCGTGAGCAAGACCTTCACCATACGCAAGGGCGGCTTCCTTGGGCGATGGAGCAGGCAAACGGCGACGCAGGTTGCCGCGGTCGACGACGTGGGCTTCACCGTGCAGAAGGGGGAATGTCTGGGTCTGGTCGGCGAGAGCGGCTGCGGCAAGACCACCCTGTCGAAAATCATCATGCGCGCCCTCGATCCCGATTCCGGCCAGGTGACCTTCAACGACCGCGGGCAGCCGCTCGACGTTCTGGCGCTGGAGGGGGACGCCTTGACCCGGTTCCGGCGACGCATTCAGTTCGTCTTCCAGGATCCTTTCTCGTCGCTCAATCCGCGCATGACGGTTTTCGAGATCCTCAGCGAGCCGCTGCAGATCCATGGCCTCGGCGACCCGGCCTGGCGCGCCGACTACGTCAAGGAGCTGATGCGCGTGGTGGGCCTCGACGTCCGCCACCTGCGCCGCTATCCGCACTCCTTTTCCGGCGGACAGCGACAGCGCATCGGGATCGCCCGGGCCCTGGCCCTGATGCCGGACCTGCTGATCTGCGACGAGCCGGTCAGCGCGCTCGACGTCTCGATCCAGGCGCAGATTCTCAACCTCTTGAAAGACCTGCGGGACGAGCTGGGTCTGACCTACCTCTTCATCAGTCACAACCTGGCGGTCGTGGACTATATCGCCGACCGGATCGCGGTGATGTGCCGGGGCAGGTTGGTCGAACTCGCCCCGAAAGCGACCTTGTTCAAGACCCCGCTCCATCCCTACACGCGTGCGCTGGTATCGGCCGTACCGGAACCCAACCCGGACAGGCCGCTCGATCTGGCAGCGCTCATGGACGGCAAGGCGAGTATCCCGGAAGCTTGGCCCGAACCCTTCGCGCCGCGCCCCGACCGGACGTTGGAGATGATACATCTCGGCGAAGGCCACTACCTGCGCGCCTGGCCCGGCAGCTTTGCCGCCGTGCCGGAACCGCAAGACGTCAGGTCGCAAGGACAGCGGCTGCCGAACGCCAGTGTTGCGGGGGCAGACTGATGCTGCCCTACATCGCGCGGCGGCTCTTCGTGATGATCCCGACCCTGCTGGTGATTTCGGCAGTGGTGTTCTTCATCATTCAGTTGCCGCCCGGCGACTACCTGGAAACCTACATTGCGGAGCTGCAGGCCCAGGGCGAGGCCGTCGACCAGAGCCGCATCGCCTTCCTGCGCGAGCAGTACGGCCTCGACCAGCCTGTCTGGCTTCAGTATCTGACCTGGCTCTGGGGCCTCCTGCAGGGCGATCTCGGTTTCTCTTTCGAGTACCAGCTGCCGGTGTCGGACGTCATCGGCGACCGCTTCCTCCTGACGGCGATCATCGCGGTGGCGACGGTTCTCTTCACCTACCTGGTCGCCTTTCCCATCGGCATCTATTCCGCCGTGCGCCAGTACTCCGCCGGCGACTACATCTTCACCTTCATCGGATATCTCGGTCTCGCCACGCCGAATTTTCTCCTCGCCCTGGTGATGCTCTACTTCGCCAACGTCTGGTTCGGGACTTCGATCGGCGGTCTGATGGACCCGGACCTGGAGGATGCGCCCTGGAGCTTCGAGAAGATCGGCTCCGTCCTGGAGCACATCTGGATCCCGATGATCGTCATCGGCACCGCCGGCACCGCCGCACTGATCCGCCGCCTGCGCGCCAACCTGCTTGACGAGCTTCACAAGCAGTACGTGGTGACGGCCCGTGCCAAGGGGCTGGCGGAAGGCAAGCTGGTTTTCAAGTATCCCCTGCGCCTCGCCCTCAACCCCTTCATCGCAGACGTCGGCAATCTGCTGCCGCAGATCATCTCCGGCGCCGTTCTGGTCTCGGTGGTTCTCGGCCTGCCGACCAACGGCCCGCTGCTCCTGCGCGCCCTCCAGAGTCAAGACATGTATCTGGCCGGCGCCTTCCTGATGTTCGAGGCGACGCTGGTGGTCATCGGCGTGATGCTGTCCGATCTGGCGCTGGCCGCGCTCGATCCCCGGATCCGTTTCACCGGAGGGCGGCGGCGATGACCGACGCTCCGCGCGATCGGGAAGAGCACTACGTGAACCCGGCTTCCTTCGAGCCGGGGATCGAAGTGCCGCTGACGGCGGAGCAGGAACGCTATTACCAGGCCGGCCAATGGACGATCATCTGGTGGAAGTTCAGGCGTCACCGCCTCGCCCTGGCGTCCGGCGTTCTGCTGCTCGCTTTCTATCTGATTGTGCTCTTCGCCGAGTTCATCGCGCCCTACAATCTCCACAGCCGAAACACGCAGCACATCCACGCCCCGCCGCAAGCGCTGCATCTGTTCCACGAAGGGGAGTTCATCGGCCCCTTCGTCTACGGCTACGACTACCGTCTCAACATGCAGAACCTGCAGCGCGAGTACGTGCCGAACCCTGAGAAGGTTCAGCCGCTGCGCTTTTTCTGTTCCGGAGACTCCTACGAGTTCTGGGGCCTGTTCGAGGCGGATCTGCATCTCGTCTGCGCGGCCGAGGGCGGCACTCTGTTCCTCGCCGGGACCGACCGGCTGGGCCGCGACATGTTCAGCCGGATCATCTACGGCGCCCGCGTTTCCATGACCATCGGTCTGATCGGCGTCGCGCTCACCTTCGTGCTCGGCCTGCTGTTCGGCGGACTGGCCGGTTACTACGGGGGGCTGGTCGACGAGGCGGTCCAGCGCGCCATCGAGATCCTGCGGTCCTTCCCGACCATCCCGCTCTTCATGACCCTCTCGGCGATCCTGCCGGTGACCTGGTCGCCGATCCTGGTGTTCTTCGGCATCTCGATCATCCTGGCACTGCTCGAGTGGCCGGACCTGGCCCGTGCGGTGCGATCGAAACTCCTCTCTCTGCGGGAAGAGGATTTCGCCACGGCCGCGCAGCTGATGGGCGCCAGCCCTCTGCGCATCATCGGCCGCCATCTTCTGCCCAGCTTCACCAGTCATCTGATCGCCTCCGCCAGTCTTGCCATCCCGACCATGATCCTGGCCGAAACGGCGCTGTCCTTCCTCGGCCTCGGCCTGCGGCCGCCGGTCACCTCATGGGGCGTGCTGCTGACGGAAGCACAGAACATCAACGTGGTCGCGCTGTACCCCTGGCTCATGCTGCCGGTGGTGCCGGTCATCCTCGTGGTGCTGGCCTTCAACTTTCTCGGCGACGGTCTGCGTGACGCCGCGGACCCCTACAAGTAAGGCCTCTGGGGCCGGCTTGGTCTTCGAGTGCTACAGGGCCAAGTCCCGCAGCCAGGTGAAGACGACCAGAGAGCCGGCGCCTGCTGCCGCACCGCAGAGAATGTTCCTTCGGGTTGCGAAGAAAACGACCAGCGCCGCAAACGCGGCCACCACGCGGTCGAGCATCGCCGTGTCTGCCACCAGACCGAAAGGCAGCACGATCATGCGGGCGATCAGCGCGGCAAGCAGCGCATAGGCGACGCAAGACACCCAGACGAAGAGCGGCGAATTGGTGTCGAGACGCCCCGAGAGCGCCACACCCAGCCCACGCCAGGCGTAGGTCACGGCCGCGCCCACGAGCATGACGGCGAACGGGAACCAGAATTCCGATGCGACGAGGTCCTGCATTACGAGCGCGACCCCGGCCGGCGCCGGTGACCGCCGCCAAGCAGGAATGCCGCCGTTCCGGCAACCAGGCCGGCCAGCAGGAGGCCATAGTCGGGATCGAGCAGGTGGAAGGCGGGCCCCGCGACAGCGCCCAGCACCAGGGCGTAGAGCCGCAGCCGGGTCGGTACGTCCCCCGCGAAGACCAGCATGAAGTAGAGCGGGTTGAGGAACACCAGACCGAGCGAGACCAGCGGCGGCACGGATCCCGCGAGCCAGAAACCGAGGCCGGTCGCGGCAAACGTCGTCGTCCAGAGGGTCGTGCTGAAACCCAGGAAGTAGGGCAGACGCTCTTCCGGCGGCTGGTTCGGGCACGCCTTGAGCGCCGCAGCCCAGCCGGTCACGGCGACCCAATGGGCCGCC
>JANQPZ010000157.1 GCA_028285215.1 Rhodovibrionaceae bacterium | reverse complement strand
GGGGAATGCCCGGCGAAGTGGCGCCCGCCAGCAGCCCCTCCGGCGTTTCCAGGCGCGCCAGATACCAGGTTGCCGGCACCTGCAGGCCCAGATGCGGATCGTTGGCGAGCACGGGCTTGCCGCTGGCGGTGCGGCTGCCGGCCACGGCCCAGATATTGCTGGCCCCCAGCGTCGCCTCGCGCGGCAGGACCTCCAGCAGGCTCGAGAGATCGTCGATGCCGGTGCCGGGTATCGTCGCGGCCTCCGGCGTCTTGTCCGGAAAGAGATCGCCCAGCGCCTCGGGTCCGACGGCGGCGATCAGGCGGGCGTTGCTCAGTTCTTCACGCCAGTTGCCGGAGAGACGCAGCGCCATCAGCTTGCCCCACAGCAGGGAGTGCCAGGGCTCCCATCGCTCCGGCGTGCCGGCCAAGAGGAACTCCGGCGGCCAGGGTCCCTCGTGGGTGTCCAGGAAGGCGTTGATGCCTCCGGAGTAGGCATCCAGCGCGCTGCGCAGCTCGGGACTCAGCAGCGGCAGGCCGCGTTGCGCCTTCCCGGCGAGGTCGAGCGCCCGCATCAGGCGGTCGAAGTCCAGGGTCATGCTGCCGGCCACCTCCGACAGGCGGCCGGTGGCGATACGCCGCAGCATCTCCATCTGCACCAGGCGGTCCTGGGCGTGGAGATAGCCCAGCGCGAAGAAGGCATCGTTCCAGCTGTCGGCGCGGATGGTCGGGACGCCCGCGGCATCGCGCAGGATTTCGACCGGCGCCTCCGGGCTGCCGGCCAGGACTTCGCCGTCGGTCTTCGGCAGCGACCCCTGCAGCCACAGCCAGCCGCCCGCCAGCGTCAGCAGCAGGAGTGCAACGAGACCGGCCAGCCCCCGTCCGAACCACTTCAAGACCTTGCGCATGCCTTCTCGTTCTGCTCCGCCCCGGATCCACCCGCAATATGGCACTCCAGTTCCGCGATAACAGGGCAGAGAGAGATCCGGATCACGCTCGCGCCCAAAGGGATCCCCATACCGGCTGCAATGCGGGTCGCGCAGAAATATCATACCTCTGCGGGTGTGCGGATGCGCGCCGCCTTCATGAAAGATTTGCCGCAGCGGCCTGTCGCCGGCCTTGCTCCCGCCAGGCCCGCGACCCATGCTGGGGCTTTGTCCCGCCCGCTGACCACGAGCCCCTGATGACCGCGCCCGTCTACGCCTCCGCCCTCGACATGATCGGCAATACGCCGCTGGTGGAGGTCCATCACCTCGATACCGGCCCCTGCCGGCTGTTCCTCAAGCTGGAAAGCCAGAATCCGGGCGGGTCGATCAAGGACCGCATCGGGCGCTCCATGATCGAGGCGGCCGAGGCCGAGGGCCGGTTGCAGCCCGGCGGCACCATCGTCGAGGCCACCGCCGGCAACACCGGACTGGGTCTGGCCCTGGTTGCGGCACAGAAAGGTTACCGCCTGATCATCGTGGTGCCCGACAAGATGGCGCAGGAGAAGATCTTCCACCTGAAGGCGCTGGGCGCCGAGGTGCGCCTGACCCGCTCGGACGTCGGCAAGGGACATCCCGAGTACTATCAGGACATGGCGGAACGGATCGCGGCCGAGGAAGGCGCCTGGTTCGTCAATCAGTTCGGCAACCCCGCCAATCCGCGCGCCCACGAGACCACCACCGGCCCCGAGATCTACGCGCAGATGGACGGCGACGTGGATGCCGTGGTCTGCGGCGTCGGCTCGGCCGGTACGATCACCGGCCTGTCGCACTACTTCGCCGAGGCCTCGCCGAAGACGCAGATGGTGCTCGCCGACCCGGAGGGCTCGATCCTGGCCGACTACGTCAACACCGGCGTGGCGCCGAACGAGGTCGGGAGCTGGATCGTCGAGGGAATCGGCGAAGACTTCATCCCGCCGATCGCGGACTTCAGCCGGGTCGCCAAGGCCTACGCCGTTTCCGACAAGGACGCCCTGCTGGCCGCGCGGGAACTGCTGCGCGCGGAGGGCATCCTCGCCGGCTCCTCCTCCGGGACGCTGCTGGCCGCCGCGCTGCGCTACTGCCGGGAACAGACGGAGGCAAACCGTGTCGTCGCCTTCGTCTGGGACAGCGGCAACAAGTACCTGTCGA
>JANQPZ010000156.1 GCA_028285215.1 Rhodovibrionaceae bacterium | reverse complement strand
GCGGGCGTAGCTCAGGGGTAGAGCACAACCTTGCCAAGGTTGGGGTCGTGAGTTCGAATCTCATCGCCCGCTCCAGATTTTCAGTCGCTTCCCGAAACGTCCGACCTTGCAAAGCCTGCCGGCACCGCGGCAGATGCCTGTTCGTGCACGGCGGAAGGGCGCCGGCTGCCAGGCGATAGTTCGGACGACGACATCCCATGGAAAAGATCTTCGGTAAGCATTCGGTGCGCGCGGTCTTCCTGCAGCGCCCGAAAGACGTCCAGCGCCTGGTGCTGGCGGGCAAGGAAGCCTACCACGCCGAGTTCATTGCAGAGGCGAAACGGCGGGGCTTGCAGCCGGAGTTCATGGCCTGGCCGGAGTTCCTGCGGATCGGCGACTTCACCGAGGACGACAAGCACCAAGGCATCTGCGCCTTCGTCAAGCCGCGGCGGATCTACGGCGACCGCGACCTCGATCTGCTGGCCGACGCCGATTGCCTGCTCCTGCTGGACCAGGTGTCCAACCCTCAGAATTTCGCCACCATCCTTCGCACCGCGGCCTTCTTCCAGATCCCCGCAGTGGCCGTGCTGCGCAACCGTTCGGTCGATGTCTCGCCGACGGTGGTGCGCTACGCCGTCGGTGGTGCCGAATTCGTCAAGATCTTCCGCGTCACCAATCTCTCGCAAACCCTGACCGAGTTGAAAAAGCTCGGGTTCTGGGCCTACGGCCTGGATGGCGAGGCGCCGGCGACCTTGGCCCAGACGGACTTCGCGGAAAAGTCGATCTTCGTCATCGGCGCGGAAGGCGAGGGACTGCGGCCGAAGACCCGGAAGTACTGCGATGCACTGGTTCGAATCCCGGGCGGCCAACCCGGTCTGGACAGCCTGAACGCCGGCGTTGCGGCCGCGGTCGCCATGGCGGAGTTCCGCCGCCTGCGCAGCTGAACCGCCCTATGCGCCGACCACGCCCATGGCCAGGAGCGCAAGCAGAGCGAAGACCAGGACGGCAACGACGCTGAAGCCCATGAAGAGACCGACGTAGAGGACAGACCGCAGCCTGGGGTGGCGACGCCCGGCAGCCTCCTCCGTTTCCGGAGAGAGCGCGGTTCCGAGATCCGGTCCGGGAGGGGCAAAGAGCTGCTGTCCGCGCGCGTCGGGTATCGGCATCGGTCTGGCCCCTGTGCAGCAATCTTCGTGCGGCTGTCGTCAGGTTCGGTTCAAAACTCTGGTCGGCGACCACTCGAGGATGCCCTGACGGCAGTGAAGAACCGCTTAAGCAGTCCTGTCGCATTTGACCGGCGGATGTCTCCCGTTCGCGCTGCCGATGGGGTAGGTTCACCCTGTCGGTATCAGTAAGAGACGCACTTTAAATTCATGCAAAGAGTCAGGCAGTAGAATCGGGCAGTGGAACCGAGAGCGTGTATCGTCTCATGCGGAAGCCAAGCGCTTCTGCCTGGAACGTGAATCGCCTTTTAAACCCACGATTAAAGCAGGGTCGCGCCACGGCGAACGATGGCGCACAGCCGCACCGCAGTACCAGACGGGGAAGGAATAGCCGGCCATGGCACGTCATGCGGACGACAAGACAACCGGTTTGATCGACGCGGCGGCAAAGCTGGTCCGGCAAGGCGCCGCCGGCGAAGCCGCGGAGCGCTTCCTGCGCCTGTTCTTCGCCCATGTGCCCCCGGACGACCTGAAAGACCAGACGCCGAAAAATCTGGCCGGAGCGGCCAGGTCGGTCTGGGACTTCGCGCAATGCCGCAAGCCGGGCAAGGCGGCGGTCCGGCTCTACAATCCGGTGCCCAAGACCCACGGCTGGTCCTGTCCGCACACGGTCGTCGAGATCGTCAACGACGACATGCCCTTCCTGGTCGACTCGGTCACAGCGGCCCTGAACCGCCGGGACATCGAAGTGCGCCTGGTGATCCATCCGATCCTGCCCATCGAGCGGGACGAGACCGGACGGCTGATTCGCCTGGGCGAAACCAGCGACGTCGAGATCGCCGGTGCCGCTGAATCCTGCATGCTGCTGATGATCGAAGAGCAGCCCGGTCCGGCGCACGAGGAGATCGCCAAGCTTCTCACCGGCGTGCTGCATGACGTGCGCCTAGCCGTCGAGGACTGGCGGCCGATCCGCCAGCGCTGCCGCGATCTGATCCGCGACCTCGACCGGAGCCCGCCGCGTCTACCGAAGGAGGAAGTCGAAGAAGCCATCAGCTTCTTGGAATGGCTCGACGATGACCACTTCACCTTCCTCGGCTACCGGGAGTATCGCTTTCAGGGCAGCGGCCAGAAAGCGCTGGCAAAGATCGACCCCGACAGCGGTCTCGGCCTGCTGCGCAACGTCGGCTTCTCCGTATTCGACGGCCTGCGCGACCTCGGCAAGCTGCCGCCCGACGTGCAGGACTGGGTCAAGTCTCCCGAACTGCTGCGCATCACGAAGGCGAACAGGCGTTCCACGGTCCACCGCGACGCCCACATCGACGCCATCGCGATCAAGCTGTTCGACAGCAAGAACAGGGTTTGCGGCGAGCGGCTGTTCATCGGTCTCTTCACCTCACCCGTCTACAGCCAGAGCCCGCGCGAGATCCCGCAGCTCAAGCGCAAGGTCGACAGGGTTCTGGAGCTGGCAGGCTTCTCGCCGGCGAGCCACGACGGCAAGGCGCTGCTGCACATCCTGGAGACCTATCCGCGCGACGAGCTGTTCCAGATCGACGCCGCAGAACTGCAGCAGACCGCGCTCGGCGTCCTGCATCTGCAGGAGCGCCAGCGCACGGCGCTGTTCGTCCGGCGCGACCCTTTCGAGCGCTTCGTCTCCTGCATGGTCTATGTGCCGCGCGATCGCTTCGACACCAGCCTGCGTCTCAAACTGCAGGCCCTGCTGGCCGAGGCCTACGCGGGCCGGGTTGCCGCCTTCTCGACGCAGCTGGGCGATGCCTTGCTGGCCCGCCTGCATGTCATCATCAAGACCACCCAAGGCGAAGTCCCCGACGTCGAGGTCAGCGCACTGGAACGGCAGCTTGCCGAGGCGGCCCGCTCCTGGATCGACACCTTCGAGGCGGCGCTGATCGCCACCCACGGCGAGCAGGACGGCCTGCGCCTGTTCCGGCGCTACGCCCGCGCCTTTCCGACAAACTATCGGGAAGCCCATGTCGCCAAGGATGCCGTCGCCGATCTCGGCAAGGTGGAAGAGGCCCTGGGCGGAGCGCGACTGGCGCTGGATCTCTATCGGCCGCACGGGGCACCGGCGGAGGTCCTGCACTTCAAACTTTATATCGCCGGCCATCCGATCCCCTTATCGGACGTGCTGCCGATGCTCGAGCAGATGGGCCTGCGGGTGATCTCCGAGGTGCCCTACGAGGTGCGCCCGGGGCGGAGCAAGTCGGAGAGCGACGGGGCGCAGGACGACAAGGCGGCAGAGGCGGCCGTCTGGATTCACGACTTTTCCCTGCGTCTGCGCCCCGGACAGTCGGTCGACCTGGACGAGGTGCGCGGCGCCTTCCACGAAGTCTTCGCGCTGACCTGGGCCGACGAGATGGAAGGCGACGGCTTCAGCGGCCTGGTCTTGGCCGCCGGCCTGACGGCGCGGGAGATCCGCATTCTGCGGGCCTACGCCAAGTATCTGCGGCAGGCCGGCATCACTTTCAGCCAAGCCTACATGGAAGAGACGCTGGCCAGGAACCCGGCGATCGCGGCCAAACTCGCCAAGCTGTTCGAGCAACGCCTCGACCCGGCACAGCGGCGCGGCCGGACGCCGGCCAAGCTGGCGACGGCGGAACAGGCTTTGGTGGCCGGGATCGAGACAGCCCTGGAGGCGGTCGCAAACCTGGACGAAGACCGCATTCTGCGGCGTTTCCTGAACGTCATCGGCGCGACCCTGCGCACCAACTACTATCAAACCGACGCGCAAGGCCGGACCAAGTCCTACGTCTCTTTCAAACTCGACAGCCGAGCCATCGAAGAGCTGCCGGAGCCGCGGCCGTACCGTGAGATCTTCGTCTACGCTCCGCAGGTCGAGGGCGTACACCTGCGCTTCGGCCCGGTCGCGCGGGGCGGACTGCGCTGGTCCGACCGACGCGAGGACTTCAGGACCGAGGTGCTGGGCCTGGTCAAGGCACAGCAAGTCAAGAACGCGGTGATCGTGCCGGTCGGCTCCAAGGGCGGTTTCGTGCCGAAGCGCCTGCCGCCGCCGTCCGAGGGGCGGGAGGCCTTCATGGCGGAGGGTGTGGCGGCCTACAAGACTTTCATTCGCGGGCTGCTGGACATCACCGACAACACCAAGGCCGGCAAGATCGTACCGCCCAAGCAGGTGGTCCGCCATGACGCCAACGACCCTTACCTGGTGGTGGCCGCCGACAAAGGCACGGCCACCTTCTCCGACTATGCCAACGGAGTCAGCCAGGACTACGGCTTCTGGCTCGACGACGCCTTCGCCTCCGGGGGCTCGGCCGGCTACGATCACAAGGCCATGGGCATCACGGCCCGCGGTGCCTGGGAGTCCGTCAAGCGGCACTTCCGCGAGATCGGCAAGGACATCCAGCGCGAGGCCTTCACGGCGATCGGCGTCGGCGACATGTCGGGCGACGTCTTCGGCAACGGCATGCTGCTTTCCAAGCAGACCCGCCTGATCGCGGCCTTCAACCATCTGCACATCTTCGTCGATCCCGACCCGGATCCGGCCAAGTCCTTCGCGGAGCGCAAACGGCTGTTCGCCCTGCCCCGCAGCACCTGGGACGACTACGACAAGCGGAAGATCTCGAAAGGGGGCGGCGTCTTCGAGCGCAAGGCCAAGTCGGTCCCGGTGAGCCCGGAGATGCGGGAGCTCTTCGGACTGACACATGAGAAGGTCACGCCCAACGAGCTGATCCATGCCATCCTCACCAGCTCGGCCGAGTTGCTGTGGTTCGGCGGCATCGGCACCTACGTCAAGGCGAGCGACGAAGGCAACCTGGAGGTCGGCGACCGCGCCAACGACGCCCTGCGAATCAACGCGGAGGCCTTGCGCTGTCAGGTGGTCGGCGAAGGCGCGAACCTGGGAATGACGCAACGCGCGCGGATCGAATACGCGCTGAAGGGTGGGCGGTTGAACACCGACGCCATCGACAATTCCGCCGGTGTCGACTGTTCCGACCATGAGGTGAACATCAAGATTCTCCTCGGCGCCGCAGAGCAGGAGGGCAAGCTGACGCGCCCCCAGCGCGACAGGCTGCTGGCCAAGATGACGGACGAAGTCGCTGAGCTGGTTCTGCGCGACAACTACCTGCAGACGCAATCGATCTCCGTCACTCAGGATCTCGGCTGCCATCTTCTCGACCGTCTCAGCCGCTACATGCGCACCTTGGAGCGGTCCGGGCAGCTGGACCGCACGCTGGAGCACCTGCCGGACGACGAGACCATCGAGGAGCGGATGAAGGCGAACCGCGGCCTGACCCGACCCGAGATCGCGGTCCTGCTCTCCTACGCCAAGATCGCACTCTACGACGAACTGCTTGAATCGGACCTGCCGGACGATGCGGCCCTCGACAGCGACGTCATCGGCTACTTCCCCACGCCGCTGCGCAAGACCTACGCCGACCAGATCCGCGGCCACCGCCTGCGTCGGGAGATTGCCGCGACCCTCGCGACCAACGAGATCGTCAACCGCATGGGCATCAGTTTCGTCCATGAAGTCAGGGAAAAGACCGGTTACTCCGCGGCCGAGATCGTCCGCGCCTTCATGATCGCGCGCGACGTCTTCGGACTGAGCGCACTCTGGGCCGAGATCGAGGCGCTGGACAACAGCGTGCCGGCCGAGATCCAGGCCAGCATGCTGGTCGAGACCGGACGCCTGGCCGAGCGGGTCACGGTCTGGATGCTTCGGGTCGAACGCCAGCCACTCGATATCGCCGGCGCGATCGAGCGCTACAGGCCCGGCGTCGCGGCGCTGGGCAGCTCTCTGGAGAGGTTCCTGACCGAGGCAGACCGGAGCATGCTGGCCCATCAGGCGGAGCGGCTGCGGGAGTACAGGGTGCCCAAGGCACTGGCCGAAACCGTCGCCGGCCTGCATCTGCGCTATGCCGCTTGCGATCTCGTGCGCCTTGCCGGACTGGCCGGACTGGCGGTCGAGCAGACCGCACAGATCTACTTCACCGTGGGGGCGCGCTTCGGCTTCGACTGGCTGCGCCGAGCGAGCAGTCACCTGGCCAGCGACACGGCCTGGGACAAGCTTGCAATTACGGCGATCGTGGACGACCTGGATGCCTATCAGTTTCGGGCGGCGGAGTCGGTGCTCGACACGGCCAAGGCCAATGGCGGCCTGAAACAGCTTGGCAAGGCGAACGGCACCGCGGTGATCGACCGCTGGGTCGAAAGCCGCCGGCCCCTGGTTCTGCGCAGCGAGCAGCTGCTGGGCGAGCTGCGCGCCACCGGCACGCCCGACTTCGCCATGCTCGCGGTCGCCAACCGGCAACTGAAGTCGATGGTCGAGGGCTGAACTGCGGCTCCTGCCGCTCAGTCGCCCAAGCGCTCCACCTCGGGATCGTGACGGCGGCGGTAGGCCTTGGCCTTCTCGCTCGCGTTGACGGCGTAGCAGTAGGTGCAGCCGTGCGGGCAGGTGTCGTAGGCACCGATGTCGCGGGATTCGGCGCAGAGACAGCCCGCCCGGTTGCCTTTGATGCGGGCCGCCATCTCGCCCTCCAGGCCCCAGGTGCGCGCCACTGCGGCCAGCCGTTCGGCGTCGATGCAGCGCGCCGCCTCCGGCCCACCGAAAAGCTGTCCCTCGCCTAAGAACTCCGGCTGGCTGCAGAGTGTCGGCTTGATGCCCTGCAATCGCGCGATCTCAGACAAGTCGCCCAGCAGAGCGCGCTTTTCTTCCGCCGGCGGATCCTGCCATGCGAAGCCGTGGCGCGCGGCCGCAGCGTCGGTGTTGCGCTTGGTCTTCGCGTAGATCTGGGCGAAGGAGAGCACCACTTCGTCGACCGTCCCGCTCAGGGATGCGGCCAACCTCGCGAAGGTCTCGCGATGCCAGGCGGGTGGCGTCAAATCCGTCACGAAAACCGGATCGTAGCGCCACACCCCCGTTCGGGAGCCGTGATCGGCTGCAAGTTGACGCAGCTGCGCGATGCCTCGGGCCTCCAGGATCACGGCCGGTTCCAAAGCACGTGGATAGCCGGTGAGCGTGAACTGCACAGTGAAAGGCAAACCGAGCGCCCGAACCTCGGCCAGTGCCGCCCAGAAGGGATCGAGATTGCGAGTCCAGAAAACGAAGCCGTCACAGCCCGGCGGCCGCAGCGGCACCAGCGTATCGGGCCCGCCGTAGGGGTTCTTCACCCGCGCCTCGCCAGCGGCCAGCCGCCGGCGAAACCACTCGGCATAGAAAGCCGGAACGTCGGTGCGATAGCTGGCGGAAACGATCATGGCCGCAGGCGCAGCTACTCGCTGCGCCTTTTCTGCTCTCGGCTGCCGAGCCAGCGAAAGAAGAGGTATCCCAGGCCGCCACCGACCGCCAGCCAAGTGCCGAACAGCGAAACGGCGGGACTGCCGAGCAACTGCTCGCCGACCAGCGCCAGGACGGCACCGACCATGACGTTGGCCACCATCAGGCCGAGGATCATTACGTAAACGCCATCGCCCGGCCGCATGCTCGCCGCTCCCTGCTGCTTCCGACAGGCTTCTAGAGCGCGATCGTCTCAGGTGGAAGCGTTTCGCGTTCAGCTGAGACGTGAATCGCCCTCTAGATCGAGGTAACTAGAGTAGGCTTCACGACTTGGGTGGGATTGCCAGTGCGAGTCCACCCAAGGCGGTCCTGCTCTAAGTGGCGCAGCATCAACCTGCACGCAAGACGCCCGCGCTACCGGGTTGCAGGAGACCGGCAACCGCTTATATATCCGCGGAAACGTGACGGTCTTTCGCACCGCGCCGGCGAGGGTGTTGCCGGCTTTCCTCTGCGGAAAACCCAACGCTTTCGACACCTTCGAGGGGCCCGAAAGGGCGGCGCTTTGCAAGGCCGCCCGAGCGAGGCCTGCTGTTTACGGAGAGCATGACATGGCAAAAGTTATCGGTATCGACCTCGGCACCACCAACTCCTGCGTTGCCGTTATGGAGGGCAAGGAAGCCAAGGTCCTGGAAAACGCGGAAGGCGCCCGCACCACGCCCTCCATGGTGGCCTTCACGGAGAGCGGCGAGCGGCTGGTCGGCCAGCCGGCCAAGCGCCAGGCGGTGACCAATCCGGAAAACAGCATCTTCGCGGTCAAGCGCCTGATCGGCCGGCGCTACGAGGACCCGACGACGCGTAAGGACATGGATCTCGTCCCTTACGGGATCATCAAGGCCGACAACGGCGACGCCTGGGTCAAGGCCCATGGCGACAACTATTCGCCCAGCCAGATCTCGGCCTTCATCCTGCAGAAAATGAAGGAATCTGCCGAGACCTATCTCGGCGAGACGGTCGAGAAGGCCGTGATCACCGTTCCGGCCTACTTCAACGACGCACAGCGCCAGGCAACCAAGGACGCGGGCAAGATCGCCGGGCTCGAAGTGCTGCGCATCATCAACGAGCCGACGGCGGCGGCGCTGGCCTACGGCCTCGACAAGAAGACCACGGGCACCATCGCGGTCTACGACCTGGGCGGCGGTACCTTCGACGTTTCGGTGCTGGAAATCGGCGACGGCGTCTTCGAAGTGAAGTCGACCAACGGCGACACCTTCCTGGGCGGCGAGGACTTCGACCAGACGATCATCGACTACCTGGCCGAGGAGTTTAAGAAGGAGCAGGGCATCGACCTGCGTCAGGACAAGCTCGCTCTTCAGCGCCTGAAAGAGGCCGCGGAGAAGGCCAAGATCGAGCTGTCCAGCGCGACCCAGACGGAAGTCAACCTGCCCTTCATCACCGCGGATCAGTCCGGTCCGAAGCACCTCAACATCAAGCTGAGCCGCGCCAAGCTGGAAGCCCTGGTGGACGCGCTGATCCAGCGCACCATCGAGCCCTGCAAGGCCGCGCTGAAAGACGCCGGCATCTCGGCCGGCGAGATCGACGATGTGATCCTGGTCGGCGGCATGACCCGCATGCCCAAGGTGATCGAGCGGGTGAAGGAGTTCTTCGGCCGCGAGCCGCACCGGGGCGTCAACCCCGACGAGGTCGTGGCCATGGGTGCGGCGATCCAGGCCGGCGTCCTGCAGGGCGACGTCAAGGACGTGTTGCTGCTGGATGTCACCCCGCTGTCCCTCGGCATCGAGACCCTGGGCGGCGTGATGACCAGGCTGATCGACCGCAACACGACGACCCCGACCAAGAAGTCTCAGGTCTTCTCGACCGCCGAGGACAATCAGACGGCCGTCACCATCCGCGTGTTCCAAGGCGAGCGCGAGATGGCATCGGACAACAAGATGCTCGGTCAGTTCGATCTGGTCGGCATCCCGACGGCACCGCGCGGCGTCCCGCAGATCGAGGTCACTTTCGACATCGACGCCAACGGAATCGTCAATGTCGGCGCCAAGGACAAGGCTACCGGCAAGGAGCAGACGATCCGCATTCAGGCCTCGGGCGGCCTGTCGGACGACGAGATCGAGCGGATGGTCAAGGATGCCGAATCGCATGCGGCGGAAGACCAGAAGCGGCGCGAAACGGTGGAGGCGCGTAACGCGGCCGACAGCCTGATCCATACCGTCGAGAAGACGCTCTCCGAGGGCGGCGACAAGATCCCGGCCGACCTGAAGGCGGAGACCGAGGCTGCGGTGACGGCCCTGAAAGAGGTCAAGGACGGCGACGACGTCGAGGCGATCAAGGCCAAGACCGACGAGCTGGGCCAAGTCTCGATGAAGGTCGGTCAGGCGATGTACCAGACCGAACAGGAATCGGCCGAGGGCGCGGGTGCCGGACCCGACGGGGCCCCGGGCGGCGGCGAGGGCGCCGGCGCCAAGGACGAGAGCGTCGTCGATGCCGATTTCGAAGAAGTCGACGACGACAAGAAGGGCAAGTCGGCGTAATCCACGCCGGCGCCGCCCGAAGAGGCAAGCGCAGAGGCGGCACCGCAGCGCAGGAAAGCCTGAGCTTCGGTGCCGCCCCTTATTTTCAGGGGATCGCCGCAGGTTGCCGATTTGACCGTTCGGCGCAGCGGCGGATAGCGGTACGGCATCGGGCAGTCTATGGCCAAGCGCGACTACTACGAAGTGCTGGGGGTCGGCCGAAAGGCCCCGATCGATGAGATCAAGAAGGCCTATCGGAAGCTGGCCATGCAGTATCACCCGGATCGCAATCCGGGCGACAGCGAAGCCGAACATCGCTTCAAAGAGGCCGCAGAGGCTTACGCGGCCCTGAAGGACGAACAGTCCAGGGCGGCCTACGACCGCTTCGGACATGCGGCCTTCGAGGGTGGCATGGGCGGCGGAGCCGGACCCGGAGGCGGTCGTGCGGGTTTCGACTTCGGCGGCTTCGCGGACATCTTCGACGAAATGTTCGGCGAGTTCACCGGTGCCGCCCGGCGCAGCGGCCCGGCCCACGGCGCCGATCTGCGCTACAATCTGGAAATCGATCTGGACGAGGCGTTTAGCGGCAAGCAGGCGACCATCCGCATCCCCACTTCGGTCACCTGCGATGCCTGCGGCGGCTCCGGTGCCGAGCCCGGCACCAACCCGACCACCTGTCCCACCTGCGGAGGCCGCGGTCGCATTCGCGCACAGCAGGGCTTCTTCACCATCGAGCGGACCTGTCCGACCTGCCAAGGCCGCGGGCAGATCATCGAAGACCCCTGCAAGGCCTGCGGCGGCATCGGCACGGTCCAGAAGGAAAAGACCCTGCAGGTCAACATTCCAGCCGGGGTCGAGGACGGCACGCGCATCCGCCTGGCCGGCGAGGGCGAGGCGGGCGGACGTGGCGGCCCCTCGGGCGACCTCTACATCTTCCTGTCGGTGGCGCCGCACCGCTTCTTCCAGCGCGACGGCGCAAACCTCTACTGCCGCGTGCCGATCCCGATGACCACGGCGGCGCTCGGCGGCTCCATCGAAGTTCCGGCGATCGACGGCTCGCGCGCCAAGGTTTCGGTCCCCGAGGGCACCCAGTCAGGCACCCAGTTCCGCCTGCGTGGCAAGGGCATGCCGGTGCTGCGCTCGAAAGCGACCGGCGACCTCTACATCCAGGTCTCCGTCGAGGTGCCGCAGAACCTGACCAAGAAGCAGAAGGAACTCCTTAAGGAGTTTCAGGACACACACGAAGGCAGCGGCGAGAAACACCACCCGGAATCCCACGGCTTCTTCGCCCGCGTGAAAGAGTTCTTCGAAGACCTGACGGACTAGAGCGCGATCGTCTTAGGTGGAATCGCTTCGCTTCCACCTAAGACGTGAATCGTCCTCTAAAGCTACTCTAGCTGCCCGCGACCTGCTGTTTGGGGTCGACTCTAAGCTAAGGTACGAGGCGGTAGCCGCCGGGCTCCGTCACCAGGATTTCGGCGTTGGACGGATCGGCCTCGATCTTCTGGCGCAGCCGGTAGACATGGGTTTCCAGCGTATGGGTGGTGACGCCCGCGTTGTACCCCCAGACTTCGCCGAGCAGCTGGTCGCGTCCGACGGTCTTGTCGCCGGCCCGGTAGAGGTACTTCAGGATCGCCGTTTCCTTCTCCGTCAAGCGGACCTTCTGCTGGCTTTCGCCGTGAACCAAGAGTTTTGCGGCCGGACGGAAGGAATAGGGGCCGATGGTGAAGACCGCATCCTCGCTCTGCTCGTGCTGCCGCAGCTGGGCGCGCAGGCGGGCAAGCAGGATCCCGAGGCGGAACGGCTTGCTGACATAGTCGTTGGCGCCGGAATCGAGACCGAGAATGGTATCCGCATCGGAATCCATCGCCGTCAGCATGATCACCGGCGACTTGACGCCGGCCCGGCGCATCAGGCGGCAGAGCTCACGCCCATCCATGTCCGGCAGTCCGACGTCGAGCAGAATCGCATCGAAATACTCGGCCTTGGCCTTGTCCAGACCGTTCTGACCGTCGGCCGCCTCCACGGTGACAAACTCCTCGTGCAGGCGAAGCTGCTCGGCGAGCGAACTGCGCAAGGCGTCGTCGTCGTCGACCAGCAGGATCTTCTTCGCTTGAGCGTTTGTCATGACTTCTCAATAAATCCGCAGCGCCAGCTGTGCAACCGGCTAGAATCGGCAAACCCGCCATTATCCGCGCGCCAGCGCCGCCATGCGCTCAAACAGAGCGTCGCCGGGCCGGCCCAGGCGCTCGACCACGTTAAAGTGATGATCGCCCTCCATGATCAAGCCTTCTCCGACAAAGCCCTTGGCGGTCCAGGCATCCAGGAACAGCCTCTGCTGCTCCAGGAATTCATCCGGTTCCGTCGAACCGACAGCACAGAGAAATGGCGGTGCGGCAGCATGCGGCAAGCTCTCGATCAATCGCTGTGGAGAAATCTCGGCGACTTGCGTCTGATCGAGCTGGAGCACGGACTGCTGGTAGCTCTGCAAGAGAGGCTCGAGTTCATAGAGACCTGAGACCGATATGACGGCCTTCAGCAGATCAGCCGGCAAACCGCGCGCAGACCAGTCCGTAAGGCCTGCCATGCTGGCGAGGTGAGCGCCGGCGGAATGGCCGGAGACAACAAGGCGGGTTCGATCGAAGCCAAGATCACCGGAGCTTTCATAGAGATAGCGCAGCGCCGTGCGCACCTGCTCCACCATCTCAGGAACACGCGCGGCAGGCGCCAGCGTGTAGTTGACCGACGCATAAGCGAGACCGGCCCTGCTCAGCCCCCAAGCGAAGGAATCGAAATCCGCCTTGTCCAGAGACTGCCAGTAGCCGCCATGGATGAAGACGACCAGCGGCGCAGCCGGCGTCTCGGCGGGAAAGTAGTCGAGCGTTTCCGACGCCGTCGCTCCATAAGCGAGATCCAGCTTGGCACCCGGAAACTCCGCCCGCACCTGCCGTCCCTCATCGGCCCAGCGCGCGAAAAATGCTTCGTGCTCCGGCGTCCGTGCGCGCAGGTTCAGTTGCTGGTTCAGCTGGTCTCGGTCGTAGTGACGCCAGACGGTTTGGCCCATGCCCTCAGGTCTCCCCCGGTTTCCCGCCTTCGAGGCCGCAGGGCTGCCTTTCCCAGAGAAATCATGGGATAAGCTTTGCCCCGGGCGGTCGAAGGCCTATGTTTTCAGATATCGCCGGCCGCGTTCGGTCCGGCCAGCGATCTTCGATTGAAGCGATTGCCATGAGCGACCTACCCGCGACAAGCCAAAGCTATGAACCCGGCACGTTAGAAGACGTGGATCGCGCCCTTTCGGAGTTGCGACGGGGCTGGCCCGTGCTGTTGCACGGCAGCGGGGAGGCGCCTCTGCTGGTGTTGGCGGCCGAGGCCGCCAACGAAGAGCGACTGCGTGCGCTCGATCGCTCTGCCAACGGCCGCCGCAGCCTGGTGCTGACGGGCCCCCGCGCCCAGGCCCTGGGGCTGACGGAGACCGAGGCGGACGGACCGTTGCGACTGGAGGCCGACGACCTCTCAGCCGGTACGATCGCCGCCCTGGCAGATCCAACGGCCGTCGCCCGCCCGGTCGCCGCTGCACCGCAGACGCTCGCCATGGCGAACGCGCTGGAGGTCGCGGCGGTGGAACTGGTCAAACTTGCCAGGCTGGTGCCGGCCGTGCTGCTCGCCCCGGCGCCGACGGCCGACAGCTCGGCAGACTGGGCCGCCCGGAAAGGCTTCCTGAGCTTGGCAGCGCGCGAGGTGGAGGCTTATCGAACCGTCGCGGCGTTTTCGCTGACGAAGGTTGCGGAGGCCGGCGTACCTCTGAGCGATGCCGAGGACACACGCATTCTGGCTTTCCGGCCGGCCGACGGCGGCATCGAGCATTTGGCCATCGTGATCGGACGGCCCGACACCAGCCGCCCGGTCTTGGTGCGGCTGCACTCGGAATGCTTCACCGGCGATCTGCTGGGCTCGCTGCGCTGCGATTGCGGCGATCAGCTGCGCGGCGCCATCCGGGCTATCGCCGCCGCGGGATCCGGCGTCTTGCTGTACCTGGCGCAGGAGGGTCGGGGCATCGGGCTGGTCAACAAACTGCGCGCCTACACCTTGCAGGATCGCGGCGCCGACACCCATGAGGCCAATCTGCAGCTCGGCTTCGACGCCGACGAACGGGTCTATCTGCCCGCTGCGGAAATGCTGCGGCAATTGGGCGTTCAGCAGGTGAGATTGCTGACCAACAACCCGGAGAAGGTCGAGCAGCTTGCGCATTGCGGCATCGCCGTAACGGAACGCGTCCCGCACAGCTTCCCCTCGAACGGGCACAACGAAGCCTATCTGGCAACCAAGGCCGCAAAGTTCGGGCACTTCTTGTAGAGCCTTTGCACGACCCGAGGCCGCCCAGACATACACCCCGAGGTCATTTCTTCAGCGAAACGCTTGGCGGCCGGAAGCCGGCGGCGTCGATTCATCCCGACAGACCACACTCCGGGTTAGCCTATGGAAGGCGAGGCAGGCAATGACGGGGAAACGCAACGCAACGAGGCTTGCGGGCGGCTGCCAGTGTGGCGACGTTCGCTACGAAGTCCAAGGCCCCGCGATCGACGTTTACGTCTGCCACTGCCGCGAATGCCAGAAGCAGTCGTCCTCGGCCTTCGGGATCTCGGTGATCGTCAACAGCGCCGATCTCCGCTTACTGTCAGGTGAACCGCGCATCTGGACACGCCCGGCGACGCTCGGCGGATCGCTCGACTGTGCTTTCTGTCCGAACTGCGGCTCCCGCCTGTGGCACGGCAATCCCGAACGCGACGAAGTGATCAGCATCAAGGGCGGTTCGCTCGACGCACCGCCCGATCTCTCCGCGGTCAAGCACATCTGGGTGTCTCGGAAGCTCCCCGGCATTGTCGTGCCCGACGACGCCGAGACCTGTGCTGAGGAGCCGGGGTCCGGTTGAACGGCGCTAACTGCCGACCGGCAGGAACTGCCTGGACATTTTCTGAACCTGCAGAGAGGGACTCAAGCGAGCGCCTGAGCTTTCGACTGGCACGCCGTTTGCTTCTATCCGCGCGTCATGAGCGCAACAGACTACGATCCCTTCATCGCCCCCCGGGTCGGTCACCTGCAGGAGGCGGCAGCCCAGGTCAGCCGCGCCCGCGGCGGGGCCGAAGAGGCCGACTTCTCGTTCGGCGATCTCCTCGACGTTCTCAATCCGCTCCATCACATCCCGGTCGTCGGAAACCTGTACCGCGAGCTGACCGGCGACGAGATCGGCGGCACCGCACGCATCATCGGCGGCGGGCTCTACGGCGGCGCCTTCGGCATGGTCGGCGCCGCCTTCAATCAGATTCTCGACGACGCGACAGGCCGCGACATGGCGGAAACGGCGCTGGCTGTCGTCACCGGGCAGGAGCTTGGCGGTTCAACCGGCGATTCCACGAACGTTGCCGAAGCTTCGCCGCAACAGCAGACGGCAACGGCCGCCTCGACCGAGCCGCAAGATGCCGAGCCGCAAGAGGCCGGCGGGCAAAGCCTGGCCGACACGGAGACCGCCGGTCTCGCACGCGGCTCCGAAACCGCTGCAGCAGCGCCGGCCCCCGTCGACCCCGATCTTCTGACGGGTCAGGCAGCGCTGTCCGCGCTCGCCGCCGACATGCGCGCGACGGCCCGGCCGGCCGCCGAGGCAGCAGCAAGTCCGGACCGGCAGCTCGCGAACCGTCCCGGCCTGGCGCCGAACAACTTCATGCCGGTCAGCCATCGCGACTTCGCCGGACCGCGGCCGCAAACGACCCCGGTGTCCCGACAACTGGAAGCGGCGGCTGTCTTATCCAACGAGCCCTCCGCGGCTGAAGCCGATCCGGTGGCTCCAACGGCGGCCACCGCACCGAGCGCACAGGTACTGCCCAAGAGCGCCGCTGCCGACGCTTCCCTGCTGATGCCGGCGCAGGGGAGCGATGCGGACTTCGCCGAGCGCATGATGCAGGCCCTGATCAAGTACGAGGCCCTCACCAAGGAGCAAGCTGAAGCGGTCAGCCAGACTGCTGGGCAGAGTTGACTGTCTCTTCCGCCTGGACTGCATATCGCGCTCTGATCCCAGGAAACAGAAGGCTATCTCGAGTTCGGACCGCCTTTGCGATCACGCTCTGGTTGCCCGAGCGGTCAAGACCCATATGGCCGTCGACGACTTAGCTCCATGGGAACTCGGGAACGCTGCGCGATGGACTTGATCGTCCGACAGGGGGAAGACGGTTGGAGTGCCAGTTGGGGCGACGCGCGGTTCCGCTGCGCAATCGGTCGCAACGGTGCGGTCTCGGCCCTGGCCAAACGCGAAGGCGACGGTGGCACGCCGCTCGGCGCTTGGCCCATGACCGAGCTCTTTTGGCGGATCGACCGAGTCACCCTCCCTTCGACTGCTTTGCCGGCCAGTCCCATTGCGCCCGACCACGGTTGGTGCGACGCACCCTTGGAAGCGGCTTACAACAGCTTGATCGTGCGGCCTTGCACTGCTTCTCACGAAACGCTGTGGCGCGCCGACGAGCTCTATGACCTGCTGGTGGTGTTGGATCACAACCGCAATCCGGCCGTGCCTTTCGCCGGTTCGGCAATCTTCCTGCACTGTGCCAAGCCCGGGTATCCGCCGACCGCCGGCTGTATCGCGCTTGCGCGGCCCGACCTGGAGCAGGTCCTGGCCCAGGCACGCCCCGGTGACCGCGTTGTGGTGCGCGGCTAAGTGCTGCCCCGGTTTTCAGTCCGCTGCTGTGGCCGGCGCCTGGAACAGGATCGCCTTAGCTGGAGGCGCTTCGCTTTCGCCTAAGACAATCCCGCTCTAAGGCGACAGACCGCTGTCCCGTTTGAGATCGGCAACCTCGCGGCGCAAGGCACGAAGCTCCTCCAGGATCTGTGCATTGTCCGCGGCGCGCGCCTTGTCCTCGGCAACCGCAGCCTCTTCCGCTTCGGCCTGATGCTGGCTCTGCATGGCGTCCACGATGATGCCGATGAAGAGGTTCAGGACGGTGAAGCTGGTTACGAGAATGAAGGGTACGAAGAAGGCCCAGGCATAGGGAAAGATCTCCATGACCGGCCGCACAATGCCCATCGACCAGGATTCGAGCGTCATGATCTGGAACAACGAATAGGCGGAAGCACCGATGGTCCCGAACCACTCGGGGAAGGCGGGCCCGAACAGCTTCGTCGCCATCACGGAGAAGACGTAGTAGACCAGCGCCAACAGCGCGACGATCGAACCCATTCCGGGAATTGCGTGGAGCAGAGCCGTCACGACCCGGCGCATGGACGGCACGGCCGAGATCAGGCGGAGCACACGCAGGATACGAAGAGCCCGCAGGACCGAGAGGTTTCCGGTCGCCGGCATCCAGGCGATGCCGATCACCAGGATGTCGAAGACATTCCAGGGATCCTTGTGGATGCGCGTCCGGTAAATCAGAAGCTTGGCCAGGATCTCTGCAGTGAAGATCAACAGCAGGGTACGGTCCAGTACCCGCAGCACCTCGCCGGCCGCCGCCATCGCGCGCTCGCTGGTTTCCAAGCCAAGAGTGACGGCGTTGAGTGCGATCAGTACGGCAATGATTTTTTGGGTCGTCGCGTTCTCGATCAAGTCCTGCAGACGGCCCAACCAGCCAGCCTGGCGCGGCGGAATCCGCCTCACGCCGTCGTCACGCACTGTTGCGTCGACTGCTTTGTCCTGCGCTGCCATTCGGGTTCCCTTCGCTCCGACGCGAATAAATGCGGCGGCGCAGCAAAGGGATCAAGGGGAGGTTGTCGGTGCGTTTCGCACGCCGGGCGTCGCGGTTCCGCGTTCGAGCACGTTCCGATAGGCACCGACCGCGCGCCGCGGCGCCCGGATCAAGTATGCAAAGGCCCGGGCCCTATCGCTTTTTTGTTATCGCGCGTGCTTTGACGTTCGTGGGAACCGGCAATACATCCAATAGGTGTCGGGTCGCCTTGCAAGGGCAGGGTTTGGCGTCTCGCACAGGCTTGTCCCGTGCTGAGAAGGAGATCGCCATATGTCTGACCGTTCCCCCCAGAGTCGAAAATCCGGCGCCGCGCGCGCAGCGCCGCTGGTTCTGCTGGGCGCCTTACTCTTCGGTCTCGCCGCTTGCGAGAGTCTGCCGCGCGACGAGGGCTGGTCGATGTTCGATCGCGACCGGCCGTCGAGAGCGGGTTCGTAAGTCGTAATGTGCCGATAGAGGATCGAATAGCCTTCGCCGGGCGCCAGGTTGGCTTTCGGCGAAGGCTTGGTCCCGAGCGATCCACCAAAAAACCGAACCCGCTTCGCAAGCCCCTGCGCGGACCCGATGTGAAGCTGACTGAATGGAGGGTGGCTGAATAAACGTAACCCTCGGCCCGGCTATGGCAGGGAGCCGAGACCGAGGGTTTCTCGGTGCCAAAGGGGGGCAGGAGACACCGAGCTTCTTCTTCGTCGGGCTCTGTCGCTGCGGTGGGGGGGACCGTCGGCGGTTCAGTGCCTTACCAGACAAGCTATGGTGTAAACCGGCGGTTCACTATGAAGCCCTTCACAGCAGCAACCGCAAAGACCGCTAGGAGCTGTCGGCGTTGAGGCTTTGAGCAGGATCGCTTGGGCGGGCTCACCTAAGGCGTGAACTCCACTCTACCCAGAGGTCTAGAAGGCGACCTCCGGCCGCCATCTCCGGTCAGCTTTGCCAAACGACGGGAAAAAGATCGCAGTCGAGCGGCGCTCCCGGTGCGACTCCGGGGTCGCGCAGCATCTTCTGCAGATTGGGACGCGGATTGTAGGTCACGTCGTCGCCGGTGAAGCGCTGAATGTAAGCGCGACGCCGCTGGTCCGCCCGGCCGTTCGGGGGCGCCCCATGCAGAGTCAGGCCGTGGTGCAGAGTGATATCGCCGGGCGCGAGATCGAAGTAGACGATGTCGTAGTCAGCCCTGTTGCCGTCGATGTCGGGCACCGGCGGCAGCTCCTCCTCGTACTGCTGATTGGGGTCGAAGCTCACCGCCTTGAAACGCCGACCCCAGCGGTGGGAACCCTTCACGTACTCGACCGCTCCACTGTCTCGTGTCACAGGGTCCAGAGCCAACCAAAGTGTACAGACCCGATCGCCTGCGACCGGCCAGTAGGGCGCATCATGGTGCCATAGGGTCGGTGTCGAGGTATTCGGCTCCTTTACCAGGATCTGGTCGAACAGCAGATTGACTTTGGACGCACCCATTGCCTGGCCCGCCAGGGCTGCGCCCGGACCGTCGAACACCGCGCGCTTGAACCCCTCCACATGATGGCAAACAAAGGTGTCGCCGAAGAAGAAGCCGCTGGCGCCTTTCGCATTGATGTCTTTCACCATGCCGGAAGGCTTGGCCATGTCTTGCGCAACCAGGTCGCGCAGCTCCTCGATCCAGGCAGCATCGAAGGCCTGCCGCACGCAAACGATTCCGTCGCGCTGGTAGGTCGCGATCTCCTCGTCGGTAAGCTGGCGCGGAGGTGGAGCAGTGGTCAAAGTGGCTGACATCTAGCGGTTCCCTCCCAGATCGTATCCAGTCTGCCAACTTACGATGGAATGCCGCGCACCGCCATTGAAGAGGGACCTGGTCTGCTATGTAGGTTTCGGGCGCCGACCGAAGATCGCACTGCCAACGCGCACCGAAGTTGCGCCCAGGGTCACCGCCGTTTCGTAGTCGCCGCTCATACCCATCGAGAGGCCCGCGAGACCCAGTTCGCGGGCGAGGCGCACGAGCAGACCGAAATGCACCGCAGGAGGCTCGTCGATCGGCGGAATGCACATGAGGCCCACCACCGGAAGTTCCAGGTCATCCCGCGCCAGGCGCAGCAGAGCAGCGGCAGCCTCCGGCGGACATCCGGCCTTCTGGGTCTCGCCGCCGGTGTTGATCTGAATAAAGAGGTCAGGACAGCGACCCTGCTTATCCCGCTGCTTGGCCAGAGCCCGCGCCAGCTTTTCCCGATCCAGAGTCTCAATGACGTCGAACAACTCTATGGCGTCGCTCGCCTTATTGGTCTGCAGAGGGCCTATCAAGTGCAGTCGCAGGTCGGGAAAACGGTCTTTGAGATCCGGATACTTGGCTTGCGCCTCCTGAACGCGGTTCTCCCCGAAGACCCGTTGACCGGCATCGTAGGCAAGCTCGACAGCCTCCGGCCCGAAGGTCTTGGCCACCGCCACCAGGGTGATATCGTCCGGTCGGCGGCCGGCCTCACGCGCTGCCAAGGCGATTGTCTCACGGACATCCGTCAGCGCTTCGGCAATGTCTGGGCGGGTTGGATTCCAGTTTTCGGCCATAGCTTTGCGGATAGCATGAGCCATGGCGCGGCGCCACCCGGGGTGCTGGCGAAGAGTTGTCTCAGGCGGAAGCCTTTCGCTTCCGCCTGAGACGATCGCGCTCTAGACTGCGTTCATCATGATGCTGCAACTCGACAATCTGCTGAAGAAACAGGAAGTCGCCCGCATTCGCGAAACGCTTGCGCGGGCGCCTTACGAATCAGGCACAACCTCCGGCAAGAAGACGCTGAAGAACAACCTTCAGGCCGACAAAGGCGATCAGGAGGTTCAGGTAGCCACGCGCGCTGTCTTGAACCGCATGTTCGCACGGCCGGAGTTCACCGGTTTCGCAATGCCGCGCAACGTGACCTTGATGTTCAACCGCTACGACGTCGGCATGACCTACAAGGATCACATGGACGCAGCCCTGATGGGTCCGAGCCAGACACAGGCGCTGCGGGCCGACCTGTCGTTCACGGTCTTTCTGACGGATCCGGAAGAGTATCAGGGCGGCGACTTCATCCTGCAGAGCCCGTTCGGCGAGCAGCGCATCAAGAAGTCCGCCGGCAGCTTCATGTGCTACCCCTCCGACATGCTGCACCGGGTCGATCCCGTCACCGAGGGCACCCGCTGGGCTGCCGTGGGCTGGATCCAGTCGTTCCTACGCGAACCGCGGCAACGGGCCATGATCGCCCACCTCGAAGATCTCCGCCGAAGACTGGTGCACGACCATCCCGACTCGCCCTATCCCGAGGAATTTGCGCAGATCCACCAGAACCTGCTGCGCATGTGGGCAGAGGTTTAATCGAGAGGCGAAGCGGAATAGATCATTCCGCTAAATCAACGACCACCGGAACGTGGTCGCTGGGTCGTTCCCAGCTTCGGGTTTCCTTATGAACCTCGAGCTTTTCCAGACGCTTAGCGAGACGCTGGGTGGTCCAGACATGGTCTAGGCGCCAGCCGTAGTCCTTCTCGAAGGCGGCAGCGAAGCGGTAGCCCCACCAGGTGTAGAGCGGTTCTGTTTCGGGCACGAAATGACGTGCAACATCCAGAAAATGACCGGCCTGGATGACCTCCGCCATCGCTGCCGACTCCCGCGGGGTATGCCCGACACTGCGGACTAACCTCTTGTGATTCCAGACATCGTTTTCCAGCGGCGCGACATTCAGATCGCCGACGAGCAACAGAGGGCGGCCCTTAGCTTCGGCACCTGCCCAATGCTGCATCTCCTCCAGGAACATCAGCTTGTGGGCAAACTTGTCATTCCGTTCCGGATCCGGAATAGGTCCGCCGGACGGCACGTAGAAGCAGTGGATTTCGACACCGGCGACCTTTGCCCAGAGGTGCCGTTTGTCATCCTTGCCGCACCAGACGCGGCGGCCATGGTCCTCGATAGGCCGCCGCGAAGCGATCGCGACGCCATTGTAGGACTTCTGTCCGCAGATCAGCAGGTTTTCGTAGCCTAACGCCTTGATATCGTTCTCAGGAAAGGAGCCGTCGGCCACCTTGGTTTCCTGCAGACAGAGGACGTCGGGCCGCTGTTCCTGATCGAACCGTGCGAGATGATCGAGCCGCTGGCGCAGAGAGTTCACGTTCCAGGTCGCAACGCGCAAAGGCATGGGCGAGATTGTTCCGTCTTCGATATGATTTGGCGCTTTAGGCTAATCGAGGTCGTCGGTGTTGGGAAAGCGGGGTTTGAGGCAACCGACTGTGTCGAGCGGCCGGAAATCAAACGACGGAACGCCCGGTCGGGGGGATGGCCGGGCGTTCCAGGCTCCTAGGAGCAACAGCGGAAGGTGCCAGGGGACCAGACTCTTCCGCCTCGTCTCTAGAAATAGGGAGAGCTGGTCTCGGATCAATCGTACCGGCAGCGCAAAGAACCGCGACGAGATGCAAGCCAGCCCTGAACCGTCTGCAAGGCTGGGAACTCAGTCGAGGCTCGAGACCACAGCTGTCCGCAAGGCTGCGTCCACGGCCGGACGGCAGCCGAACCAGGCTTCGAAGCCCGGCCGAGCCTGATGCAGCAACATACCGAGCCCATCCACCGTCGGGTGCCCTGCGGCGCTTGCCCGCCGCAGCAGATCCGTCTCCAAGGGACGATAGACAATGTCGGTAACGGCGGCTGTTACAGACAAAGGCGCCAGATCCAGGTCCAAGACGGGCTGCCCCGCCATACCGAGACTGGTGGTATTGACCAGCAGAGCGGCTTCCCGCAGTGCGGATGACGACCAGGACTTGGCGACCGCAGAGCCCCCTAGATCTGCGGCCAAACGTTCCGCCCTCGAAAGAGTCCGATTGAGCACGCGAATCTCCGGTGCGCCGGCACATCGAAGCGCATAGACCACGGCGCGGGCGGCACCCCCGGCACCCAGAACAACAGCAGGCCCGCCGGTGACGTCCCACTGCGGCAGCGCCTGGCGCAGGTTCTCCAGAAAGCCGAAACCATCGCTGTTGCTGCCCTCGATCCGACCGTCCCGGAAGATCAAGGTGTTGACGGCGCCGATGGCACGGGCTGCGTCGTCCAGATCGTCGCAGAGGGACAAGGCCGCTTCTTTATGGGGCAGGGTGACGTTGGCACCGACGTAGCCATGGACAATCAACGCACGGACATAGTCTTCGAAGAGTTCCGGCGGCACCGGCAGGTGCTCGTAGGACCCTGAAAGCCCGTAGCGCTGCAACCAGTGACGATGCAACGGCGGGGAAAGACTATGCCGAACCGGCCAGCCGAGCACACCCGCCATGGGAGCCAGGCTTTCTCCCTGCCTGTCGTTCATCGCGGGACGACAGCATTGGACCGCAGAAAGTCCAACAGCGGTAGCAGAGGCAGGCCGAGAATGGTGAAGAAGTCGCCTTCCACGCGTTGGAACAACTGCACGCCGATCCCTTCCAACTGATATCCGCCGACAGATGTCAGAGCGGCATCGCCGACGACGTCGAGATAGCGATCGACGAAAGTTTCACTCAGCGGCCGCAGTGTGAGACGTGCGCGCGCGTTGTGATGCCAGATCCTGCCGCCGTCGCGTACCACGCAGATGCTGGTTTCCAAAGTGTGACTGCGTGCCGACAGCGCCAGAAGCTGTGCCCGTGCGGCTTCAAGATCGTCTGGCTTGTCAAACCAAGCGCCTTCGCAATCGAGCATCTGATCCGCACCGATCACGAAAGGTCCCGGGCCGCCGCCGGTTTCCAGCCGCTCGCTTGTGCGACGCGCCTTCAACTCGGCCAAAGTCTCGGCAACCTGAATTGCGCTCGCGCCTTCCGCCTTGAGCGCCAACTTTACCTCAGCCTCGTCGATCGCTGCCGGCTGAACCTGTACCTCGAGGCCGGCCGCTTCCAACAGTCGACGCCGCGAGGTACTCGCGGACGCCAGAACCACCGGGGGTGCCGCGGGCTCCGTTAAGCTCACGGCGAGGCCTGTCGCCGATGGCGGGCGAGCAGGGTCATGATCGCCGCCGCCGTTTCTTCGATCGAACGGCGTGTGACATCCAGCGTCGGCCAGCCCTTGCTGCTGCAGAGGCGCCGTGCTTCAGCCACTTCCTGCTTGACCGCTTCCAAATCGGCATAGGCCGATCCGTCGTCCCTCTCGGTCAGCAAACGCAGGCGGTTCTTGCGCACCTGAACCAGGCGCATCGGATCCTTGGTCAGACCCACAACCAACGGTCCCTTGAGGTCCACGAGCTCGGCCGGCGCCGGAACACCCGGTACGAGCGGCACATTGGCAGCACGGATGCCGCGGTTGGCAAGATAGATGCACGTCGGCGTCTTGGAGGTTCGAGACACGCCGGTCAGAACGACGTCGGCTTCCGGCAGACCGGACAGCTGCTGCCCGTCGTCATGGGCCATGGCGAAGTTCATAGCCTCGATACGGCTGAAGTACTCCGCATCCATCTCGTGCTGCAGTCCGGGCCGCCCGACCGTTGCGACATCGAAATAGGACACGAGCGCATGCATGACGGGATCGAGCACGGAAATGGCAGGGACGCCGATCCGCCGACAAGCATCGGTCAGGCGGCCACGCAAAGTCTCGTTGATCAAGGTATAGAGCACCGGTCCGGGAAAGGCCTCGATACCGGCAATGACCTTGTCCATGTGGCCGCGCGTGCGCACGAGGGTCCAGGCATGCTCGACCGGTTCGACATCGCGGAACTGGGAAAGCACGGCGCGCGCGACCGAGTTCACCGTCTCGCCGGTGGCATCCGACACCAGGTGGAGGTTTCCAGGCTTCTCCACGACGGCCGCCGCGGCGTCGGTCTCGGCCAAGCCGTCGGCAATTCGCAAAGGGTCGGCGCTGTCGGTCACGTCGTTTTCGAGTCCTGAAGCAGGCTGTGCAAACCCGATGAGAGCGGGGATAACCCGGCCGCCTTGGTAATCTGCAAATATTTCATTCCGCTTCGCCGAAAAAACTGCAGAACTCTGTCATCAAAGGACGGTTGCCTCCCTTACCTCGGGACGACTCCGCGTCAAGACTCGTCATCCAAGAGAACTCCCCATTATCCACCTGATTCGCAGGTCCACCCACCCCAGTTTTGCTGCGGCAACCACGAGGCTTATCGACATATCGACAAGCTGTACCATTGCGCAAAAGGATATGTGGACAGGAGGCCGGATAGGCTTGCGTCCCCAGGATTCACAGTCCCCTACAACATCTTCAATATCTTTTAAGAAAAATATCTTTGTGGGATAGGAGGGGGAGCGAGCCGAACCGTTGAGGATCATCTTCCGTGTCGCAGCCCAGCCGAACTGCCAACGAAACCGCGAAACCGAAGAAGCTTTTGCTGCGCGCTCTGGCCGGCGAAACACTCTCGGTTCCACCGGTTTGGCTGATGCGTCAGGCCGGACGCTACCTGCCGGAGTACCGGGAAACCCGTCAAAAGGCCGGGGGTTTTCTGCAACTCTGTTTTACGCCCGATCTGGCCACGGAAGTGACCTTGCAACCCATCCGCCGTTACGGGTTCGACGCTGCCATCCTCTTCTCGGACATTCTCGTCATACCACATGCGCTGGGCCAGAAAGTCTGGTTCCAGGAAGGCGAAGGCCCGAAGCTGGAGGCTCTCGCGGACAGCGCAGACTTGCGGCGTCTCTCGCTTGAAGCGCTGCACGACAGGTTGGAGCCGGTCTATGAAACGGTCGACCGCTTGTCGACCGCCCTGCCGCAGGAGACGACCCTGATCGGCTTTGCCGGTGCGCCTTGGACCGTCGCCAGCTACATGATCGAAGGTGGAAGTTCCAAAGATTTCCAGAAAGCCAAGACATGGGCTTATGGGGATCCGGAAGGCTTCCAACGCCTGATCGATCTGCTGATCGAGGCGACGAGCCGATATCTTTGCCGCCAGGTCGAGGCTGGCGCCGAAACTCTGCAGGTTTTCGATTCCTGGGCAGGTGTGTGGCCGGAAACCGCCTTTCGGCGCTGGTGTCTAGATCCCATGGCGGCAATCGTGCGCCGGGTGAAGGCACAGCATCCAGCCGTCCCGGTCATTCTCTTTCCCCGCGGTGCCGGCCCGCTTTACCCTGCGGTCGCTGCAGAGGCTGGTGCGGACGGCTTGTCTCTGGATACGACCGTACCTTTGTCGTGGGCCGCGAAAGAATTGCAATCGCGCGTAACGGTCCAAGGCAATCTCGACCCGATTCTTCTCGTTGCCGGTGGCGAAGCCCTGGAAGCAGCGGCGGACGACATTGTGACTCGCCTGTCCGGCGGCCCCTTCGTGTTCAACCTGGGCCATGGCATTGTGCCGCAGACCCCGCCGGAGCATGTCGCAAAGCTTCTCGACATCATACGATCGCGGCCTAGCTAGGCGGTTTGAAGCCGACCCGATCGCCGGCCGGATCGCGGATTGAGCAACGCCTGGCGGCGTTGGAGGACTGAGCCACAAGATGCCCGACGCTGCGAATACCACCGCTGACAGACCGTCCACTGGCCTGGATCCGAAGCCGGCAGACCATCCCAACGTGCCGCCGCGAAAGATCGGCGTTTTGCTGCTCAACCTGGGTACACCCGATGGCACGGACTACTGGTCCATGCGTCGCTATCTTGGGGAGTTTCTCTCCGACCGGCGCATCATCGAGCTTTCGCCGTTGCTTTGGCAGCCGATCTTGCAAGGCATCATTCTGACGGTGCGACCCAGCAAGTCTGGACAAAACTACGCAAAGGTCTGGAATCGGGAGCTGAACGAGTCGCCTCTGCGCAGCTTTACCAGGCTGCAGGCCGAGAAGCTGACCGAGGCCTTTGCAGACGAGAACGAGATCGTCGTCGAGTGGGGCATGCGCTACGGGCAGCCGTCGACCGCAAGCCGCATCGAGTCTTTGATCGCGCGTGGCTGCGACCGCTTGCTGCTGTTTCCCCTCTATCCTCAGTACTCGGCTGCGACCACCGGAACGGCCTGCGATGAGGCCTTTCGTGCCCTCATGAAGCAGCGCTGGATGCCAGCCCTCAGGACCGTACCGGCCTATTACGACGACCCGGCTTACATCGAGCTTCTGGCCGCATCCGTCCGGGCACAGATAGAGGCCTTGGACTTCGAGCCTGAGGTCTTGCTGGTCTCCTTTCATGGCTTGCCGAAGGAAAACCTGCTGAAGGGCGATCCCTACCACTGTCAGTGCCAGAAGACCGGTCGGTTGCTTCGGGAGGCGCTCGGTCGGTCGGAGGAGCAGCTGCAGGTGGTGTTTCAATCCCGGTTCGGTCCGAAGGAATGGTTGCAGCCCTACGCCGACGAGAAGGTGGCGCAACTCGCGGAGTCCGGTGTGAAGCGTCTTGCCGTGGTTTCGCCGGGGTTCGCGTCGGATTGCGTCGAAACGCTGGAGGAGCTGGCGATCGGCTTGCGGGAAACCTTCGAAGAAGCCGGCGGAGAGCACTTTTCTTATCTTTCTTGTTTGAACGCGTCCGATGCCCACATCGCCTATCTGAAGAAGCTGGTAGAGCGGGAATTGTGCGGCTGGATTTGATCCTCTAGATCGAGGCGGCACCACTTTTCGTAGATGTTCCGGACCCGAAAGGATATCGCCTCCTGATGGATTTCATATTCGTTCTGTTGCCTTGGATTACAGCGCTGCACGTCATTTCGGTAATCGCCTGGATGGCGGCCTTGCTCTACCTGCCGCGCCTGTTCGTCTACCATGCGCAGGTCGAAGCCGGCTCGGAGGTCAGCGAGACCTTCAAGGTCATGGAACGCCGGTTGTTGAAGGCGATCGGAACGCCGGCCATGATCGCGTCGCTGGTCTTCGGGTTGATTTTGCTGGGGCAGCCCGGACTCTTCGACCAAGGCTGGATCCATGCCAAACTGCTGTTGCTGGTGGGTATGTTTGCAATGCACGGGCTTTATGCGAAGTGGCGTAAGGACTTCGAGGCGGATAGGAACACCAGGCCACATACCTTCTATCGCTGGATGAACGAAGTCCCGACTGTCCTGATGATTTGCATCGTCATACTGGCGGTCGTTAAACCGTTCTGACAGCGATCGCTCCTAAATCGATCGCCGCAAATGTGACTCCGGACTCGGTTTCCGGCGCATGGACTGGCTGACTTCACCCGCTTGACGATCGATGCAGTCTCGGTCATAAGAAGCGCGGTACTGTCGGCTTGTCCGCCCGGCACCGTCTTCCCACCTAGAAGCGCAGAACAGCGGCCCGCCAAGGGACCCGTCCGCGAACCTCGCTCGGCCCCGCTTGTCCCATGGCAGGCGTCAACTGCCGGCACGTTCACGTCAATTCGGCGTAGACCGACGGCCCGAGTGTACTCCTCGACCTTCCAAGGCCAACGTCGCGCGGCCCATCATTTCGGTCACAGACCATCGAGCCCGGCGTCCCGGGCGTCCGCATCCGGAACCTCCCGACACCCGATCCATCATGAATCTGCAAGAACTGAAGAATAAATCCCCGGCCGAGCTGCTAGCCTTCGCCGAGGAACTGGAGATCGAAAACGCGTCGACCCTGCGCAAGCAGGACATGATGTTTGCGATCCTCAAGCAGCTGGCCGAGAACGAAGTCGCGATCTTCGGATCCGGTGTGCTGGAGGTCCTGCCCGACGGCTTCGGTTTCCTGCGTTCGCCGGAGGCCAACTATCTGCCGGGACCCGACGACATCTACGTCAGCCCCAGCCAGGTGCGCCGCTTCGGTCTGCGTACCGGAGACACTGTGGAAGGGGAGATCCGCAGCCCGAAGGAGGGCGAGCGCTACTTCGCCTTGCTCAAGGTCAATACGATTAACTTCGATTCCCCGGAAAAGGCGCGCCACCGGATCAATTTCGACAATCTGACGCCGCTCTATCCGGATCAGAAGATCACACTGGAGATCGACGACCCGACCAAGCCGGACATGACCGCGCGGGTGATCGACCTGACCGCGCCGCTCGGCAAGGGGCAACGTGCACTGATCGTCGCACCGCCCCGGACCGGTAAGACCGTGATCCTCCAGAACCTCGCCAAGTCGATCGCCGAGAATCACCCTGAGATCTATCTGCTGGTGCTCTTGATCGACGAGCGGCCGGAAGAGGTCACGGACATGGACCGCTCGGTGAAGGGCGAGGTGGTCTCCTCGACCTTCGACGAGCCGGCCCAGCGCCACGTGCAGGTCGCCGAGATGGTGATCGAAAAAGCCAAACGATTGGTGGAGCACAAGAAGGACGTTGTGATCCTGCTCGACTCCATCACCCGCCTGGCGCGTGCCTACAACACCGTGGTGCCAAGCTCCGGCAAGGTCCTGACCGGCGGTGTCGACGCCAATGCCTTGCAACGTCCGAAGCGTTTCTTCGGCGCGGCACGCAACATCGAGGAAGGCGGAAGTCTGACCATCATCGGCACCGCCTTGATCGATACCGGCAGCCGAATGGACGAGGTGATCTTCGAAGAATTCAAAGGCACCGGTAATTCGGAAATCGTGCTCGACCGCAAGCTGGCCGACAAGCGCACCTTCCCGGCGATCGACATCGGCAAGTCCGGTACCCGCAAGGAGGAACTGTTGGTCGACAAGGGGATCCTCAGCAAGATGTGGGTGCTGCGCCGCATCCTCATGCCGATGGGCGTCACCGATTCCATGGACTTCTTGGTGAAGAAGCTGAAGGACACCAAGAACAACAGTGACTTCTTTGACTCCATGAATCAGTAATCGCCGAGGGTCGGCAGGCATGCGTGCCTATCTTGCGGGTCCGGACGTTTTCCTGCCGAACGCCGGCGAGGTGGGCCAGCACAAGGCGGCGGTCTGCAGGAGGTATGGCTTCACGGGGCACTTTCCGCTGGATGGGGCCCTGAAGCTCGATCATCTCGGTTCCTACGACCGGGGACTGGCAATCTATCGCGCCAATCTGGAGGCCATGACGGCCTGCGATCTCGTCTTTCTGAACCTCACGCCGTTTCGCGGACCCAGTGCCGATGCCGGGACCGTCTTCGAGCTCGGTTGGCTGATCGCCGCCGGTAAGCCGGTGTTTGCCTACAGCAGCGAGAGCCGGCCCTACGCGGCCAGGGTGATGCCGGACGCCTATGCGATCGAACGGCATGAAATGCACGACAATCTGATGCTCCACGCCGCGGTGGTCGAACAGGGGTGGGAGATCGTTTCGGTTCCCGAACCTTCGGGGAAGGAGCCTCTGGCAGCGATGTCGGCATTTCACCAAGCCGTCGAACTCGCAGCTGAACGATTGCATCGCCCGGATCTGTCTTAGCGATATAACGTTTATATATTCCAATAGGTTATCTGTCTTTACCCCTGGCTTTCCTCGCCAGCTGATAGAACCCGGGCGACGTTCTCAGAAGCGCAACAAAGCGGCCGCGACGCGTACGCGGCACCGCGGCACGGCGCGTCATGCGATAGAGCAGGAAAACCACGAAGAGGCCGTGCAGGACGGAGGTGTAGGCAAAAAAGGCCGGGGCACCGAACCAGCCCATGACTTGGGCTGCGGCAAGCGGACCGACGGTGGCCCCGATGGCGTACATCAGGATCAGGGTCGCGGAAAGTTCGACACGGTCCGCATCGCCGGCGTGATCGTTGCCATGTGCGATCGACAGGGAGTAGAGCGGAATGGCAAAGGCGCCGAAAAGGAAGCCGCCGGCCAGCACGACTTCCGCGGAGATATCGCCTGAGAGGGTCAGCCAGAGACCGGCTGCCGTTGCGCCGAGGGTTGCCAGGATCAGGACCCAGCGTCGATCGAGCCGGTCGGACAGCCAGCCGAAGGGATACTGGCTGACGGCGCCCCCGGCGATCCCCAGGGACATGAAGAGGGCGAGCTGCTCGAGATCGAGCGCCGTCTCCTGTGCGTAGAGAGGCCCCACGGTTCGGAAGGCGCCGTTGGTCAGACCTATGGTGATGCAGCCGATGCAGGCGACTGGGGAGAGAGTCCAGATCCTGGCCACGTCCAGCCGTGGGCTCGTCGGCGGAGCCGGGCTGGTTTGGCGCGACAGGCTGATGGGCAGCAAGGCCAGGCAGAAGAGAATCGCGATCACGGCAAAGATCGCGAAGGTCTCGGCGCCGATCGCCGGCAGCAGGAACTGGCCGCCGGTGACGCAGCTGAGATCGACGATGCGATAGATCGCCAGGACACGGCCCCGCTCGCCGGCACCGGCCCGGCTGTTGAGCCACGATTCCACGACGGTCGCCAAGCCTGCGAAGGCAAAGCCGGTGAGCGCTCGGCTGGCGAGCCACACCAGGGGATCGATCGCCAAGACAAGAACGAGGGCTGCGACAGCCCCCAAGGCCGACAAGGCAGCGAACACGCGGATATGACCGGCCCGCAGGATCAGGCGCGGTGTGACCAGACAGGCTCCAATGAAACCGGCAAAGTAGGCGGTGCCAAGCAAACCTACGATCTGCGGAGAAAAGCCCTCCAGGTTTGCGCGTACCGCCACCAGGGTCACCAGCAGCCCGTTGCCTGCCAGCAGGATCCCTGCTGAAATCAGCAAGGGCAGCAGTCCAAGCCAGCCGTCGCGGCCCAGCCGTTGGGTCTTCCCGTTGTCGGCCGTGTCGGCCTTGGTCATGGTGGAGTCCGTTCCTCAACGGCGTTGCAAGCCGATCGCTGCATCTTGGGACTGTCTTGCATGGGAAGCCCGAGGAGTCTCGGCAGATTACGGGAGTGTGACCGACATCACAGCGGCGATCCAGGTTTCAGGAAACCCTCTTTTAGGGACGGGGTTTAGGCTCTAGGTTTGCCGAGTGCGAACCGGCCTTATGGGGAACGTCAGTGGTCGCAGGTGCCGATCCAGCCGTGGAGGCGCAGCCTTCGGGATCCGATTTCAGCGTACGCTTCTGGGGCGTGCGCGGCTCCATCGCCTGCCCCGGTGCGGAATACCAGCTCTATGGCGGGAATACCTCTTGCCTGGAGGTGCGGTGTGGGCCGCACGTTCTGATTTTCGACGGCGGCACGGGATTGCGGCCGCTCGGTCAGCATCTGATGAAGGCCGGAGGCGCGGTGTCCGACGGCAACGAGATCGATATCTTCCTCACCCACACCCATCACGATCATATCGCCGGCATTCCCTTCTTCGCGCCAGCCTTCTGCGGCAAAAGCCGGATACGGTTCTGGGCCGGCCATCTCAAGCCGGAGGCAAGCCTGCACGACGTGCTCTGCAAGTTCATGGCGGCACCCCTGTTTCCGGTCCCACCGGCGATCTTCGGCGCCGATGTAAACTATCGGGATTTCGAGGCTGGGGAGGTTCTGACCCCCTATCCCGGTGTCGAGCTGCAGACCGCGCCGCTCAATCACCCGAATCGCGCCACCGGGTATCGCATCAACTACGACGGCCGAAGCATTTGCTATGTGACGGATACGGAGCATGTGTCCGGCGAGCGAGACGGTAACGTGGTTGCCTTGATCCGTGATGCCGACCTGGTGATCTACGACTGCAGCTACACCGACGACGAGTACGCGGAGAAGTACAAGGGTTGGGGCCATTCGACGTGGCAGGAAGGCCTGCGCCTCTGTGAGGCCGCGGGTGCCAAGCGTCTGGCGGTGTTCCACCACGACCCCAGCCACGACGACGACTTCATGGACCGGATCACGGCGGAAGCGCAAGCCGTGCGCTCGAACACGGTGGTGGCCCGCGAAGGCATGGTGTTGACTCCGTGAGCAAGCGGAGGGCCGAGCGCGCGGCGCAGCGCCGGCGGCTCATGGGCCTTCAGACCTTGATCGGCGACGGTCCGCCCCAAGGCTTCTTCATCCCCTATCGCTACGCCGACCAGGTCCCGCGCCGTGCGGAGCGTTTGCCCTATGCCGCCGTCACGGCCACTTTCGAGATCGCCAAACCGGCGTTCCTGTCGCTCTTCGACGGTCTCGATGCTTCTGCCGAGTCGCTTCAAGCCATCGGCGCCGAGGCGCCGCCACCGCAGCCGCGCTGGAATCAGGACTGGTTCCCGCGACTGGATGCTGCGGCGGCTTATGTCTTCGTCCGGGATCGTGCGCCTCAGCGGATTGTGGAGATCGGCTCCGGCCATTCGACACGCTTCTTCGCCCGGGCCGTGGCCGACGGCGGCCTGGCAACCAGGATCGACGCCATCGATCCGGCACCGCGCGCCGATCTTGCGGGTCTGCCGGTTCGCCTGCACCGCATGACCTTGCAGCAGGTCGATCTGGCGCTCTTCGAGGATCTGGCCCCCGGCGATTTCGTCTCAATCGATTCCAGCCATATCCTCATGCCCGGCACCGACGTGGACTGGTTCCTGGGCCAGGTCCTGCCTCGCTTGCCTGCGGGCGTTCTGCTGCACGTACACGACGTCTTCCTCCCAGACTCCTATCCAGCTGCCTGGGAGTGGCGCGGCTACAACGAGCAGCAAGCCTGGGCCCCTTTGTTGGCCGTGCAGGCCTTCCGCCCGCTTTGGTCGAGTCATTGGGCCTCGACCCGCCTGACGAGCCGGCTCGCGCGCAGCGTTGCTGCGGCCTTGCCGCTTACGTCCGGTGCCCATGAGTCGAGCCTCTGGGTGGAGAAGACGGGTTCCCTCGGCTGACGGGACCGATCATTCCGATCCAGGAGGCAGAGGCCCGTCATCGCTTCCCGCGCTGCGGTCACGCGCTTGTGCGTCGACCGTGTATAATCCGGCGCCCCATATGGCAGCCGAACGAAGAGATGACGGGGGCCGAGATGTCGGTGACTCAGACAGGCGCGGGCGAAGACCTAGGAGTTCAGACGGGCCCGAAAGCATGGCGGTTTGGCATGCCCTCACTGCATCTGGCCCAGGAACCCTCGCTGCCGCAGCGTGTCCGGGAAGCGATCGCGCGGCAGGAGGATCGCTCCGAACGTCTGATCGGCTGGGTGCAGCTTGCCATCGTCGTGACCTTTGGGTTGCTCTATCTCCTGACGCCCAAGACCAGCGGACCGGATGCCCCTTTCCAGCCGGTGCCGTACATCCTCGGGATCTACCTCGTCCTGACCGTGATCCGGATTGCCTGGTCGTATCGGGCGCGGCTTCCCGATTGGTCTCTGGCCTTCTCGTCGCTGTTCGACATCGGCCTGTTGATGCTGCTGATCTGGTCGTTCCACCTGCAGTACGATCAACCCCCTTCTTTCTATCTGAAGGCCCCCACCCTTCTCTATGTCTTTATCTTCATTGGGTTGCGGGCTCTGCGGTTCGATCCGCGCTTCGTGCTTCTGACCGGTGTTCTGGGCGCCCTGGGTTGGGGCGTCATGATTCTGTTCGTCGTCGCCTCGGAAGGCGGCGACATGATGATTACGCGCGACTACGTGGAATACATGACGGGCAACGCCCTGCTGCTTGGGGCGGAGTTCGACAAGATCATCTCCATCCTGATGGTGACCTTCATCATCTCGGCGGCGCTCTGGCGCGGGCGCCAGCTGCTGGTTCGCTCGGTCGCCGAGGGGATCGCAGCGGAAGAGCTTTCCCGGTTCTTTGCGCCGAAGGTGGCGCAGCACATCAAAGGCGCGGAAGAGACGATCTCGGCGGGCGAAGGACAGCTCCGCGAGGCGGCTGTGGTGTTCCTGGATCTGCGCGGGTTCACGCGTTTGGTCGAACAAGAGGAGCCGGCCGGCGTCATGACTCTGCTCTCCGACTATCAGGCCCGCATCATTCCGGTGTTGCAGCGCCACGGCGGCTCCATCGACAAGTTCTTGGGCGATGGCATCATGGCCAGCTTCGGCGCGGCGGAGCAGAGCCCGACCTATGCGGCCGATGCCCTGAGGGCCCTCGAAGACGTGCTGTTCGAGGCCGAGCGCTGGCAAGCCGAACGGGAAGCGGAAGGCCTTTCGGCGCCGCGGGTGAACGGGGCGCTCACCACAGGTACCGTTCTCTTCGGCGCGGTCGGCGACAAGAGTCGGCTGGAAATCACGGTGATCGGCGATCCCGTGAACCTCTCCGCGAAACTCGAGAAGCACAACAAGGTCAGCGGTACACGTGGGCTCGTCACCATGGAGGCCTTGGCTCAGGCGCGAGCGCAGGGCTACGTCGGAGCCGCGCCGGTTCGCGAGCTGGTCTCCGAAACAGTCGAAGGGGTCGCCGAGCCCCTGAGGCTCGGTATTCTGGCCGAATAGACGTGAAGTCCGTCTCTTCGAGACGAGGCCGCCGATCGGCCGGCCGAAGCCGGAGTGGAAACGCCGGGTGACGCGGCTCTACGCCTCTTGCGTCTCCTCGCCCGGCTTCTGATCGGTCCCTTCGGCTTCCGGGCTGTCTTCGAGCGGCAGCTCCTCGTGTGGCGCCTCGGACTGGCTGAGCCGGTGCAGCACATCGTCGAGCTGTTCCAGCGTATTGTAGTGGATCCCCAGCGTGCCCCCCTGCCCTCGCAGGTCAATCGTCACGCGCAGACCCAGCATGGTCGAGAGGTCGCGTTCCAGAGCCAGGGTGTCGGCATCCTTTTCCTGGGGCCTTGCACCCCCCGACGAACGCTGTTTGGGGGACGATGCCTTGGTCTCGCCGGCCAGTCTCTCGGTCTCGCGGACGGACAGGCCCTTCTCCGCCACCCGTGCTGCCAGGCTTTCCGGCTCTGCCGAGCCCAGCAGGGCTCGGCCATGCCCCGCGGACAGGCGCCCGTCTTCGAGGTAACTGCGGACGCCCTCCGGCAAGTTGAGCAGCCGCAAGGTGTTGGCGATGTGCGGCCGCGACTTGCCGATCAGCCGGGCCAGCTCTTCCTGGCTGTGATTGAACTCCTCCATCAGGCGCCGATACCCTTCGGCCTCCTCCAGAGGATTCAGGTCTTGGCGCTGGACATTCTCGACGATGGCCAGTTCCAGTGCCGTTGAGTCGTCCAACTCGCGGATGACGACCGGAACTTCGTGGAGTTGCGCTTTCTGGGCGGCACGCCAGCGTCGCTCGCCGGCAACGATTTCGAAGTCGCTCGGCCGGTCGGGATGGCGTCGCACGAGAATCGGCTGCAGGATTCCCTGTTCCCGGATCGATGCGGTCAGCGAGTCCAGCGGTTCTTCGTCGAAGCGCGTGCGTGGTTGAACGCGGCTCGGATGGAGGCGCGCAATCGGGACCTGTTTGCTGGAGCGCAGTTTGTCCAGGTTTTCGTAGTCGTCGGCCTCTTCACCGAGCAAGGCCGCGAGGCCGCGCCCGAGATTCGTGCGTTTGTCGGAGCCTGAAGGTCCGGGCGGCGTGTCGCTCACGGCGCTCTCCCTGGTCTTGGTTTTTGGCGCAGCCGTCTATGAGGCCAGCGCAGTCGTCGCGCCCTCGCCTTCCTCGCGCCGCAGGATTTCCCCGGCGAGATGAACGTAGGCTTGGGCGCCGGCACAGTTCAGATCGTACAGCAGAACCGGCTTGCCGTGGCTCGGCGCCTCCGAGACACGCACGTTGCGTGGGATCACCGTACGGTAGACGCGGTCGCCCAGGTAGCTCCGGACGTCTTTGGCCACGAGGTCGCAGAGGTTGTTGCGGCGGTCGTACATGGTCAGAACGACCCCTTGCAGCGTCAGGGTCGGGTTGAGCGCCCGCCTGACCCGCTCGATGGTGCGCAGAAGGTGGCTGAGACCTTCGAGTGCGTAGAACTCCGCCTGCAGCGGCACCAGCACGGCGTCCGCAGCGACCAAGGCGTTGACCGTCAACAGACCGAGCGCCGGCGGGCAGTCGATCAGGACATAGTCCCAGCGTTCTCGCTCCTGCTGCAGGGCTTCCTGCAGGCGCGTGTCGCGCCGATCCGCGGCCACCAGCTCGATCTCGGCGCCGGAGAGATCCACCGACGAAGGAACGATCGACATGTTCGGGACCGGCGTGTCGACGATGCAGTCTCGAAGAGACGTCGCGCCCAGCAGTGTCTCGTAGATGGTTGGGCCGCGGCGGCGCCAGTCGAGCCCGACTCCGGTCGAGGCGTTGCCTTGCGGATCCAGGTCGATAATCAGCACCCGCTTGCCGCAGGCGGCGAGCGCGGTGGCCAGATTTACGGCCGTGGTGGTTTTGCCGACCCCGCCCTTCTGGTTGGCGATGGCCAAGACACGGGGGCCGTCATGGGGCGCCCTCGACGTAAGATTCTCGATATCTTGTAGGTTCACGGCAGGGGTCCCTCTAGCCGTAGGACGCATCCACTCAAGTCACTTCGACTCGGGATGCGGTCGCATTTATCTTGCAGGGCCTTCGGTAGCCGGGTCAATTCGTCTGCGATCCCCTGGCCTTTCAGGAAAAGACAGAGACCGTCCGGTTTCATCAGCGGTGCCGCGTAGGCGACCAGCTCGGCGAGCGGGGCCAGCGCTCGGGCTGTGACAACGTCGACCTGCAGATCGGAGATGCTCTCGATCCGCTCGCAGTGAATCGTGGCCGCAGTGGACGTTTCGCGCAGGACCTCACGCAAGAAGGTTGTCTTCTTTTGATCGGACTCGATGAGGTGGACCTCACCGACATTGCAGAGCGCGAGCACGAGGCCGGGAAACCCTGCGCCGCTCCCAAGGTCGGCAAGGGTGAGCAGGTCTCGTGTCGGCAGCAGCGGTATCAGCTGCGCACTGTCCAGCATGTGCCGGCGCCAGAGATCGGAAAGTGTCGCCGGACCTACCAGATTGATCGCCCGATTCCACCTCGCCAGCAGATCCGCATAGATCTGCAGCCGGCCCAGTGTTTCACGTGAAACACCGGTCTCGGACAGAAAGTCTTCCGGTCCGAAGGCCTGGCTGTGCAGAGCGGCAGTCATGTCGCAGGTCTTACGCGGCTTCTTGCCGCCTCACAAGTCGGGTTCGGCTCATCACCCGCTGTGAACAGCGGGGAAGACGGGGGCGACTGGCGGGAGGCTGCATGAAGAGTCGGCCTCGCCTTCCGCGTTAGGCCGCTGAGCGGCCGGCGTGTTTCACGTGAAACAGAGCGGCCCGCGAATGCGGCTAGGCCGCCGTGTCTTCCCGGGGCGTTCGCCGGACATACTGGAGCAGGGCAACCAGCGCGGCTGGCGTTACGCCGGAAATACGCCCGGCGGCACCGAGGGTATGGGGGCGGCCCGCAGCCAGTTTCTCGCGGATCTCCGGGCGAAGTCCCTGGATCCGGTCGTAGTCCAGATCATCGGGCAGCACCAGGGCCTCGTCGCGACGAAAGGCGCGGACGTCGGCCTCCTGTCGTTCGAGGTATCCCGTGTAGCGGGCGTCGATTTCGACCTGCTCGGCAATCTCCGGGGACACCGCGCCCAGCGCCGGCCAATAGCCGGCGAGCTGCCGCATGTCGATATCGGGATGGCGCAGCAGATCGAACGCACTGCGGCGCACGCCGTCCCGGTTGATCTTGAAGCCCGCTTTCGCGAGCTGATCCGGCGTCGCGGAAAGCTGCCGAGTTAGCGTTCGGGCGGCCTCGAGCGCTTGGAGTTTGGTTTGGAAGGCCGCGGTCCGCTCCGCAGCCACGCAGCCCAACGCAACTCCGGCCGGAGTGAGGCGCTGATCGGCGTTGTCGGCGCGCAGGCTCAGTCGGTATTCGGCCCGACTGGTGAACATGCGATAGGGCTCGGTGACGCCACGCGTGATCAAGTCGTCGATCAGCACGCCGATGTAGGCTTCCGCGCGATCCAGACTCCAGGGTTGGTCGCTGCCGCCCGCGGCCAGAGCCGCATTGATGCCGGCGATCAGCCCCTGTGCGGCTGCTTCCTCGTAACCCGTCGTGCCGTTGATCTGACCGGCGAGATACAGACCCGGGAGGCGCCGGGTCTCCAGACCGGGTGTCAGCTCGCGCGGATCGACATGGTCGTACTCGATCGCATAGCCATGCTGAAGGACCACCGCCCTCTCGAGGCCTCGCATGGTCTTCAGAAAGGCTTCCTGCACCTCAGCCGGCAAGGAGGTGGAAATGCCGTTCGGATAGACCGTATCGTCGTCGAGACCTTCCGGCTCCAGAAAGACCTGGTGCGCATCGCGCTCGGCAAAGCGGACGACCTTATCTTCGATCGATGGGCAGTAGCGCGGGCCGGTGGACTCGATCTGGCCGGAGTAGATCGGTGCTCGGTGAAGATTGTTCCGGATCAGATCGTGAGCCTGCCTATTGGTATGGGTGATGTGGCAAGCAACCTGCGGGACGGTGATAGCCTTGGTGAGAGTGGAGAAGGGTTGCGGCGGGTCGTCGCCCGGCTGAGGCGTGAGGGCTTGCCAGTCGATACTCCGGCCGTCCAGCCGAGGCGGCGTTCCCGTCTTTAGGCGACCGAGGGCGAACCCGAAGCGTTCCAAGGTTCGCGCAAGCCCGATGGAGGGCGCCTCCCCGACCCTGCCGGCAGGCGTCCGCAGTTCGCCCCGATGAATCAGACCTCTCAGAAAGGTGCCGGTGGTGAGGACGACGGCCGCGGCGGAGATCTCTTCGCCTTCAGCCGTGACCACGCCGGTGCAGTGCCCGGCATCGTCGAGGCGCAGGTCTGCGACTTCGGCTTCGCGAAGCTCGAGGTTCGGCTGTTCCGCCAACAAGGCCTGGATCGCTTGGCGATAGAGCTTGCGGTCGGCCTGGGCGCGGGGGCCGCGTACGGCCGGGCCCTTACGCCGGTTGAGCAGGCGGAACTGAATGCCGGCCCGGTCGATGGCCCGGCCCATGAGGCCGTCCAGGGCATCGATCTCACGAACCAGATGTCCCTTGCCCAGGCCGCCGATGGCCGGATTGCAGGACATCGCGCCGATGGTCGCCTGCCGATGCGTGATCAGCAGGGTTCGGGCGCCGAGCCGCGCCGCCGCGGCGGCAGCTTCGCAGCCGGCGTGCCCTCCTCCAACCACGATGATATCCAGGCGTCGCATCAGCGGAAAATGCGGTTTATGCCGCCTCGGGTCAAGGATCGGGGGGTGCAATCACGTCGCTTGAGGCAGGTCTGGCTGTGGCCTTGTGTTTCACGTGAAACAGGTCGTCACTTGCCGATGCAGAACTCTCGAAAAATCACGTCGAGCAGATCCTCCACATCCACCTGTCCCGCCACCCGTCCCAGAGCGCGCAGTGCCAGGCGCAGATCTTCGGCCGTCAGCTCCGGGAGTTCCGCCTCTGCCGAGCGATCGAGCGCCAGGACCGCATCCTCCACGGCCCTGCGGTGACGCGCACGGGTCAAGAGCGGCGCAGCTCCGGCAACCGCGAAACGGGCCTCTACCGTTTCGGTCAGTCTGGAGACGAGTTCGGAGAGCCCCGCCCCGCTTTTCGTCGAAAGAGCGAGCGTTGCAAGAGTTGGCAGGCGCGGCAAGGTCGGGGGAAGGTCTTGCAGCAGATCGATCTTGTTCCAGCAGAGCAGCGTGTCCGCGTCGGCCAAGGTTAGAACGGCCGGATCGGGGACGTCCGTCGCGTCGAAAATCATCAGTTTGAGATCGGCGGCTTCCGCTCTCGCTCGGCTGCGGCGAATACCCTCCATCTCAACCGGATCCAGTGCGGCGTCCCCCGCCGCGCGCAATCCGGCCGTATCCGCCAGCGTAACCGGATAGCCGCCGAGATCGAGGCGCACCTCAATGACGTCTCGCGTGGTCCCCGCGGTCTCCGCGACGATGGCGACGTC
>JANQPZ010000134.1 GCA_028285215.1 Rhodovibrionaceae bacterium | reverse complement strand
TTGCGCACAGGGCCCATCGCCGCCGTGACGACGTGCATGTTGACGCCCAGGCGATCGCCGAACATGCCACGCGGATCGCGGATGCCGCGGCTGCCGTCGATGGTGTAGGCCACGGGAATCGAATGAACGAGTTGCCGACCCTTCTCCGGATGACCCAGGTTGCCCTCCACCTGGCGCCCTTCGTTCAGCGCGCGGGCGAGATCGGCGTCGCTTACCTCGTGGCCGTCGATCGAGACCTCGACGTTCACGGTGCGCGAGGCCGGGTAGCCGCCCGAGAGCGAGATCACCGCTTGCTCGATGGTGTCGCCGGCCATTTCCTCGGCGGCGTGGACGGCAGCCAGGATGGCGCGCTCTGCGGCCTCCATGTCGACCACCGCGCCGGACTTGACGCCACGGCTGATCTGCTGGCCGATGCCGACCACGCGCGGTCGTCCATCGGGGCCGTCGCGCCTGGCGATCAGGCAGCAGACCTTACCCGACCCGACGTCGAGGCCGGCGATCAGGCCGTTTCGGTTGCGGCGCGGCGGCTTGCGCATCGCGGCTGGCGGCTCCTCTCGGCTCAGGTTTCTTCGCCGCTGGCGGCACGGCGCCAGGCGGGTTCCGGGGCGTTGTGCCCGCGGAGAATCAGGCGGTCGGGCAGGCGTAGATCGATGGTGACGACGTCGCGCTCGAGCAGGGCCTCTTCGCGCACCAACTGGGCCAACTGCTGCCAGGCCTCGGTGGCACCGACCTCCGGCAGCCGCACTTCGACGTCGCCTTCAAGAACGACGTTCCAGCGACGCTCGCCGACCCGTACGGCGGCGACGACCTTCTCCGCCAAGTCCGGGGCACGGTCGAGCAGCGCCAGCAGGTTGCCGGCGCGCTGCGGCGCGCCTTCGCCAACCAGCAGGGGCAGCTCGGCAAAGCGGGCCGGTTCCGCACCCTCGATCACGGAGCCTTCGGTATCGATCACGCTGAGACGGCCGTGCAGTTGCCAGAGCGCCAGGGGCTGCCGTTCCTCCAGGCGTACGAAGATCAGGTCGGGCAGGCGGCGTTCCACCTGCGCATCGGCGATCCACGCCAGCGCGATCAACTGCTCGCGCGCCGCGACGGGATCGAAGCGCAGCGTCGGGCTGCCGCGATTGACCCCCAGGGTCGCCAGCACTTCGGCCGCGGCGGTGCGGTTGCGTCCCTCCACCAGGACGTCATCGACAGCCAGGCCGGCGGTCGCCGTGGCGGCAAAGAAGGCCTGCGTCGCTGCCTGGCTCTGCCGGTCCAGCCAGCCGCTGGACACGGCCCAGCTACCGGCTCCGCCAAGCAGAGCGACTCCCAGCACAGGCAGAGCCCAGCGCCAGTGGCGTCGGGTCGGCTTGGCGGCGCGTCGGTTGCGCGTGGTCTTGGGGCTTCGGTTCAGTCGCATGCGGCGTGCTCCAGCATCCAGCCCACCAGGTCGGTAAAGGCTATGCCGAGGTGTTGCGCTTGTTCCGGGACCAGGGACAGCGGCGTCATCCCGGGCTGCGTGTTGACCTCCAGCAGGTAGAGGCCCGCGTCGCCCTCCTCGGGGTTCCAGCGGAAGTCGGCCCGGGAGACGCCGCGGCAGCCCAACACGCGGTGTGCCGCAGCAGCCATCTCCAGCGCCGAGTCCGAAACGCTCTGCGGAACCGGGGCGGGAACCAGATGCTCGGTCCGGCCTTCGGTATACTTGGCCTCGTAGTCGTAGAAGCCGCGATGCGGCCGCAGTTCGGTGACGGCCAGCGGTCGATCGCCCATCACGCCGACGGTCAGCTCGCGGCCGGCGATGAAGGGTTCGATCAGGACGCGATCGCCGAAGCCCCAGGCTTGCGGATCGACCGCCGGCTCGTTGTCGCCCTCGCGCACGATACGCACGCCCACGGACGACCCTTCGTTGAAGGGTTTGGCGACATAGGGACGTGCCATCGGGTCGCCGGCCGCCAGTTCGGCGCAGGAGACGACGAAGCCGCCGGGGACCTGCAGTCCGGCGCTTTCGAACAGTCGCTTGGCCATGGGTTTGTCCATCGCCATCGCCGAGGCCAGCAGACCGGAGTGCGTATAGGGAACGCCGAGCAGATCGAGCAGGCCTTGCACGCAGCCGTCTTCTCCCCAGCGCCCGTGCAGCGCGTTGAAGACAAGATCCGGCTTCGGCGTCAAAGCCTGAACCAGCGCGACGACGCCCGCTTCACCCAGCTTCGGGTCGATCTCGATCACCTCGTGGCCGAGTTCCCGGATGGACGCGGCGCAGGCCGCACCGCTGGTCAGCGAGACGTCGCGTTCGGCCGAAGGGCCGCCCATCAGGACGGCGACACGCTTAGCCATTGCCGCTGCCCTCCGTCTGTCGGGACCGGGGCACGCCGATGCGCCTGATCTCCCATTCCAGCTCGATGCCGCTCTGCATCTTGACCCGGCGCCGGACTTCCTCGCCCAGCGCTTCGATGTCGGCGGCGGTGGCCGTGCCGGTGTTGATCAGGAAGTTGCAGTGTTTCTCCGACACCTGGGCTCCGCCGATCTGCAGGCCGCGACAGCCGGCGGCGTCGATCAGCTGCCAGGCCTTCTCGCCCGGCGGATTCTTAAAGGTCGAACCGCCCGTGCGCGTGCGGATCGGCTGGCTGCTTTCGCGGCTGTCCTGGATGTCGCGCATGCGCGCTTGGATCACTGCCGGGTCGCCCGCCTCACCGCGCAGGCGGCAGCCCAGGAAGATCCAGTCCTTCGGCACGGCCGACTTGCGATAGGCCAGGCCCATATCCTCAGGGGAGAGCCGGTGAACCCGGCCCCCGGGATCCGCTGCCTCGGCCCAGATCAGGGCATCCTTCAGCTCGCGGCCGTAGGCGCCTGCGTTCATGCGCAGCGCGCCGCCGATGGTCCCGGGCACGCCGCAGAGAAACTCCAAGCCGGCCAGACTGGCTTCGGCGGCCGCCTTGGCCACCGTCAGGTCCAGGCACGCGGCGCCGACATCGAGCGTCGCACCCTCGCCGCGCCGCATCTCGGCGAAGGGGCGTCCCAGGCGCAGCACCACGCCGGGCACACCGCCGTCGCGCACCAGCAGGTTCGAGCCGACGCCGATCACCGTCAGTGGCACGTCCTGCGGCTTGGCGGCAAGAAAGTCCAGGAGATCGTCGCGATCCGCCGGACGGAAGCTGACCTCGGCCGGTCCGCCAACCCGGAACCAGGTGATCTTCGCCAGATCGGCGTTCGTGCTGTATCGCCCGCGCACCGGCGGCAGGCGGTCGAGCAGGCGAGGGCGTGTTGCGGCGGCCATCGTGCTCATGGCCTCCCTCCCGCCGTCTGGCGGTCCTGCTCTGCGTAGAGGAGATCGAGCGCGCCCGGCAGATCGGCCGCCCAAGTCGTGATGCTGCCGGCGCCCAGGCAGACCACCAGGTCGCCCGACCCCACCAGCGGCAGGACCGTCTGCGCCAGTTGCTCCGGAGTCTCGAGCGGCAGGACTCTGCGGTGGCCGCGTGCCCGTAGTCCGGCAACCAGATGATCCCGGTCCGCTCCTTCGATCGGGGCCTCGCCGGCGGTATAGACGTCGGCGACGATCACGGCGTCCGCGTCGTTGAAACAGCTGCAGAAGTCTTCGAACAGGCTGGCCAGCCGCGTGTAGCGATGCGGTTGGACCACCGCGACGACCTGACCGTCGGTCGCCTGCCGCGCAGCCTGCAGCACGGCCGCGATTTCCACCGGGTGGTGGCCGTAGTCGTCGATCACCGTAACGCCGCGGGCTTCGCCCGTGCGGGTAAACCGCCGCTTGACGCCGCCGAAACTGGCCAGGCCGGCGCGAATGGTGTCGGCCGTGAGCCCCATTTCGTCCGCAACGGCGATGGCCGCCAGGGCGTTCTCTACGTTGTGACGTCCGACCATCGGCAGGAAAAGGTCGTCGATCCTGCGCTGGCGCTCGTCGCGGCGGTCCGAGATCACGACGGAAAACCGCGATCCGGCTGCCGAAGACTCCAGGGCTTCGGCGCGGACCTCGGCCTGAGGTGAGAAGCCGTAGGTGACGATCCGCCTGTCCTCGATCCGGCCGATCAGCGCCTGGACCCCCGGGTGGTCGATACAGAGCACCGCGAAACCGTAGAAGGGGATGTTCTCGACGAAGGTTTCGAACGCTCGGTCGAGCGCTTCCGGCGTGCCGTAGTGATCCAGGTGTTCGGGATCGATGTTGGTGACGATGGCGATGGCGGAGGGCAGCTTGGTGAAGGTGCCGTCGCTTTCGTCGGCCTCCGCCACCATCCAGTCGCCGGCGCCCAGGCGCGCGTTGGTGCCGTAGGCATTGATAATGCCGCCGTTTATCACCGTCGGGTCCAGATCGCCCGCGTCCAGGAGGGCGGCCACCAGCGAGGTGGTCGTGGTCTTTCCGTGGGTGCCGCCGACCGCGATCGACCATTTCAGGCGCATCAGTTCGGCCAGCATCTCCGCACGGCGCACGATCGGCAGAAAACGCTCGCGTGCTGCGACGACTTCGGGGTTGTCCGGCTTGATCGCGCTGGAGGTCACGACGACCTGGGCCTTGGCGACGTTTTCGGCCTTGTGTCCGACCGCGACCTCGATGCCGAGCGACCGAAGTCGGCGGACGTGGGCGCTCTCAGAGATGTCGCTGCCCTGCACCTGGTAGCCAAGGTTGTGCAGGATCTCGGCGATCCCGCTCATGCCGATGCCGCCGATGC
>JANQPZ010000125.1 GCA_028285215.1 Rhodovibrionaceae bacterium | reverse complement strand
GCGGCGGATGGGGCCATCTGGGCTTCAAGCTTTGGAAATACAACGCCAACCAACTGGCGCACGAGAGCAGCGTGGATGTCGAGCCGGCCTAGGCCGATGCCGATGCGCGACAAGCTGCTCCAAAGGGGATCTCGGGAGGAACGGATATGGCTGTGAAACGTCAGCTCAGCATGGTCATGGACCTGAACAAGTGCATCGGCTGTCACACCTGCACCTCCGCCTGCAAGCTGCAATGGACCAACCGGAATGGCCGGGAGTACATGTACTGGAACAACGTCGAGACCATGCCGGGCACGGGCTATCCCCGCGACTACGCGAAAATGGGCGGCGGTTTCGACGAAGACGGCGCGCTGAGGCTCGGCCAGGAGCCCAGCGCCGAAGACTATGGCGTGCCCTGGGAGTACAACTACGAAGAAGCCCTGATGACCGGCACGGACCCCTGGCTGCGCCCCAACGTCAAGCCGACCTGGGGGGCCAACTGGGACGAAGACCAGGGCGAAGGCGACTACCCCAACAGCTACTACTTCTATCTGCCCCGGCTGTGTAACCACTGCGAAAACCCGGCCTGCCTCGCCGCCTGCTCGCGCAACGCGATCTACAAGCGCCAGGAAGACGGGATCGTTCTGATCGATCAGGAGCGCTGCCGTGGCTACCGTTACTGCGTCGGTGCTTGCCCCTACAAGAAAGTCTATTTCAACGAGGAGATCTCGAAGTCGGAGAAGTGCATCTTCTGCTATCCGCGGATCGAGAAGGGCCTGCCCACCGCCTGCGCGAAGCAGTGTGTCGGCCGCATTCGCTGGATCGGCTATCGCGACGACGAAGCCGGCCCGATCCATCTGCTGGTCGAGAAGTACAAGGTGGCACTGCCGCTGCATCCGGAGTGGGGCACGAAGCCGAACGTCTTCTACGTGCCGCCGCTGTCGCCGCCGAAAATCGGTGACGACGGCGCGCCGACGGCGGAGTCGCGGGTGCCGCTGGACTACCTGGAGGGCTTGTTCGGCGACGGCGTGCAGTCGGCGCTGGAAACGCTGACCCGCGAGCGGCAAAAGAAGGCCGACGGCGGTGAGAGCGAACTGATGGACACGCTGATCGGCTATCGCCACGCCGAGATGTTCAAGCTGAGCTGAGGGCGCGCCGGTGTCTGCACCACGAACGCAACCGCTCCCGGGAGGGGATTCGGCGGCGCGGGCGGCGGCGAAGGAAACCATCTGGCGGCTCGCCGCCGCCGCCCTGGGTCACCCGGCCCCGGAACTGCAGCGGGCACTCGAGAGCGAGACGTTTCACGCCGCACTGAACGATGCCTGGACCGCGGTCACCGGACGGGCCTGGCCGAGGATCAAGCCCTCGGCCGATTTCGTTGCCTTGGAATCCGGCTATATCGCGGCCTTTCTCCACGGGCCCAAGGGCAAACCGCTGGCCTCCCTGCTGGCCGGCGACCATGAGCGGCTGCTGGCGGGCCAGGCCCGCCCGGTCTTCATGCTCAATATCGCCGCTTTCTACCGCCACTTCGGCCTGCAGGCGGCGGCCACCGACGAAGGCCGCGCCGACGAGCCCGATCATCTGGTCGGCATGCTCGAATTCATGGCGGTACTGACGCATCTGGAGGTGCAGGCGCTGCACCGGGACGGCGACCCCGCCGCCTACCGGCGGGCGCAGCGGGACTTTCTGCGCCGCTATCTCGGCCCGCTGCTGCACGTCGTCGCCGGCTGCCTGCGCGGCCGGCCGCCGGAGACCTTGGATGGGACCATCCGCCACCTCATCGAGGAACTGCCCGGCTGGGCGGACCTCCAAGCCGCGGAACTGGAAGCCCGGGTCGGCCGCTACCGCGATCCTGACGCCGCGAGCACCGTTCCGGCGGAAACGGCGGAGGGCCCTGGCGCCGCTGCCACCCGCGTCATCGACCAGAACCTCTGGGGATAGGAGAAAGCAATGACAGCAATGCCTCTGCGCGGTCTTGCTGCCGCGATCTACACAGCTTCTGCCTTTGCGGTTGCCGCGCCTGCCGTCGCCGACGGCATTGTCGAGGCCAACGTGAAGGCGCTTGACCCCGGCGATGAGGTCGCGGTGTCGCGGATACCCGACGGCGTTTATCTGCGCGCGGTCAACGATCCGGACGATGTCATCTGGGAACGGCTTCCGGAGTATCGCACCAGGCTGGCCCCGGCGCCGCCGGTCCACGAATCGGTCGCCCTGCGCCTGGGCGAGGACGATCCCGGGCTGGATGTCTATTTCAGCCTGGCGCGAACCTCGGAGCGCTTCTATGTGCGTCTGCGCTGGCGCGACGAGACCCGCGACGCCATGACATCTCACGACCGCTTTCGCGACGGCGCCGCGGTGCAGTTCGCCCTCGGCGACGAGGAAACCTCCTACATCATGGGCACGGGCCCCGAGGCGCCGGTGAACATCTGGTATTGGCGCTCGGACGCCAACTCGGTCGAAGATCTCGCCGCCGGCGGGCCGGGCAGCACCACGCGGCTGGACGCGCAGCCGGTCAGCGGCGACAGCCGCTACCTGAACGGGGAGAAACCTGCGGCAAACCAATGGATCGTCGTCATGTCGCGGCCGATCGCGACCGCGGGCGAGCATCAGGTTTCCTTCGACCGGGCGCAGGTGCCCATCGCCTTCGCCCTCTGGCAGGGCAAGGACGGCCAGCGGGACGGGCTGAAAAGCGTCTCCGAGGACTGGATCCTCGTCAATCTGGCCGCAGAGTAGGGCCGTTCAATGGTGATCGCAGAGAAACCCGCGGCCATCGACTGCGGCCTTGGCCATGCCTGTCAGTTCTGTCCGCAGGAAGACGTCTGCGCCCTCGACAAGCCTCATCACAACCGGGTGCTGATCGAGAACCGTCTGGCCGAAATCGATCAGATCGTTCTGGTCCTCGCCAACAAGGGCGGCGTCGGTAAGAGCACGGTCTCCGCCAATCTCGCCGCCGGCCTCGCGCAGCGCGGCTTCAGGGTGGGCGTCGCGGACGCCGACGTCCACGGCCCGAACCAAAGCCGCTTCTTCGGCTTCGCGGGCGAGCGGGTGCGTCTGGGCGACGGCGGTCTGGTGACCCGGGACTTTGACGACCCCTCGATGACGCAGCCGGTCAAGGTCGGCTCCCTGGCGTTTCTGCTGGAGCGCGACGACACGCCGGTGGTCTGGCGCGATGCATACAAGCACGATTTCGTGCACCACCTCGCCGGCTCCTTCGACTGGGGCCCGCTGGACTTCCTGATCGTCGACATGCCGCCGGGCACCGGCAACGAACTGATCACCCTCTGCGACATGCTGGAAGGGGCCAATGTGTCGGCGTTGCTGGTCACCACGCCGCAGGCGGTCGCTCTGATGGACAGCATGAAGGCGGCGCGGTTCTGTCATGAGCGCGGCCTGCCCCTGCTCGGCGCCGTGGAGAACATGGCCGGCATGATCTGCCCGCACTGCGCCGGCGAAATCCACCTCTTCCCCAACGCCGAACTGGCCCGGAGCCTGGCCGAGGCCGATGTGGAGACGGTGGCCCGCGTTCCCCTGGCCATCGAACTTGCCTCTGCCTCCGACGACGGCGTGCCGCTGGTGGTTTCCGCGCCGGAGAGTGCCGCCGCCAAGGCCTTTGCATCGGCGATTGACGCCTGCGCGGCTCTCGGCCGGGCGGACTTCGATGGCGCGGTTGCGCGCGCCCTCGACGATGTCTTCGCGGAGAACCTCGGGTCCGAAAGTCTCGATGAAGCCCTGGCCGGCCTCGATCCCTCGGCCCAGGCCGAAATGCGCGGCGCGCTGACCCAGTTGCTCGGCGAGGAGGCCGCACGGCTTCACGGCGCCGCCTCGGCCGGCGACCAGAAGCGCGGTCCGTCATGACCGCTGCGCTGGCAACCGCCGCAAAGAGCCGCCGGCGTCTCTTCAGCGATCTGTTTCGTGACGGACCGCAAGACCCGCCGCAGGGTCCCTGGCGGGAGATCGCGGGACTGGCCGCCGGCGCGGGCGATGTCTTCTGGGCCGGTTGGGCCTCCGACGGCGAGGTCTTCGTGGTCGGCGACGAAGGGGCGATCTTTCATTTCTCCGACGGGCTCTGGCGCCGAGCTGCGGCACCCGCGCCGGTGCCGATCCATGCCGTCTGGGGGCTTTCCCGCGACAGCCTCTACGCGGTCGGCTGGATGGGCTCGGTCTTCGCCTTCGACGGCGAGGACTGGCGTTTGCTGCGAGGCTGTGTTGTCGGCGAGAACGGAAAGTACGCCGCGGTCGAGGAGAATACGCCGCTGTTCGGCCTGACCGGCGATGGCACGGGGCGGATCTGGGCGGTCGGCGACAACGGCATGATTCTGGCCTGCCGGGACGGCGTCTGGCAGCGCGAGGACAGCGGCACCCGCGCCCATCTGCGCGCGATCGCGCGCCTGCCCGATGGCCGGCTGTTCGCGGCGGGTGGCGACGGCACGCTGCTCACCAGTTCGGGCGACGGCCGCTGGCAGGCCCTCGATTGCCCGCTGCGTACGGGGTTTCAGGCCGCGCTGGCTCTGGGCCCTGACGAACTGCTGTTGGCGGGCGGGCGCTACTTCGTGGACTGCAACGGCTTTCGCGGCGATCTGCTGCGCTGGCGTGGCGGCCAGTTTGAAACTCTGAGAGCCGAGCAGCCGTTCTCACGCCTGCGGGCTCTTGCGGCCTATCGCGACGGGGCGCTGGCGGTTGGCGACAAGGGCCGGATCTATTTCATCCGGGGCAACCGGGTGGACCGGCTGGAGAG
>JANQPZ010000118.1 GCA_028285215.1 Rhodovibrionaceae bacterium | reverse complement strand
GGGGACCAGCAGCCGTACGAAGACATCCAGGACACGCCCCGGCGAAGAGACAGGCTCCCTGGGTGCCATGGACAGCGACCAGGCCGCGACGACGGCAAGAAGCAAAACCGCCTTCTCCAGCAGTGTGTCGTAGGCGCGGAAGTTGAGAAGCACGGCGGTTACCGGATTGCTGACACCGCTCGTCGAGAGGTTCTCGGCGACCGGCACGCTCATCCCCGGCGCCTCGGCCGGCAGCGACAGCAATGCCCCGCCCAGTCCGACAAACAAGAGCGCCGACAGCCCGACCAACACCGCGTGCGTGCCGCGCCGTCGTCCGCCTGTCCGCGCCCCGGCCGGGTCTTCCGCCGGTGCGTCCGCCGCAGCGGCCCCCTGACCCTGACCCTGACGCAGGCGCGAAAGCGCGGCCAGCAACAGCGCGCCCGTCAAGCCGGCACCGATGGCCGCCTCCGCGATGGCAACGTCCGGCGCCTCGAGACGGACCCAGACGAGGGCCATGACCAAGCCGAAAGCGATGAAAAAGGCGATCCCCTTGAAGAGATCCGCACTGGCCAGGACCCGCCATCCCAGCCAGAGCAGCGTCAGCGCCAACAGACCGTCGAGCGCCCAGTCCAGGGCGGCCGTCACGGCTTCCATGGACGTATCCTCTTCCGCAAGGCACCCTGAGCGATCAGATGGGCGCCGGTGGCGGAGGCGATCAGCACCAGAAGCCAGATCAGCGTCATCTTGCCGATGGCCGCCCAGCTCTCGGCCTGCAGGGCAAGTCCGGTGACAATCAAGCCCAGGCCGACATTATCCGCCTTGGTCAAGGCGTGCAGACGGGTGTAGACGTCTGGAAACCGCAGCAGGCCGAGGGTGCCGGCGAGAAAGAATCCCGCGCCCGCCAGCAAGAGCAGGATGGTGGCGACTTGGCTAAGCATCGTCGCCGGACTCTTCTCCCGCCGAGGGCCAGGCGCGGCGTACGAAGGCCACGATGGTTACGGCGGCCAGCAAGGCGAACACCAGACCGACATCGCGCAGGGCCGGCTGCTCCATGGCTTGAGCCAGCACCAGAAGCATCGCGACCGCCGTCGTCCCGAAAAGCTGCGCGGCGAGCATTCTGTCCGCCTGACTCGGGCCGCGCAGGATTCGCCACATCCCGGCCGCGAGCGTTACGAGCAGAAACGACGTCAAACCCAGGTAGAAGGCGGTCACCGTCGGCAGCTCCTGCTCCTGCTGTCGGGGTCTGGCTCCTGAGGGAAGGATCCGAAGGGAGCGGTTGGCGAAGACAAGCGCGGTCGCCAGCGGGCAGGCGTTGCGCGGAGGGTACCGCTATTCTGTAGTGCTCATACAATCCCTCTACAAGCACTGGCCCCTGTAAAAGCGCCGCCCGGTCGCCGATTGTCTCATTCGCTCGTTTCGGCCAGACTCGCCGTCTGGCCGAAGAGCCGCGCGACCCGCTCTTCCAGGATCGCCAGGTCGCGCTGGACCGGCTGGGTCGCATCGAGCGCATGTACAACCAGTTGGTCGCCGCGCAACTGGGCGCTGAGGGTGCCCGGCAGCAGGCTGACGGCATTGGCGAAGAACACCTGAGCCGTTGCCGTCGTCAATCGGATCCGATAGTCGTAGAACGCCGGCGTCAGGTCGACTTTGGGATGGTAGACGCGGCGTGCCACATCGAAGGCGCCAAGGACGGACCTGACCACGAAGAAGGGCAGGAACCCGAGCCAGCCGCCCAACTGCCAGCGCGTCGGAGCCCGGTGACCCGCCAGCACGCCGACGGCGACGGCGAGCGCCACAGCCGGGGCGCCAAGCGGCCAGGATCCATTGTCGCCGTCGACCAGAACCCACCATATCCCGCTGAGGAGCAGGGCCAGGAACAGGCATGCGCGGACCAGCGCCCACACCCCATTGCCTTTGTCGCCGCCTGCGGACGTCGCGCTCATTTCCGGGTGCTCTCTCCAATCAAAGACGGTCGGCTCCCGATCGCGCGATCTCCGTCGCCGCGCGATCGGATCGAACTGCGACACAGGCAGCTTGAACAGATTAAGATGGGTGAAAAGTTGGCGAAATTCGGGCCGTTCGGAGACGGTCCCTGCAGCATGACCTGACAGCCATGACCTGTGCGTCGTTCGGAACAGTGGAGGCTGCGATGCGAAACAGCGACGATCCAGTCGTTACCGATAGCTGGCGGGTCTGAAACCGTCATCGTCGGCGACATGCGTGTCGGCGCCTTCGACGCGGTCCGTGTTCTGGCAGCTGACGATCTCGAAGCCCGACGCAGCGCGGCGTGTCACCAGGGTGATGACCGCGACACGCCGGGCGGTCGTCCGACCATCCGTGCCGGTCTGACCGTCGAGAGTCGAGACCGTATGGACGATGTGTACATCGGGCGTCAGTTCACGCAGCGAAAGCTCCGTGATCTCGACCTTCGCCCTTTGGAAGATGCGGCGGAAGCCGTAGTCGTGGGCCTTGCGGATCGCCCGGCGGTTGCGCCACCAGAGGCCCACGACGTTGACGAAATCCGCATCCTCGGCGAAGAGCGCGGCGATCCCCTCGGCATCGTGGTCGTTCCAGCGGTCGAAGAAGGCGCGCGCGACCGCCTCTCCCGTCTCGAACATTTGAGACTCCGTCAAAGTCCAGCCGACCGCGAAGAGATACCCCCGGTCCCGGTCAATCCGCAACGGCGCTGGCTTCGGCGCTCCAGCCGGTTCTGCGGAGATAGGCTGCGAAGTCCAGGAGGTCGGGGTGCCAGCGCCTGACGTAGGCGGGAGCGCCGTCCATGCCGAAGCGGTCGAAGTAGCGATACATCAGCATCAGCTCCTCGCCCTGTTCGGCAACGCACTGCTCCCAGCTCATCTGTTCGAACCGCAGCGCACGGCCCGTCACCTTCGAAAGCGTTGCGGTGATCTCTTCCATGGTCGAGACATCGCCGGCCAAAGGCATGATCTGGCCGCTCCAGATATCCGGATGCTCGAACGCGGTCACCACCATCGCGGCGATATCGGCGACTGCGATTTGCCGATAGAAGGTGTCCGGGCGGATCGGGTAGCGAACGACACCGCTTTCCAGGATCGCGTCACGGTCCCATTCCCAATTGTCCATGAAGGCCGCCGGCCGGAAGACGGTCCAGGCAGTGTCGAGGGCGCGCAGGCGCCTTTCAACCTGCCACTTGCTGTCCAGATGCGGCACGCCGGTGTTGCGGTCCATCGTCGAGGCGCCGCTGTAGACGATGTGTTCGATGTCGGAGGCAGCCGCGGCGTCGGTCAGGTTGAGGCCTTGGCGCTGCTCCGCCTCGACACCCGCTTCGAGAAAGTCCTGCACCGAGAAGAGCGCGGCCGCACCCTTCAGGGCCGCATCGAGCGACGCCCGGTCTTCCAGGTCGGCCCGCAGGACTTCCGCGCCCCTCTCCGCCAAGGTCTGGGCTTCGGGTTTGTCCGGGTTGCGCGTCAGCGCGCGGACTCGATGACCTCCGTCGAGCAGCCGATGGGCCACCGCGCCGCCTTGCTTTCCGGTCGCTCCCGTGACGGCGATCGGGCGGTCGTAGATCTTGAGGTTCGACATCGCTTCATCTCCTTGCGTTGCAGTGCGTCGGAGATGGAGAGCCGCGAGTCCGCAAAGAAGCCTGGGTTCCGCGCAGGCTCTGCGCATTTCTGCAGCGTCAGGGCGTGCTGCGCCTCATGGTCTGAACGAAGGCCTGCACCTTGGCGGAGCGATGGAGATCGACATGGGTCACGGCCCAGATCTGTTCGTGCCAGTCGTCCAGCGGCGGCCTCAGTTCCGACAAGCCGCTGCCGGCCGCCATCTGCCGGGGCA
>JANQPZ010000108.1 GCA_028285215.1 Rhodovibrionaceae bacterium | reverse complement strand
CTTCGCGCCGATCCGAATGCCGCCGCGCGCGGTCAGGTCGGGCAGTTGGCCGATTGCGTGCGCCAAGCTGACGCTGCTGCGGCCCTGGGTCTGGCAGGTGGCCGTATACATCGCGACAGCCGTTTTGTCCGATCCGTGCAGCCGGGCTTCGATCGCGACCGTCGGCTTCTGATCCAGAACCTTGTCGTTGTCGAGCGGCTGAGCGCCGGCGCCCTGATAGCCGAGCGTGCTCGGCGCGAGGGTGAGACCGGAGGATCCCTGCTGCGGCGCTTCGACGGTGATCTTGTGGTGAAGGGTGACGCTGTCGGTTCCCGAAACCTCGACGCTCTGCCAGGCCGTCGCCGGCGCAGCGTTTTCCAGGAAGCGGTAGTCCAGCGTCTCCGTGTCCTGCGGCACGCGGCTCAGCGCGAGCGTCGCCTTCGCCGTGACCGGGCGCGGGCAGATGCCGCTCGAGTTTGGCGGCGTGACCGCGATCTCGGCGGATTTCAGATGCGGCGGCGGAAGCTGAATGCCGCCCGTGCCGCCGAGCGCGAGGGCGGGTTCGTACTGCAGCGAGGTGTCGCCGCTGTAGAGGATCCGGATCTCGACGGGCACGGTGGCCAGACCATAGTGGCCCCAGTCCCCGTAACCTTCCTCGATGACACAGCCGGCCCCCAGTGTCAGATGGCTGGGGAGAACGAAGACCTGGTCGCTCCGATAGAAGTCGACGAGGGTGCCGCCGCCCTCCACGTGGTCCGCGGCACGCGCCTGGAGGAGGGCGAGGGGATCGATCGGTACGGCGTCTGCGCCTTCGGGATTCGCCAGCTTCGCGAGTGGAAAGCTGGCGTCGATCGGCGTCCCCGTCTGCAGTTTGCTGTACTTCTGCAGGGTCATCGGCTGGCGTTTGTAGAGCGTCATCTCCATCGCCGGCGGGCCGAGCGTCTCGTAGGTTTCGCGTCTCGTGTAGCCTTCGTTCCAGTCGTAGAAACGGCGCCCCAACGACAGGGTCGGGTTCCCCGTGCCGTCCTGCGGCCAGAGAATGTGCTTCGGGCTGCTGAGCGCGTAGAAGGAGGCGCATTTGAGAATGCCGCTGACGCCCTCGAAGACGAGCTCGTCGGAGCTGGGTTCGATGGCGAGATCGGACAGGCTCGGGCTTTTCGAGGTGTTGCTCAGATGGATCGTGCCGACCGTGTTCTGCACGGTGAGGCGCAGTTCGTCGAATACCCTGTCGAACGAGACGGCCGCATGTTTGTACTCGGCCAGCGCAGCGTTGGCGGCGGCGAGCGCGATCAGCAGGGGTGCGCTCAGGAGCGTGGTGCGAAGCATGTCGGCGATCCTTTTACCGGGTCCGATGAAAACGGCCTTGGCACGGCGGGCCTGCCGGCCACCCGACTACTGTGTCGCGGTCGCACGGCGACAGGTTCACCTCGATTGCAGCGGACGGTGAGATCGGATCGTGAAGCGCGCGCCGTCTTTGGTACGGCGGCGCCGGCTCGCGCGCGCTCCTAACTGCAGCCCAGAGCCAGCAGGTGCAGGACGAAGACCAGGCCCAGGATCAGGGCCGCCGTCTTGCCCAGGTCGTCCGCGGGCCGGATGGCGGGCAGGGCGTCCAGGGCGCGGGCCAGCAGCACGCCGAAGGTGACGGCCGGCAGCGGCAGCAGCGGCAGGGTAAGGGCCTGGTTGAGCGCCTGGGCGCCCTCCAGGCGGGGGGCGCCCCAGAGGGTGAAGCCCGCGAAGATCAGCAGCGGCCCGAACAGCAGCGCCGCCGGCCGTCCCCCGCGCTTGCCCAGCAGGGCGAGGGCCGAGAGGCCGGCCGCGACGGCGACTGCGTTGACCTGCAGGAAAACGGCAAAGGCGGCGAAGGCGTTGGGATCTCCCCGGACCGCCTCCAGCTCCGGGAACTGCGCGCGCAGGGCAAGTCCGGCGAGGCTCGCGGCTGCCGCCGTGGCGGCGAAGACGGCGAGGACGGGGCGCGGGCTCTCCGCAAGCCAGAGCGCCAAAGCCCCCAGCGGCAGCGTCAGCGCGAGCAGATCCGGGCGCAGCAGGGCCGAGAGGCCGATCGGCAGCCCCAGCAGCAGTGCTGCTGTCCAGCCCCGGAGGCTGCGGCGTCCCAAGACCGCGAAAGCCACCCAAAGCGCCAGGGCCACGACCGCCACGGCGAAGACGGTCGCCGGCTGCTGCGCCGCCGCCGCGGTGAGCCAGGGATGCAGGCCCAGATGGGCGCAGACCGTGGCGCCGACCCAGCGCCAGCCGCGCGGCGCGCCGGCCAGAACCGCCAGCCCGG
>JANQPZ010000098.1 GCA_028285215.1 Rhodovibrionaceae bacterium | reverse complement strand
CGAATCCAGTTGCTCGCCTATGCCGCCGGCGACAGCAGCCAGGTGAACCAGGCACGCCGCCTGTCGCTGTCCCGGGCACTGGCGGTGCGTCAGTTCCTGATCGCCCAGGGGATCCGCTCGACCCGCATGGACGTCCGTGCCCTCGGCAACAACGTTCCGGACGGTCCTCCCAACCGCGTCGACATCGTCCCCGCCCCGCGCTGAGCCGAAGCGTGTAGCCTCGGGCCAAGAAGGATCGCAAGCGCGATGGCAGCCAGAGGCGAGACAGCACGTTCCGGGACGGTACGAACCGGCACCGGAGGCGAACCGCGATGACACGGCCAAGGCTCTATCTGCTGCGCATGGCGGTTTTCCTCGGCTTCGTGGCCGTAGCCGCTGCCTTGCTGTTCCCGCGCCTGCAGGAAGCCTTTCTGGCCAACGCAGTGCTCAACGGCATGATCCTGGGCGTGTTGCTGCTCGGCATCGGCTATTCGGTGCGCCAGGTGCTGATGCTGCAGCCGGAGGTGCGCTACCTGGAGCACCTGAAGCGGGAAGCCAGCGGCGGCCTGATCTTTCCCGGCTCTATCCAGAGCGTGGCGGCACCACGGCTGCTGGGGCCGATGGCCAACATGCTGCGCGAGCGCAAGGGCCGCCTCACTCTCTCCGCGCTCTCTACCCGCACGCTGCTGGACTCCATTCAGATCCGGATCGGCGAGAGCCACGACATCTCCCGCTATCTCATCGGGCTGCTGATCTTCCTCGGCCTGCTGGGGACCTTCTGGGGTCTGCTGGAAACCATCGATTCGGTCGCCGAGACCATCGCCAGCCTCTCCGCCGGCGGCGATGCCGCAGTGCTGTTCGATCAACTCAAGGCCGGCCTGGAGAGGCCGCTGTCCGGCATGGGGACCGCCTTTTCCTCCTCGCTGTTCGGGCTGGCCGGCTCTTTGGTTCTGGGCTTCCTCGAGCTGCAGGCCGGCCAGGCCCACAATCGTTTCGTCAATGAGCTGGAGGAATGGCTTTCCGGTCTGACCCGCCTGTCCAGCGGCAGCGAGGGCGTCGGCGGCGGCGATGCCTCGGTGCCGGCCTACTTGACGGCGCTGCTGGAATCCACCGCCGATAGCCTGGATTCCCTGCAGCGCACCATCGCGCGCGGCGAGGAGGACAGGCAGGAGGCCAACCGCAACCTCGCAACCCTGACCGAGCGGATGAGCGTGCTGACGGAGCAGATGCGCACCGAGCAGGAGGTCATGCGCCGTCTGGCCGAAACCCATAGCGCGATCAAGCCGCTGCTGCAGCAGCTCGGCGAAGCCAGCCTCGGCGACCGGGGCGGGCTCGACGAGACCACCCGTGACCACATCCGCACCCTGGCGCTGAACGTCACGCGCATTGCCGGCGAGGTCGAACGCGGCCGGGAGCAGACGGTCGGGGACATCCGTGCCGAAATCCGCCTGCTGGCCCGCACCATCGCGGCCCTGGCCGAGGAAACCGAGGGCTAGACGCCCATGTACAACCTCTCGCGCACCGGCCGCGAGCGCGCCACCAACATCTGGCCCGGTTTCGTCGACGGCCTGGCCACGCTGCTGCTGGTGCTGGTGTTCGTTCTGCTGGTCTTCATGGTCGGGCAGTTCTTTCTCTCGACCGCGCTGACCAACCGCGACACCCGCCTGGCCGAGCTGACCATGCGGCTCGACGAGCTGTCGGATCTGCTGTCGCTGGAGCGTCAGGCCAACGAGAACCTGCGCGTCGACGTCTCCCAGCTCTCCTCCGAGCTGCAAGCTTCGCTGGGGCAGCGCGACTCCCTCTCGGCACAACTGGCGGCCCTGACCGAGCAGCGCGACCGCTTGGCCGGCGATCTGGCCGCCCTGGTCAACGAACGCGACCTTCTGACGAACCGGCTGGAACTGGCCGAAACGCGGCTGCGCCAGACCGAAGCCGAACTGAGCGAGGCAGAACAGCAGGTGACCGCCGACCGCGCCACCATCGAGGCGCAGTTGGCCGAGGTACAGGCCTTGCAGGACCTGCGCGACCGCCTGCGCGTCGAACTGAGCGACCTGGAACTGCGCCTGTCCCGTGCGGAAGAGGAAGGCGCGGCCCTTTCCGACAGCCTGGCCGAACGCGAGGCACGGCTTGCCGAGGTGCAGGGCCAGTTGACCGCGCGAGACGACACCATCGCGCGCCTGGAAAGCGACCTCGACGAAGCGACTGCAACGGCCGAGACTCGGGCGGAACGGATCGAAGCCCTGGAGCGAAGCGCAGTCAGCCGCGAAGAGGAACTGGCGGCGCAGATCGCGGCGCTGGACGCCTTGCGTGCCCGCGTCGAGGCGCGCGACGCGGAGCTGGCGGAGCTGGAGGCCGAACTGGCGGCGCAGGCTCGGGCCCTCACCGAAGCGCAAACCAGCTTGAGCGATCGGGAAGAACGTATCGCCGACCTGCGGCAGTTCCTGTCGGAGCGGGAAGAAGAGCTGGCGCAGCTACGGGCCAGCGGCGCGGAGACACGCGCCGCCTTGAGCGCGACGGAGGACGAACTGTCGCGGACCCAGGACTTCGCGGTGGAGCAGCAGCGACTCAGCGAAACGGCGCAGCGCGAAGTCGAGCGGCTGAACCGGCAGCTCCAACAGCTGCGCAACCAGCTTGCCGCCCTGAACGAAGCTCTGGAAGCCAGCGAGGCTCTCAACCGCGAGCAGCAGGTGCAGATCACCAATCTCGGTCAGCGGCTCAACGCCGCCCTGGCCACCAGGGTGCAAGAGCTGGCACGCTATCGCTCGGAGTTCTTCGGCCGCCTGCGCGAGGTTCTGGGCGACAATCCCGACGTCCGCATCGTCGGCGACCGCTTCGTGTTCCAGTCGGAAGTGCTCTGCGCCGCGCCCTCGGCAAGACTGCAGCCCGAGGGCGCGGCGCAGATCGCAAGCCTGGCGGACACCCTGATCGGAATCGCCGAGGATATCCCCGCGGACATAGACTGGGTCCTGCGGGTCGACGGCCACACGGACAGCCGGCCGATCTCGACGCCGCAATTCCCCTCCAACTGGGAGCTTTCGACGGCCCGCGCGATCGAAGTGGTGCGGTTTCTGACCGCACGCGGCGTTCCGGAAAACCGTCTGGTCGCGGCCGGCTTCGCGGCCAACTGGCCGATTGCGGACGGCAGCAGCGAGGAAGCACTGAGTCGCAATCGCCGCATCGAGTTCAAGTTGACCCAGCGTTAGAGCAGGATCGCCCGAGGTGGAATCGGGCTGGCGATCCCACCTCAGGCGTGAATCCTACTCTCATCACAGATCTAGAGCAGGATCGCCTTAAGCAGGATCGCCCCGGCGAAAACGCGCGGGCGAGACGCTGTCGGCCTCGAGGCCTTGGGCAGCCAATTCCGGCGGAACCTCCTGACCCAGCGCCAGCGCGACCGCCAAACGGGCCGCGGCCGGGGCGGTCTGAATGCCGTAGCCGCCCTGCCCGGCCAACCAGAAAAAGCCCTCCGCAGAGGGATCGAAGCCGATCACCAGACTCTTGTCGGGCGCGAAGGTGCGTAGGCCGGCCCAACGCGCCTCCAGCCGCGTCACCTCGTAGTCGAAGACCCGGGTGAAGCGGTCGAGCCCCTCCGCCAGCACCATGTCGTCGGGCCAGGCATCCTGCGGCTCGACCGGATCGGCATCTGCCGGCGAGACCATCATCCGGCCGGCATCGGGCTTCATGTACCAGCTCTCGCCCAGATCGCCGGTCAAGGGCCAGCGCTGTACCGCCCAGCCGTCTCGCGGCGCCAGCAACGCGGCCGAGCGACGCAGCGGCTGCAGACCGATCTTCGGCAGGCCCGCGAGCACAGCCAGTTCGTCTGCCCAGGCCCCGGCGGCATTGATGACGACCGGCGCTTCGAAGACGCCGGCCGAGGTGTCCACGCGCCAGGTTCCATTGCGGCGATCGAACGCCGCGACTTCGGCGTTGCAAATCAGTTCGCCGCCGGCCTTTTTGAGAAACCGCAGGTAGATCTGATGCAGGCGGTCGACGTCGATGTCCATCGCATCGGCCTCGTAAGCCGCCCGTGCGAAGCTGTCCGGCCGCAGCGCCGGCACCAGCGCACGAACGGCGGCCTCGCCCAGTTCCTCCACGCCGTCGCTTTCGGCAAGTAGTTCATCGAGCGCCGGGCCTTGCGTCCCGTCGTCGAGAAACAGCAGTCCGCGTTCCGACAACAGGTTTGCGGGCGCACCCTCCAGGTCTGCCGCGAGAGGATGCGCTGCCAGGATCGGTCGGCTGGCGCTGTTGAAGTGACGGATACTGGCGTTGCCGTAGTTCTGGATGAAGGTGGCGGCAGACCGTCCCGTCGTGTGATAGCCGGGGCGGGCTTCGCGTTCCAACACGACGACGCCGGCCTTCCCCGCCGTCGCGGCTGCGATCTCCGCGGCGGCCGACGCGCCGGCCATGCCGCCGCCGATCACAAGAACATCGGCCGTTCCAGTCATGCTTCCTCCAGGCGATCCGTGGCCGGGGCCGGCTGACGCGACAGCCCGGCGATCTCGGCCCGCAGGTCATCGGTCATGGCGATCTCAACGGATTTGAGCGCTGGCTGCAACTGCTCGACCGTGCGCGCGCCGACGATGGGACAGGTGACGGCCGGATGCGCACCCGCCCAGGCCACCGCAAGGCTGACCGGATGGACGGCCATCTTCTCCGCAAAGGCGGTAAAGTCGGACGCCGTCCGGTAGAGCCAGTCCTCACCGTAGCGGGTGGCATACATGTCGTTGTCCACCAGACGGCCGCTTGCCGGCTTGCGTCCGGGCCCGTACTTGCCGCTCAAGAGGCCGCCACCCACCGGGCTGTAGACGATGACGCCCAACCCCTCAGCCGCTGCGAGCGGCAGGATCTCGGACTCGGCCTGGCGCTTGACCAGCGAGTACATCGGCTGGATGACGTCGAAGCCGCTCCAGCCATGGCGCGCCGAGACCCCCAGCGCCTTCGCGATCTGCCAGGCCGCGAAATTGCTGGCGCCGGTATAGACCACTTTGCCGGCGCGCACGAGGTCCTCCAGCGCCCGCAGCGTTTCCTCCAGAGGCGCGTCCGGATCCCACTTGTGCAGAAACAGAACATCCAAACGGTCGGTATTGAGACGCTTCAGGCTGGCCTCCACCGCCCGGAGGATATGCAGGCGGCTGAGTCCGCGGTCGTTCACGCCCTCGCCCATGGGATTGAAGCACTTGGAGGTGATCACCAACTGATCGCGGTCCCGCGCCATCAGCCGGCCGAGGATCTGCTCCGCCTGCCCCTGACTGTAGACATCCGCACAGTCGAAGAAGTTGATCCCGGCCTCGCGGCAAGCCCCATAGAGACGCGCCGCCTCCGCTTCGTCCGCATCGCCGCCGAACGACATGGTGCCGAAACAGAGCTGCGAAACCTTAATGCCTGTACGACCGAGCCAGACCTGCTGCACGTGATAGCCTCCCTAGTCCACCTGCCTTAATCCACGCCAACGAGCAGCGCTTCGATCCACTGTTGCACGGCAAGGGCTTCCTCGACGCTCGCGAGACCGTGCGGCTGACCGGCGACACAGATGGCAAGCTCGCTCAACTGCGCATGCAGGGCCTCTTCGCGGGCATCGCCATCTGGCACCCGCGCCACCGCGAACGGGCCGCCGTCGGAGACGTCGAGCTGGTAGAAATCCACGATGCGATAGCTGCGTCGGCTGCCCTTGACCGTCACCTCCTGCCGGTCGGGCAGAGCGCCGCCAACCGTCCCCAGAATCGATACAACCGCTCCGTTCGCGCTTTCCAGCCTTGCCAGCAGATGCGTCTCGGCCAGCTCCTGCTCCGGGAAGCTCGGTCGGGCCCAGACGGGGCGCAGCGGCCCGGCCAGCCGTGCGGAGAGAAACAGAAAGTGCGACAGGACCACGCGGGTGAAGCCGCCTTCGGCGCGAAAGCGCAGCCAGTCTGCCTCCGCCTGCCAGGCACGCGGCCAGGCAGCGTAGTTGACCAAGATGTCGACCCCGATCAGTTCGCCCATCTCCCCGGCCTGCAGCGCCCGGCGGATCTCTGCCAGCGCCGGGCTGGCGGCTTGCGTGAAGTTGACGGCCGATGGCACCCCGGCATCGCTCAGCCGCTCAACCAGATCGCGGCTCGCCGCCATGTCGACCCCAAGCGGCTTCTCGAGAAACACCGGCTTCCCTGCTGCGGCAGCCTGCAGGGCGTACTCCTTACGCGGCACCGGTGGGCAGGCCAGGTAAACCACCTCCGCCTCGGCAATCACGGCGGCGGCGGACTCCGCGATCGTCGCATCGGGCGCGATGCCTCCCGCCCGCTCGCGGGCAGCCTCCGACGGATCCCAGAGCGGCCCCGGCTCAAACCCCGGATGTCTTCGGATGGCGCCCAGCAAGCGGCGCCCCATGATGCCCAGACCGACAATACCGACTCGACGCTGCACGACCACGACCGCCCCAGCTCCCCAGCAAACCTGAAGCTGGTTCTAGGGACTTCACCGGGAGAGTGCAAATTCTCCTGGCCGGCTAATGCATTAGGGCCGTTCGCCGCGCGCCAGACGACCTTCGAAGGTCGCCACGACAGGCAGCAGGTCCGCAACGCTGTCGATCACCAGATGGGCACCGGCCGCGGTCAGCCGCTGCGTCGCCACAGTCCGCAGCCGGGCGACCTCACGCTGCGGTAGGGCTTCCAGCTCTTCGCGGGACAAGCCGACGGCGTTGCCGGTCAGGGCAACGCCGACGGTCCAGCAACCGGCATTGATACCCTCGGCGATGCCCGGTTCGGTGTCATCGACCTTCACGCAACTCCACGCCGGCCAGACCTGCAGGTCGAGCAACGTCTTGTAGATGTTGAAGGGCGCCGGACGGCCCTGCGGCAGATCGCCGGCGCAGACCAGACTGTCCGGCGCGAACCCCTGCGCAGCCGCCGGGCCGGTCAACTGCTCCATGATCTCGCGCACGTAGCCGGTGGTCGACCCGATCTTGAGACCGCCGGCCCGCAGCGCTTCCACCGTCTCCGCAACGCCGGGGATCAGGTCTGCGTGAGACGCGACCACCGCCACATTCCGGGGCACGAAGACGTCATAGATCCGGTCTATCGCCGCCTCGTCGGGGTCGTTGCCCTGAGCCTTGCGCCACGCCGCCGCCACCTCCGGCAGCGCCAGCAGTGCGGCGATGTGATCGCGTTTCGGCAATCCCATGGGTTGCCGCGCCTGCGCGATCGAAATCTCGACACCCAGACTGGCGAAGGCCTCCACGAAAGCGCTCATCGGGGCGCGAGAGCCGTGATCGACGACGGTGCCGGCCCAATCGAAGATGACCGCTTTCAAGTGTGTGCAGGTCATTGCGCCACCGCCGGTTCTGTGCCCTGGCCGGCCAGTTCGGCGACAACCTCCTCGCCAAGGGCAAAGGCTGTCGACATGCCGGTCCCGCTGGTGACCAGCGCCAGTCGGACCATCGGCTCCGGCGCCTCGACGATCGCGAGCTTGTTCGCATGCGAGGGATAGACCCCGGTCCAGCGCTCGACAACCCGGCGGTTGGGCAGATCCAGCGTTTCGAACGCAAGCTCGAGAATCTTCTCGTCGACCGTATCCGACCGAAAGGCATCGGGCGGATCGCCGTAGTGGTGCGAATCGCCAATCACCAGGGAGCCGTCGGCATCCTGAGTGGCGATGAGATGGATGCCCATGGCGAGCAGGTCCTGACGTTCGGCTTGCAGTTTCGCAGTCAGCGCTGCGGCGGCTGGAAGCTCAGCATAGCCGAGATAGCGGGCGATTGAAGGATCGGTCATGATTCCGCCGGGCAGACGCCAGCCCTCCGGCTGCGGAGCGAGGCGCAGCATGTGCAGCTTGCATTTGGTCAGGGCCGCATCGGCCAAACGCGCCCGGTACAGCCCCTGCAGGTCTGCCCCGGAGCACACCACCACCGCGCCGGCGTGGATCGGTCCGGCATCGGTTTCGAGCCAGCTGCCGTCGACCCGTCTTACGGTGACGCCGAAGCGGAGTTCGACGCCGTAGATCTCCCCCAACCACGCTGCCAAGCGGGGCAGCGCCAAACGCGGGTCCACGCGCAGCTCGTGCGGCGACCGGAGCACGCCTGCCAGACCGTCCGACCGGAGCTGCGGATAGTGTCGCCCTGCATCCGCCGGCCCGAGCACCTCGCAGGACGCTCCCATCTCCGGATCGGCCGCGAAGGCCTCCAGGACCGCCAACGCCTCCGGGCTGCGCGCGGCGAACACCAGTCCCTCATGCTCGATCGGGATTCCGGCCTGGGGCGCCACTTCGGCCCAGATGTCGCGCGACCGCAGCGCGCGATGCCAGCACTGCCCCCTCTGTTGGCCGGTCACCGTCACGAAGCCGAAGTTGCGCAAGGAAGCGCCGACAGCCCGGGCATCCCGCTCCACCACCAGAACCCGCCAACCGCGACGAGCGGCCGCCAGCGCGTGGGCGAGCCCGACAATGCCAGCGCCGACAACGGCAAGATCATAGACGCGGGACATAGTGAATCGCTCCCTGGGAGGCTGAGTGGAAGAGGTCTGGAGACGACCCTTTCCCTTTGCCCGAGTTCTTTCGCAATGGAAGCTTTAGGGTCGCTTCCATGACGTTTGGGTGACGCACGACAGAGGACACCCGGGCCGACCGGGCCAAGCGGCGTCCTGTTGATTGCAGTTTGTCGGCGCATTACATGGCGCTCTCGCCAGACGGCCGGATGGCCGCTCTCCGTGACTTCGCGGAGGGAGGAAAGTCCGGGCTCCACGGAAACGGGGTGCCGGGTAACGCCCGGCGGGCGCGAGCCCAGGGAAAGTGCCACAGAAAGCAAACCGCCGTGCCACGGTACGGTAAGGGTGAAAGGGTGCGGTAAGAGCGCACCGCCGGCCCGGCGACGGGACGGGCAAGGTAAACCCCACCCGGAGCAAGACCGAATAGGGGCGACAGGACCCGCCATGCGGCAGGTCAGGCGTGTTTCCGCGTCGTCGCCCGGGTTGGTCGCGCGAGGCCTGCAGCGATGCGGGTCCCAGATGAATGGCCATCTCTTCGCCCTCGGGCGAAGAACAGAACCCGGCTTACAGGCCGTCTGGCGACTCTAAAGGCAATTTGCGCCCCGGCCGGCATCGCCAGAAAGATCCCAGCCGGGGCGATCTGGCTTTAAAGAAACGTCCCAAACCACAAGCCTGTCGCGGCGTCCGAGTGGCTGTTTCCGGTCGCGGCCAGGGTTTGTTCACCCATAAACAAGAACGTTTAAAGAACAAGTCCTTTCTTTATAATTAACACCCTGCATTTCACCCAGATCCAGGGAGCCCAATGAGCAGCGACCTCCGCTGCAATAGCAGGCTGTTGATAACTTATAAACACCCTGCGAATACTTTCGCGTGTCGTTGACACCCATATTAGCCCATGATATCCCATGATATCCCACGCTAGGCTGGCACAGGCTGCGCCATCGCGGGATGGGAGCGCCGAACGAGCGAGGCGTTCGAGGGGAAGAAAACGGCCGCGAGGCCGGCGGACGCGGACTGAAAGCGTCCGGTGCGCTACGGGCTCGGCGGATGCCCCGCCAAGTCCGGAGACAGCGGCTTCGCCGCCTGCAGATCGCAGCGGCTCAGGCCGGGACAGGGGACAGACGTTATGGCGCCGATCTTTCTCGGCACCCATGAAGTGAAGCTGGACAGCAAGGGTCGCGTCTCGATCCCTGCGCCCTTCCGGCCGACTCTGTCCCGCCAGGGCTTCGACGGCGTCATCCTGTTTCCTTCGTACAAAGTGGATGGTGCGATCGAAGGCTGCGGCCAGGATTTTCTGAATCAACTGATGGACTCGGTCAACTCCTACGAGCTGTTCAGCGACGCGCAGGAAGACCTGTCCGCAACCATCTTCGGCGCCGCCCATCAGCTGCAGTGGGACGCCAACGGCCGCATCGTGTTGCCCGAACCGCTCATCGCGACTGCCGGCCTGACCGACAAGGCGGTCTTCGTCGGCACTGGAGCGCTGTTCCGCATCTGGCAGCCCGAGCGCTGGGCGGCCTATCAGTCCGCGCGGCGACAGTCCGCCAAGGAGAACGTCCCCTCTCTGGCGGTCCAACCGCAAGGCGGCGGAGGTGGTGCATGATCGATGCCGGTCGACGCCCCCAGCCTCCGCATCCGGGCGGCCATGTTCCCGTTCTGCTGACCGAGGTGCTGCAGGTGCTGCAGCCTCGGGACGGCGGCATCTATGTCGACGGCACCTTCGGTCTCGGCGGCTACAGCCGCGGCCTGCTGCAATCGGCCGATTGCCGCGTCGTCGCCTTCGATCGCGACCCAACCGCCATTGCGGCGGGCCAGTCGCTGCTCGCGGACTTCGGCGGGCGCCTGCAGCTGCTCGAGGGCCGCTTCTCTGACATGCAACGCCACCTGCCGCATGCCGTCGACGGCATCGCGCTCGATCTCGGCGTGTCTTCGCCTCAACTCGACAGGCCGGAGCGGGGCTTTTCCTTTCGAAGCGACGGGCCGCTCGATATGCGGATGGGCACCAGCGGCGAGACCGCGGCCGACGTCGTCAATACGCGCAGCGAGGCAGAGCTGGCCGACTTGATCTGGCGTTACGGCGAGGAGCGCAGAAGCCGTCAGATCGCACGTGCCGTCGTTTCACGGCGCGCCGCACAGCCCTACAGCCGAACGCTGGACCTGGCAGACACAGTCCGCGGGGTGGTGCGTGCCGCCAAAGACGGCATCGATCCGGCCACCCGCACCTTCCAGGCTCTGCGCATCTATGTGAACGACGAGCTGGGCGAACTGGAGCGCGGCCTCGCCGTCGCAGAGCGATGCCTTGCCCCCGAGGGACGTCTGGCCGTGGTCAGCTTCCACTCCTTGGAAGATCGTATCGTGAAGGACTTTCTGCGCCAGCGCTCGAGCGCTGCACCGCGCGGCTCCCGCCATCTCCCGGATGCCACCGTCGGCAGGGCGCCAAGCTTCGAACTCGTCCGCCGCCAGGCGATCAAGCCGAGCCCCCGGGAAGCGGCGGAAAATCCGCGTGCGCGCTCGGCGCGTCTGCGCGCCGCAATACGAACGGCCGCGGCGAGCTGGCCTGACGAAACCGCTGGAGGTACGGCATGATTCTTCGCTGGACCACCTTGCTCTGGCTTGTCTCCTTCGCCGTTGCCGTCGGCTTGGTTTTTCAGATCAAGTACGCGGTGCAGCATCTGGAACACCAGCTCGCCTACGCCCAGGCGCGCATCCACAACGACCGGGAAGCGCTGCATGTGTTGCGGGCCGAGTGGAGCTATCTCAACCAGCCGCAGCGGATCGCACGGCTGGCCCAGCGGCACCTGGAGATGATCCCCCTGACCGCGCCTCAGATCGGCCGGATCGCATCGCTTCCGCC